>JAZOCR010000032.1:0-37617 GCA_045596605.1 Eubacteriales bacterium | reverse complement strand
TCCTCTTCTCCGAAGCCAAGCAATCTGTAGGCAGACTGGAGCTGAGGGTCTTCATCAAGGGTGAGAAGATAATACTTTGAATATTGCTCAGTAGTAAGGTCTATTTCAACGTCCGGCGTAAGCCCTATACCTTCGTAGTTTTCCGAATATGGAGGGTTGTACATCTGTGTTGAGATAGACAGCGCACTGTTGTCGGTAAGACGCATTATAGTCTGCATAGTGCCCTTGCCATAGGTTTTTGTGCCAACCAGCTTTGCCTTTTCGTAGTCACGTAATGCGCTTGAAAACAACTCTGCTGCGCTTGCGGTATTACCGTTAATAAGAACTGCCATAGGAAGGTCAACAGAATTTGCGTCGGAGTTGAGAACCTGTTCGCTTCCGTCCTTTGAAACAATTCTTATAATCGGACCTTCCGGAAGAAGATAGTCAAGTACGCCTTTTATTCCTTCAAGGTCACCACCGGAGTTGTTGCGAACGTCAAAAATAAATGCCTTTGCACCCTTTGAAATAAGGTCATCAACTGCGGTGATAAACTCCGTGGGAGTTACCTTGTTAAAGCTTGAAATTTCGATATATCCAACCTCATCCTTATACATCTCATAGTTTACTGTAGTTGTTTCAACAACCTCCCGTACTACGGCATATTCTTGTTGCTCGTAGTAATCAGGCGCCTTTTCCACTGTAAGAGTAACGGCTTCGCCGACTTCACCGCCCCCGATGTAGCTTATGGTATTATAGTAGCCACGCTCGGAGATGCTCTGACCGTCAACATCTGTAATGATATCGCCTGCGGCAATTCCCGCTTTCATTGCGGGGGAGTCCTTAACAACATTAGTTATATACATACCACCAAGGGTATTGTCATATATAACTGTGATACCGATACCGATTTGCTTTCCGTTGTTCTTTGAAATATACGTCTGGTATTCGTCTTTATCCATATAGGTAGCGTATTTGTCACCAAGACCGTACAGATATCCTTGCACAAGACCGTTTTCAAGCTCGTTCTCATCAATATCGCCGACGTAGTTTTTTCTTACGATGTTATCAATGGCGTTTATTTTTGAGAAAGCACTATCCTCGGAGGTTATGTCGTAAACGGCGTCATAATACTTTTGGTCTACGTAGGTGTAGGTTATCTGAAATGAAATATAAGCAGCACAGACGATTAAAAATATTGCTATACCAAGAGGTATTCTTTTACCCATTGTTGTCACTGTCCTTTCGGTGGGAAATTACTGCAGCATTTAAGAGAGAAGCTTTCCGGGGTCAGTTGTCTGACCGTTAATAAATACGGTAAAGTGCAGGTGGTTTCCTGTTGAACGGCCCGTTGAGCCGACGTAAGCAATAACGTCACCTTTGTTTACGTATTTACCTACAGTTGTATTATATCCACTGCAGTGAGCATAAAGAGTCATAAGTCCGCCACCGTGGTCAATAATTACACAGTTTCCGTATGTACCATACCACGAAGCACGAACGACAGTGCCGCTTTCTGCCGCATAAATCTTTGTTCCGTATGGCGCACCTACGTCAAGACCGTTGTGGAAGGAGGTTGCTCCTGTAAAGGGGTCACGTCTGTAGCCGTAGCTTGACGTAAGGTTTCTCATAGAATATCCCTTGAGAGGCCAACCGAGAGTACTGCCGTCGTTTTTTGCAGGAGGAGTACCACCGTTTTGAGCTTCCTTTGCGGCAATTGTTGCTGTAAGCTCTGCTATTTCCTTTTCAAGTGCCTTTCTGTCTGCTTCCTTTTGAGCAATAAGTGCCCTTCGGTCGGAAGCATCTCTCTCAAGCTCTGCTATAAGAACGTCAACACGTGCGAGTTTTTCTTCAACCTCGGTTCTCGTGTCAAGCATTTCCTCTTTTACTGCATTCGTTGAGTCCAGTGCCGCACTGAGATTCGTTGTTATTTCATCAAGGTTAGTTGTTGTTTCCTTCATTTCAGACATCAGTGTAGAGCTGTACTGCATATGATAGGCAAGAAAATCGAGTCGTTGGATAAAGTCGGAAATACTTTCCGCACCGAGAATAATGTCAATGTATGACTCATCACCGTATTTATATGACATACGAAGCATTGAGCCGAGCATTTCTTCCTGCTCTTTGTATTGCTGTTGAAGAAGTGCCTTTTCTGCATTCTTTTCTTCAATATAAACGGAATATTCGCTTATAAGGGATTCTGCAGTCTTTAACTGTTCTGTAAGAACTGTTATTTCCTGGTCGAGAAGATACTTTTCGTCTTGCTTTGTCTTTATCTGTGCTTGCTTTGCTGAAAGCTGGCTTTTTAGTGCATTTGTATTTGCTACAGCCCTTGAATAGCTGTCCTTCATTGAGCTCAGAGCCTTTTTCTGGTCTTCCAGCTCGTCGGCTCTTGCAGGCGCAACGTATACTGTAAAAACTGCAGTTGCTGTAATACACAAAGCGAGAAAAGCGGGAAGAATATTTTTTATCCTGGTTTTTATCATTTTTCAAATCCTTTCGCTATGCTGCAAGGGCGGCTTTGCTGCTCCTTACTAAAACTTCTGCCTTAAGATTTATGCCTTAAGTTTCAATGCTTACGCTTTGAGGTGCTTTCTCGTGGTGAGAGTGCCGAGCACGCCGGTGAGAAGTCCCACAACAAGGAATGCAGCTATAATAAATACATAATAGTTCATTCCCGCTATTTGCGCAAACGCAGGATCAGATAGGGAAATAAGCTTTACTATGCTTCCGTAGTTGCCTGCGATATTACTCGTCATAAGTCCGTATGCGTATATTTCAATTCCATATGCAATAAACGATGAAACGACACCGAGAATAATACCCTCGAGCACGAAGGGAAATTCAATAAAGAAGTTTGTTGCGCCTATGTATCTCATTATCTTTATTTCTGACTTTCTTGCTTCGTGTGTAAGCTTTACCGTGTTGCCGATTACAAATACCGAAACAATAAACAGCATTATAAGAAGTGCTGTTGAAACGTGACTTACAACGTCCTTGAGATTTGTGATTTTGTCTGCAAGGTCTTTTCTGTTCTTCGCACTTTCTACTTTATCTATTCCCGAAACTCTTTGCATTATGTATTCAAGATCCTTTGTTTCCTCGTCGTAAGAAACGGTGAATGAGTCGGGCAGGGGATTTGCTCCGCTTTTATAGGAGTCGAATATGTAGGAGTATTCCTCGCCGTATTTTTGCTTTTCTATCTCAAGAGCCTGCGCTTTTGATGTGAACTCGATTGCATCGTCGGAAACACCTATTATTTCTTTTATCTGAGCTTTGGCTTTTTCTGCATCCTCGGCAGTAGCGTCAAGCTCGAGATATACTACTATTTTATGAAAATCTCCGAGAGATTCGAGATTATAGTCAATGTTAACCTTAAGAAGCCAGAAGCTTCCCATTACGAGAAGTGCAAGCACAAGGCTTATTATTGAAACCGTGCTTGAAAGAGGGTTTCTGTAAATACCCTTCAGAGATTCTCCAAGGAAGGTGCTGAATTTATATCTTCTCATTAGTTTTCGCCCTCCTTACCGTTATCTGCAGTGGTATTGTGCGCTCCGAAATCCGTGTATGTCATATGGGGAGCTTCGGAATCAGTATCGCCACGCTTTGCAAACTCACTGTTTTCTATATGCTCGTCAATATCGTGCTCAGCGTCACCGGGAACGGCGTTTGTTTTGAGATTAGGGTATTTTGTATCAGAAGCAAGCACGCCGTCTTTAATAAGTATTATTCTTTCGTTATAAAGCTTTACAAGATCGCTTGCATGGGTTACAACGATTACGGTTTTACCGAAGTGGGATATCTTTACAAGCAGATCCATAATATCCTTAGCAAGAGCGGTGTCGAGGTTGCCTGTAGGCTCGTCTGCGACGATAACGCCGGGGTTGTTAACAATGGCTCTTGCAACGCAAAGTCTTTGCTTTTCGCCGCCGGAAAGCTTCACCGGCATTACGTTTTCCTTTCCTGTAAGTCCAACTATGCCAAGGGCTATCGGAACCTTCTTTTTTATTTCGGATTTAGGCTCTCCGAGAACCTCCATTGCAAAGGCTACATTTTCATAAACGGTTTTATTTTCAAAAAGTCTGAAGTCCTGGAAAACAAACCCCATATTTCTGCGAAGGTCCGGAACCTTTCTTGCCGGGATTTTATCCAGTCGGTATTTATCAACGTACAGCTTTCCGGAGGATACACGCTCCTCACGAAGAAGGAGCTTAGTAAGCGTTGTTTTACCTGCTCCCGAGGGACCCATTACGAATACAAATTCTCCGTCGTCTATTGTCAAATCCAGGTTGTTAAGTACATATTTTTTCTTATCGTAGGTTTTAGATACGTTTTCAAACTTAATCAAGCTATCGACTCCTTTACTTTTTATTTTCAGCCGCTGCATTTACGTACAAACTGCGACAAAAACAAAACCTCAACGGCATACAAAATAATTATACCACGTTGAGGTAGAGTTTAAAAAGGTATTATTGTTAAATATTGTGTGGAATTTTAATTAATGAGTGTGTATTCTGTGTGAAAACCATCAATATTTAACAGGCTTGGAAACGAGATACTTTTTAACCATAAGGGCAACCTTAAAGGTTATTGCGTGCTCAAATTCACGAAGGTCGAGACCTGTAAGCTTCTTGATTTTTTCAAGTCTGTAAACAAGAGTATTTCTGTGTACGAAAAGCTTTCTTGAGGTTTCGGAAACATTAAGGTTATTTTCAAAGAAGCATTGAATGGTCATAAGTGTTTCTCTGTCAAGGCTTTCAAGTGAGCCCTTCTTGAATACTTCCTGGAGGAACATTTCACAAAGGGTTGTGGGAAGCTGATAAATAAGTCTTCCTATTCCGAGGTTTTCGTAATTTATGATATTCTTTTCAGTATCAAATACTTTACCTACTTCAATCGCAACCTGAGCTTCCTTGAAGGAGCGTGCAAGGTCACGGATGTTTTCTGCAACAGAGCCGATACCTATAGTTACCTTTATGTAGAAATCAGAGCTAATTGTGTCAACAATGGAGCTTGCAATCTTTTCAAGGTCCTTGCTGTCGCAGTTGGGCTTGAGCTCCTTAACTACAACTATATCGGTTTCACCTACGTTGATAACGAAATCCTTGTTCTTTTCCGGGAACATATTCTGAAGAATATCGTAGGGCATAATTTCAGTTTTGTCGGAAAATCTTACGAAGAATGCGGCACGGGAAACGTCGTTTGTAAAATGAAGTTCCTTTGCTTTGATATAAATATCACTGGGGAGAATGTTGTCCAAAATAATGTTTTTGATAAAGCTTGACTTGTCGTACTTTTCATCGTAAAGTGTCTTTATGTTTCCGAGGGACACAGAAAGAATGCCTGCAATGTCGGAAGCAGTCTTATCATCACCCTCAACCATTATTACGTACTCAATTTTTGCGTGTGAGCCAATAACCTTGTAGGTATATCCGCCGGAAACAAGATTTTCGGTGGTGTAGCTCACTCCTTCGAGAATATCACGCTTTTCTTCACCGATTTTAACAAGCTCGCTGCACGCAACTATGATGCCGTTTTCGTCGATAACACCGATTGTTCTGTCGATGTTGTCCTTCATTTGATGAATGATTCCCTGAAATAATCTGTTTGACATTGTTTTTTACCCTCCTGTTATTGATTTAGTAATCTTACTGTATAATAAACTCCGAGTCCTACGTACTGAACAAGGAGAACAATTTCAGCAATGAGTATCGTTACCACTGAGCCTGTGAAGTACATAAGTACTGCAAGAACTCCACCTAATGCTATAGAAACAACTGCGGGGATAAGAGAGAGCTTTTCTTTTTTTATTTGCTTTTTGTTTCTTATAAGCTTTATTACCGAATAACATACAGCAATAAATCCGAGTGCTGCAATTACAGCAAAGACAATTTTAGCAAAGCTTGCAACACCGCCTGTCATACCTGCATTGCCGAATAAAAGCCAGAGAGCCAGAGCAATATCGGTATTCAGAAGAGTTACAAGGAAGAAGTCCTTTTGGAAGAAATGCTTCACGTAGTAGCAAAGTGCATATCCAACGATTACAGTCAGAATTACGGACATATGATATGTCATCGTAAGCGTCAGAGCGAATATCAGCAAAAACAGAGAAATACCGCAGGCATCGCCGCTTGAAAAATATCTGTAGGATTCGTCCTTATGCTTTTTGATATTTATGAATTTCCATATACAGCACAGACCGAACAGCGCAAAGAATGCTGCAAGAACGAATGGATAGTGTTCAATGAAGGTTCGTATCGTCATATAAAGCGAATCACGCTCATAAGTCAGATGCGTTACGGTGAAAAATATCACTGCGCAAAACAGTAAAAACACCACTGAGGATTTAAATGCCGCAATATCCTGCTTTAGACGAACGTCCTGTACTGCGCCGTTGTTGTTTCTTTTCTCTGCCATAATCTGTCATGCCTTTCTAAAACGTATTTGTCAAATATTTATTGTAAAATTATATACTTGCTTAGTCGGCGTTGCCTGTAATAAGCATTATTGCCGATAGCGCAAACAGCGGAGCTGTTTCTGTTCGGAGTATTCTTTTTCCGAGTCCCACGCATATCGTGCCGCTTTCCTTTGCAGCTTTCGCTTCTTCGGTGGAAATCCCACCCTCAGGACCTATAAACACCGCAACGGTTGCTTCATCTTTAAGTCTATCTATGTTTTCACAGATACACCTTCTTATGGAATATCCGTCCTCGCATTCATAGCACATAAGCGACAGGGTACACTCATTCATTTCTTTCAGTGCCGCCTCAAAGCTTAAAACCTCGTTAACCTTTGGAATAATTCCTCTGCCACACTGCTTTGATGCTTCAGCCGCAATTTTCTGCCAGCGCTCACACTTTTTCTTTGACGATTTTTCATCAGGTCTTGAAATACACCTCGACGTAAGCACCGGAGTGAAATCGTACGCTCCGAGCTCTGTGCATTTCTGGATAACCGTATCAAGCTTATCGCCCTTGGGGAGTGCCTGAAATATTCTCACCTTAATACCTGGCTCGCTTTCGCACAGCCGTTTTTCAAGTATCTTCAGCTTTACTTCATTTTCAGAAAAACCGCATATTTCACACTTGTATTCAAATCCTGAAAAATCGGATACGTCAAGTGCCTCACCCGGTTTCATGCGAAGCGAGCGGGAAATATGACGGGCATCACCGCCGGAAATAGTAATTATTTCGCCGGAAACACTCTTGTCCGGATTTGTTATAAAAAACCTTGGCATATCAGTCCTCGCAGCGGAGAACTATTGCCGCCCAGCCTTCCTTGTCGAAAAATTCTTCCCGTACAAAGCCGTATTTGTTAAGATGCGCTTCAACCTCATCTGCTCTTTCGGAAATGATACCGGAAACAATAAGTCTGCCGCCAGTTGCAAGAACTTTTTTGAACATCGGCGCCATCATAATTATAATGTCGGATACAATGTTTGCGGCTATAATGTCATAGGAATTTTCGCATATCCTGTCGTAGAGAGCCTTATCGGTTATTACGTTACCGACGTAAGGGTGAAATTTATCAGCAGGAAGATTATTTATTGCCGCATTTTCTTTTGCTATCCTTATAGAGTTTTCCTCGATATCCACAGCGGTAATATCCGAGCCTGCAAGTAAATATGCACCTATACCCAGAATACCGCTTCCGCAGCCCATATCAAGAAGCTTTTCGGAGCTTTTACCTTCACAAATAAGCTTTTCAATACATTCAAGGCACAGTCTTGTAGTCATATGAGAGCCTGAACCAAAGGATGAAGCCGGGTCTATTTCTATAATAGTCTGCCCATTCTTCTTTTCGTAATTCTCCCAGGTTGGCTTTATTACAATATTCTTTCCGACGCCAAAGGGCTTGAAATACTGTTTCCAGTTGTTTTCCCAGTCCTCATCGGCAATTTTACCTATTTCAACGGTAAGCCTGCCAAAAACTTTGCCGTCATCTTCGAATTTCAGACGTTCAAGATCCTGTCTTATAGCAGCAAGACGCTCTCTCCCCTGTGAATTATCAGGAAGATAAAAGGTTACCTGTGTTTCACATTCTTTAAGAGCAAAAAGCTCGTCTTCGATATAATCCCAGTATATTTCACGGCGCTCGAGAAAGTCATTAAAATCCTTGCTGTCGATTACCGAATAACCGGTAATATCGTTCATAAGAAGGATTCCCGCAACCGGCTCGATGCCTTCAGTTGTAGTATAAACAGTTGCTTCGGTCCAAAACATAGCTGTCGACCTTTCCTTGGTTTTTTAAAGTTTTAAGGCGTTTTAGAAAGCTTGTGGTATAAAATAAGGCATATGACTTTTAATGCATTTGTGTAAAAAAACCATAAACCAAACAATCAATAAATTGCCAAAAAATTCATTCTATCTTATTTTACAATTTTTTTCGTCAATTGTCAAGTGTTTTTCGAAATATTTTATGAAAAATACATATATTTTTTTAGGGGCATTTAGCTATTTAGTCAATAGAATCGGTCATCTTGCATAAATGTCAAATTGCACATAGAGAAAATCACAATATTTTTCCTATAGCAAAGTCCATTATCGCATTTTGATATGTCAAATGTTGATTTTTCAAATATAATGTATAAGGAGAAAAAGTACCTAATTTAAAGCTATCAAGAGAGAGGAATGATTGATATATGAAAAATATATTCCAGGGAGCTGCGACTGCTCTTGTGACGCCCTTTTGCGGTGGAAAAATAGACTATTCGGCACTCGAGCGTATTATAGATTTTCAAATACAGGACAAAATATCCGCTATTGTTGTCTGTGGTACAACAGGGGAGGTATCCACCCTTAGTATTGATGAAAGAAAGTCTCTTATAGAGTTTACGGTTGAGCGCTGCGCCGGGAGAGTGCCGGTTATAGCAGGCACCGGCGGAAATAATACTGCGTCATCCGCAGAAATGTCGTATTTTGCAAAAAAAGCAGGTGCAGATGCAATTCTTTCCGTAGCACCTTACTATAACAAGGGCACAAAAAAAGGAATAACGGAGCATTATAAAGCCATTGCCGAAAAATGTGAATTACCGGTGATAGTGTATAACGTTCCGTCAAGGACAGGTGTGAATATTACTCCGGAAATTTATCTTGAGCTGTCAAAAATTCCGGGGGTTGTAGCCGTAAAGGAAGCAAGCGGAAATCTTGAAAAGTGCCTTAAAACAGTAAGTCTGTGCAAAAACAACCTTACAATTTATTCGGGAAATGACTGCGATACCCTGCCTATTATGTCCATTGGCGGCAGGGGCGTTATATCTGTGGCATCAAATATTATGCCGAAAAAAATATCGGATATGTGCCGTGCAGAGCTTCTTGGTGACAGAGCGGGTGCACTTGGTATTTTTGTTGAATGTGCCTCTATATTCGAAGCACTGTTTACAGAGGTAAATCCGGTGCCGGTAAAATACGCAATGAATAGACTTGGCTTTTGTAAAAACGAGCTGCGGCTTCCGCTTACTCCGTGTGAGGAAAGTACTGCAAAGAGAATAGACAGGGAGCTTATTTCGCTGGGCCTTCTGTAAGGTCAGACATCAAATATTTCCGAAAGATTTATAAAATGAAGCTCGTATTTTTTTGTGACGGGATTTTTAAATTCCTTATCAAGCTCCGGCGTCTGCGCACTGTCGCAATACACGGCAACCGGTCTTGTGTGAAGTATTGCTGCAGAGCGTACGGCGCCGTCTTTCTTTTTGCTTTTTGGATTTTTTGACAGATATTCAAGTACGGCTTTTATGCATTTGTCCTGTCTTTTCAGGAAAGAGGGGAGCTTTCCGTATCGTGAATGTGAGAAAAAGTCAAGTATCATCATATCGGAAAGTGTATCCGGATTTATCTGTGTATACGAAGAAAAGTAATTGTAGTATATTTCCGAAAGCTCAAAGAGCGATACCGTTTTTTCTACGTGCTTATTATAGTACGTTCCAAATTCAAGAAGAATATCAAAGGGAGTTTTATCAAGTGTATTAAGGATATAGCCAAAGCTATGGCTGAATTTTCCACTGTTTGAGATTTTGTCGTTTGCGTGTTCTACAAGCTTTAGCTTGCGCATATCATCTTCTGTGAGATGGGGCGTGGAAATCACCTCGTAGGGAGCTGTAGAACAGTACTTGCAAGGATATTTTTCAGGATTTTCACGCATATCCGCTCCGTGAAGAAGCTTCAGAAATCCGAGCTGAAGCATATTCGCACGAAGCTCAAATGCTTTGTTGAAGCTTTCCCGAAAGCTTTCAAAATCCTCATAGGGAAGTCCTGCAATAAGGTCTATGTGCACGTGCATATTTCCCAAGGAAATAAGCCTTTGTATATTTGCTGAAAGACGTTCTGTATCTGTCTTGCGTTTTATTGCCTTTAGTGTCTTTTCGTTAAAGCTCTGAATGCCAAGCTCGAGCTGTATGCTTCCCGCAGGCATCCTTTGAAGAACGGAAAAACACTCCTCTGAAAGCAAATCTCCACCTATTTCAAAATGTACGCACACTCCACGTGGGATAGCTTTTCCGTACTGTGAGGCGATAAATTCCCATATTTCAATAGCTCTTTTTTTGTCGGCATTAAAGGTTCTGTCAACGAATTTTATGGTTTTTGTTCCGGAATTTGCAAGTCTTATAATATTTTCCTTTGTTTTTGCTATATCGAAATACCGCACATTTCCGCATCTTCCGGATAGGCAATAGGCACAGGAGAATGGACACCCACGACTTCCTTCGATATAGGATATTCTTCCGTCAAGACTCTCAAGATATCCTTCGTCGTAAGGCATAGGCACTTCACACTTTTCAATGTGTGCATCTGATATGTGTATACCGTTTTCAAATCTGTAGCATAGTCCGGGAATTGAAGATAAAGCTTCTTTTGAGCATTCACCGAGAAGCGCATCACAAAGAAGCGCAAATGGGCGCTCGCCCTCACCGCAAATCACGTAATCGGCAAGTGGATTTTCTGTCAGAACTTTTTCTGCACAGTAGCTCACCTCAGGCCCTCCAAGAACTATTTTGCAAGAGGGCAGTGCTGTTTTCAGCTCTTTTATAAGAGGCTTTATTTTTTCAATATTCCATATATAGCAGCATAAGCCTATTACTGATGGCTTATATTGCAGTATTTCCGAAAGAATTTTTTCGCTCTTTTCATTAATTGTACTTTCCAGAACCTTTGCACAGATTCTGTCAGAGCCATACTTTTTTATACCGGACATAAGACACCAGGGAGCAAGTCCGGAATGTATATAGCTTGAGTTTAGCATACATATAATAACGTTGTAATCCATTTTGTTTTCCTTGAAGTAAAATTATATTATAACAAGTATATCATAATCATCACATATTGTAAATACCAATTTAAAAGCTCAGAATTTGAAACTATGTGTTTAAAGTGTAATCTTTTTGGGAAAAATATGAAATATTACACAAAGGACAAAATTTAATAAAGATTAAAGTGTAAAATAGAGCTGAACATAATTGCGAATTTGCATTTTACGAAAGGGTATTTTTAATATGAAAGCAACGATTACTATGGAAAACGGTAAGAAAATGGTGCTTGAGCTCTACAGCGATAAGGCTCCCATTACCGTAGAAAATTTCAAAGCACTTGCAGATAAAGGCTTTTATAACGGTCTTATATTTCACAGAGTAATAGCTGGATTTATGATTCAGGGTGGTTGTCCCGAGGGCACAGGTACGGGTGGTCCCGGATATACCATTAAGGGCGAATTTTCTGCAAACGGTGTAAAGAACGACCTTAAGCACACAAGAGGCGTTATTTCAATGGCAAGAACAAATCAGCCTGACTCCGCAGGCTCACAGTTCTTTATTATGCACGCTGACGCATCCTATCTTGACGGACAGTATGCGGCATTCGGTAAAATGACAGAGGGCTTTGATGTGCTTGACGAAATCGCATCGGTTGATACAAACTATAATGATAAGCCAATGCGTGAGCAGAAAATAGAGTCAATTGTAGTTGAAGAATAAGTAATAACAAAAAAGAAATTTTTGGGGGCAGATTGCAGAAAAAGGTGCAATCTGCCTTTAGTTTTTTAGTTTAGAAAGAAAAAGGCGCAGTATTGCTTATTAACTGCTACAAGTTTAAAGTTTCCTGTACTATTCACCGTTCATATAATACCGTGTACCCAAAAATAATAAACCGGGTTAAATACTTAAAAACAGGAAAGGAAGGTACATATGAACACGGTAAAGGTTGCATTTATTGGCGGCGACAGACGAATGTTTTATTGTGCGGAAAGACTGTATGATATGGGGCTTGAGCCTGCACTTTACGGCTTTGACAAAATTTCTGACAGAGCAAACTCAACAAGGTGTCCAAGTCTTGGCGACTGCATTACAAATAGCTCAGCAGTGATACTTCCAATGCCACTCTCCCGTGACGGAGCGACTGTGAATTGTGCTGGAAACACGGAGATAAAGCTATGTGACGTATTTGAAAGGGTTCCCGCAGAGGTGCCGATTTTCGCAGGCTATGTCAGCAGCTCTGTGCGTGAGCTTTCGGAAAAATACGGACACGGTATTTACGACTACCTTGAAAGCGAAGCTTTTACGTTAAAAAATGCTTTTGCAACTGCCGAGGGGGCAGTATTTCTCGCTATGAAAAACAGCAATATTACACTTCAGGACTCTATGTGCCTTGTCACAGGCTACGGCAGAATAGGACAATACACGGCAAGGCTTCTACGCTGCTTTGGTGCAAAAGTTACTGTTTGTGCAAGGCGGGAAGAAGCAAGAACAAAGGCACAGCTTGACGGATGCCATGTGACTGAGTTTTCAGAGCTTTCAGGAAGTATCCGCACCTATGATTTTATATTCAATACAGTGCCGGCACAAATTTTCGATGAAAATATACTGAGAAAGATGCAAAGCTCGCAAATATATATAGAGCTTGCAAGCGCTCCATATGGCGCCGACAAAAATCTCGCATCGAAAAATAATATAGAAATAATCGACGGCTCCGGCTTGCCTTCAAAATACTGCGCAAAAAGTGCCGGAGGCTATATCGCTGATGAAGTATCAAAGGAACTTGGGAGGCTTGGTATAATATGATTGGATTTGCATTTTGCGGCTCTTTTTGCAACATGAGAAACGCCGTAAACACACTTTCGAGCTTTGCAGCCAGGGGAGAAGATATTCTTCCGATAATGTCGGAAAACGTATATAATACGGATACAAAATTCGGAAAAGCTACGGATTTTATAAATGAGGTTGAAAAAATAACAGGAAAGGAAATAATCCATACTATTACGGGTGCAGAGCCCTTAGGACCGACAGTCAAACTTGACACTCTGTTGATTTGTCCATGCACCGGTAATACTGCGGCAAAAATGGCACACGGAATATGCGACACTGCAGTAACTATGGCCGCAAAAGCCCATCTTCGTAACGAAAGACCATTGGTTATCGCATATGCTTCAAACGATGCTCTTTCACTCTGCGCTCCGAATATCGGAATACTTCTTCAGAGAAGAAACGTATACTTTGTTCCTTTTTCCCAGGACTCACCGGAAACAAAACCCCGTTCCCTTGTTTGTGATTTTTCAAGAGCTTATGAAACTGTTTGTCTTGCAAGAGAGGGTAAACAGATACAGCCCATAGTTTTTTAAAAAAAGAAATCCCGAACGCTTTTGCGTTCGGGATAAATATTGCCGCTTACTTTTTTATAAGAACAGTTTCTGTAGCTGCATCGTAATCAATAAAAATGCCGAGAAGCTCAGCGAGCTTTCTTACGGGGAGATACGTTGTTCCCTCGTAGATAAGGCTGCAGGGTACTTCGGTGCCGCTCTGTGTAGTAAAGGTTTCGTTCTGTGAAACTACATTCTTACCATCAACATTTATAATAACAGAGTTCTTTGCAACGCTTATTTTAGTAGCGCCGGAGTTCTTGCTGTCCTTTACTATACCGTCAAGGGGGTTTGTTTCAGTTACTGTCTTTGTATCAACCAGAACAGTTCTTGTATCTTCATCGTAGCCGATTGTAATTCCGAGAATTTCAGCAAGCTTTCTTGCAGGTAGATAGTTGGTACCCTCGTAGTTGATGCTGAAGGGAATCTCAGTACCGTTTGCAAGTGTGTAGCTATCGTTCTTTTCTGCAATAACCTTACCACTATAGCTGATGTTGTGCTGATTCTTGTATGCAGTTACGGTTTCCATAACTACTTTATAGGGTTCGGTGTCGTCGGGTTTACTGTCATCAGGCTTACTGTCATTGGATTTGCTATCGTCGGGTTTACTGTCATCAGGTTTACTATCGTCGGGTTTGTTGTCACCGGGTTTGCTGTTATCGGGGACTACTGTATTGCCTGGCTGAGTAAGTGTTGCATTAAGTGTAATGTTGGAAGTGATAGCTGAAGGAATTTGCCAGGTTACGAAATTGTACCCTTCAGGTATTTCGTAGTTGGGAGATGCAACAGTTCCACCATAGTTAACTGTGCTTGTTGTGTAGATTTCACCATTTATTGTAAATGTTACAGTAAATGTGTTTGCTATCGGCATGAACTGTGCTGTGTATGTTGCATTGCCTGTTACTGGTGCAATTTCGGGTGTCCAGCCTGTGAATGTGTATGTATACTGTGCATTGCCTGCCTTTGTGGGAGATGCGTGTGTAGGTGTTGCACCGTATGCATATGTTTCCGTTTCCACTTTACCGTCGATTATCCAAGTAACTGTGTATCTGTTAGGAGATGCATTGAACTGTGCTGTATATGTTGCGTTACCTGTCACTGCCTTGATTTCAGGTGTCCAGCCCGTGAATGTGTATGTATACTGTGCATTGCCTGCCTTTGTGGGAGATGCGTGTGTAGGTGTTGCACCGTATGCGTATCTTTCAGTTTCTACCTTGCCGTCGATTACCCAAGTGATTGTGTAGTTCTTAACTGCGTCTTTGGTCGCATAGTAGAACGTATTATTTTCAAAACCGACAGTATTATTTACCTGTTCGGGAGTGTAAATCAATTTCTCATTTCCAAGAATACCGTAATTTGCGAAGTTACCGTTTTGGAGTGCGATAAACAGGTTGCCGGTCATTCTCGGCATATATTCGAATTTTTCAGCACCGCATTCAATAAGAGATCCATATTCTCCTTCGCGTGTTCCATTTACGTTTGCCCTTGAATGTATAACATTATCAAAAATATAGTAATTATTTGAATAGTTTATACCGCCGGCTCTGTGCATAAGGGATACAGGGTTTTTCCAGGAACGCTGCTTGCCCCAACCCTCACCCGGGTGAAGCAGAAGATTTCCGGAAATTTCAATGTCGTTCATCCAGCCGGTCCGGGGGGAAGCGGTATTTATAACCTCAATATTCCAGGTGCAGTATTCTATAAGGTTATCAATATACTTTATATTTTTCATTCGTGCTTTGGTTGAGTCAGCAGCAGTCTCCGGGCCAAAGTACTGATGGGTTATACCTGAGTCGTAAATCTGATAAATATAGCAGTTCTCTACGGTAAAATTACTAATAGAGCCGTATGAATCAACACCGTTTCCAAGTCTTACCACTCTGCTTGTTGTATTCTGGATACTACCGCCGCACCAACCGACCTCACAGTTCTGAACGGTAACACCCGTTACGCCATAAGTGAATGATACGCCGGAAAGGCCTGTATATTTAATGCAAAGATTGTCTACGGTTACATTGTTTCCTCCACCGGGTATCTCCGATGTTATTATAGACTCATCAAAGCAGATTTCCGTTGAAGTAAATCTTGTATTGGGGTTTGAAACAGAGTAAAGATATATTTTGTGATCGTAAGAGGAAGATGTACCGGTCGCAGTACCATTGTCTTTAGTGCCATCTATCTTGTGGTACATTTCCAGGTCGTTTGCCAGATAGCTTTCATTTAAAAAGTAGAGATTAATGCCGGGATTTCTGTGTATTGTCACAGCTTCACCTTCGTTGAATACTATAAGTCCAACGTCTTTATGAAAGGCTTCCCTTGAAACGTATACGTTTTTATATTCTGTTTTAATCCAGAAATCACCGTCTTGGGAATAGTTTCTGCGTGAGCCGTAAATATTAGGCTTCGCACCTTCACCGTATGCGGAATAGGTAACTCCGTCAGTAGCGAGGATCTGTCCTCTGAAGGTGTCGCCACGTCTGAAGAAAACGCCGTCGCCTGCTTTAAGATTGGCAGATGAAACTTTGCTTGTGGTCTTCCACGCAGTTTCAGGTGTAAGACCGTCGTTTGAGTCATTTCCGTCGTTGCTTACATAGTAGCTCGTGCCGGTTATCTGTACACTGGTTGCAGTTGACCTTATTTGCTGTCTTCTTGTTTCTGCGTATTCCTCAATTGCAGCCTCAACGCCTGCAGCGGTGTTTTCCTCGGAGAGCTCAAGTACCGCCTCGGTGGTAGAGAAATCCATTGGATAATTTGCGGGAGAGTTGGCTGCGAATTGTTCATATACTGCCGTATATGTTACGTTGCCTGTTACTGTTGCTGTAAATTCAGGTGTCCAGCCCATGAATATCCAGTCTTCGTCTGCTATTACCTCGGGCGCTGTTACTGTTTCGCCGTATCCTACTGTTACCGTTGTCGCATCGTCAGTTGTACCGTTTTCGCCGATAACAAAGGTTACTGTGTACTGTGCAGGTGTCCAAATTGCGTAGTAGCTTGTAGCCTCATTTACTGCAGAGCCTGCAGTAACGGAAGTTCCGTCAGCAAGCTTCCAGCCGCTGAAAATATATCCTGTCTTTGTAGGTGCTGTTTCGGGGAAAGCAACCTTTCTGTCGGTAACGTTTACCGTTGCAAAAGCGGTTTCATCTCCTTCCTCTGCATAGAAGGAAAGGCTGATGGGTTCATATTCGTAAGTAATGGAGTATTTACCGATGTTGGAATTTCTGTAGTTAGGAGCAGTTCCACCGGTGAGAGTGATCTCAAGTTCTCCGTCGGTAACTTCCAGCTTTTGAGTTGTATTATTTGCAAGGTTTGTGATTACAACGTAATCTCTGTCTGTTGTTACTCTGTACGTTCCGTGTACAGGCATTCCGGTGCTTTCATCTTCGATGAAATCCACTCTGCCACCATCAGCAGAGCTTATGTGAATCATACTTGTGAACTCTTCGTAATACTTTGAAGGAGTGAAATTCTTTGTAACGTCAGTTCCGTTATTTGCGATCAGCTGGAATGTTGAGCTTGAGCATCTGTTAACGTTTGTGAAGTCAACGCTCTGGGGCTGTGCGTCAAAAAGAAGAGAAATTGCGGGAACTCTGTTATAAGAGCTGTTTGACTGTGCCGTGGGGAAACCAACGTGAATGTTGTTGTAGCCGCCAAGGTAGCGGAGATACATAGGTCCGTAGTAGCTGCCGTATGTACCGTAGTTACCTACAGTAAGCCAGATATTTCCGTGTTCGCCGCCGCTTACAGTTGTTTTGTGAGCACCGAAGTGGTTGGTGCCGCCCATAGCGATTCTTACCGACCATTTTCCGTCTGTAAGTGCTTCAAGGAATTCTACTCCCTCGCCGATAACAACGTCGGTCTGACCGCCGGCATTCAGATAGATACGTGTGCCGTTAGTATAACCGTACATTTTTACGTTTTCAAAGGTAAGTGTTCCGGCAACACTGTAGGTGAATGCAACAGAGCTGACGGTTGCGCCTTCAGCGCAGGGAACATAGAGGTCGTACTTCTGTCCCGCAGTTGAGGTAATGAGTACGTCTCCTGTTACTGCTGCAGGGGGAGCAGCAAATGCTGTGTTTCCGGTAAGTACAATGTTACCGCCGGTTGCCGCTACGGCTGTCCAGGCTTCAGCAAAGGTATCGTATGCTGTGTCGGGGCTTGTACCGTTGCCGCCCGCTGCCGCTGTGTCACTGACGTAAACCGTCAGTGTGTCAGCACTTACTGTGAAGCTTATACACGTTGCAAGCATAAGCACAGAAAGCACTAACGTTAAGACTCTTTTTGTTTTCATAGTCTTTCTCCTTTATATTTTTTTACAGACCTGTACCAGGTCTATAATAAATATATGCCTGCATTCTACCATTTATTCCATTTTTTGAAAAAATATCATATTTTTTTCATTTTTATAAAAAAACAACAAAAAAGAGCTGCGACGGTCTTCGTCACAGCTCAAAAATTTTACTTCTTGGCAACAATCTTGTCCTTGCCACCCATATAAGGTCTGAGTGCTACGGGGATATTAACGCTTCCGTCGGCACAGAGGTTGTTTTCGAGGAATGCGATAAGCATTCTCGGCGGTGCAACAACAGTGTTGTTAAGGGTGTGAGCAAGATACTTGCCGCTTTCACCGTTTACACGGATTTTAAGTCTTCTTGCCTGAGCATCACCAAGGTTTGAACAGCTTCCTACCTCGAAATACTTCTTCTGTCTGGGGGACCACGCTTCAACGTCAACAGATTTAACCTTAAGATCTGCAAGGTCGCCGGAGCAGCATTCAAGTGTTCTTACCGGAATATCCATAGAACGGACAAGGTCAACTGTGTTCTGCCAGAGCTTATTAAACCACATAGGGCTTTCTTCCGGCTTACATACGACAATCATTTCCTGCTTTTCAAACTGATGTATTCTGTAAACGCCTCGCTCTTCAATGCCGTGTGCACCCTTTTCCTTCCTGAAGCAGGGGCTATAGCTTGTAAGAGTCTGGGGAAGGGAAGCTTCGGGAATAATCTGGTCTATAAACTTACCGATCATTGAGTGCTCGGAGGTACCGATAAGGTAAAGGTCCTCGCCCTCGATTTTGTACATCATAGCTTCCATTTCCGCAAAGCTCATAACGCCGGTTACAACGTCGGAACGAATCATAAAGGGAGGTACACAGTAGGTAAAGCCTCTCTCAATCATAAAGTCACGGGCATAGTAAATAACGGCAGAATGAAGTCTTGCAATATCACCCATAAGGTAGTAGAAGCCGTTGCCTGCAACACGTCTTGCGCTGTCAAGGTCAATACCGTCAAAGCGTTCCATAATGTCGGTGTGGTAGGGGATTT
The DNA here is from genome assembly GCA_045596605.1 of Eubacteriales bacterium. Lineage (GTDB taxonomy): Bacteria > Bacillota > Clostridia > Oscillospirales > CAG-382 > SIG622. Next base: position 18,691 of record JAZOCR010000032.1, on the reverse strand, counting down.
CAAAATCCGGAACTACCGGCTCGCCGAACTTTTCAACCTCAACGTTTTCGCTGTCGTCCTTTCCTATCGGAACTGACGGGTCGATAATCTGGGGGATTATCATCATTATCTTGTTTACTTTTTCGGTGTATTCTGCTTCAAGAGCCTCACACTCTGCAAGTCTTGCAGCCTGAGTACTTACAATTTTCTTCATTTCCTCGGCTTCTTCTTTTTTGCCCTGACCCATAAGAGCGCCTATCTGCTTTGAGCACTTGTTTCTCTCGGCTCTGAGAGTGTCCGCCTCAAGCTTTACTGCTCTTGACTTTGCATCAAGCTCTATAACTTCGTCAACGAGGGGGAGCTTTGAATCCTGGAATTTGTTTTTGATGTTCTGCTTTACAACGTCGGGATTTTCCCTTAGAAATCTAATGTCGATCATTTTTTGACCGTCCTTTCATAATATACTTTTTACAAAATTTATGTTAATTATTTGTATTACCTATGATTTCGTCTTGGTATTTATCGTATTTTGATTTTATATAGCTTGGTCTTGTTGCTGATTTGTCAACTTTCCACTCATCGTTTTCGTATTTATAACAAAAAACGCCTATGTCACCGGATTGAATCCAAATATTGTAAGTGTCATTCTCCCAGCAGATTCCCCAAAAGTCAAGCGCTCTTGCGGGGGTGAATGAATAAATCAATTCTTCCGTTTCCGTCAAATAAACATTGACAGTAACGAAGTTTACGTCTTCAATTTTTTCTACGGTTTGAATTGCATAAAGCTTATTATCATAACTGCTTGTTTTATCGGGAGAAAAGCTTCCCCATTCGGCGGTATAATGTTCTGATACATTACAACTTGTCAATATCAACAACATAGCAAAGGCGGTAAAAAACAATTTGTTTATAACATTCATAAATTTATGTTTCCTTATATGAGTGTTGCATTTTGTGTATGGTGACTTTTTTGAAAATAAGAAATAGGTGGAGTTCATAAAATAAAAAAGTCCTTCGCCACCGATATGGGACGAAAGACTCCGTGTTGCCCCCCAAATTACCGCATAAAAATGCGGTCACTTAACTGCACTGTAAAGGGCGCACCCTTGCGGATTTCTCCGCACGCTCGGAAAGCGGAAAAGACAAAGCTTCTTATCGGCTCACACCATACGCCGACTCTCTGAAAAGAAAAATTTGCTTATTCTTTCGTCATAGCCTTGGATATTATACTACACATTTTTCCAAAAAGCAATAGCAAATTGCGAAAACTTTTCGTAAATTAAATTTTAAGTATCACTGTGTTACGATGTTTATAGCTTGCTTTATGTTTGAAATTTCTATGACCTCTGCGCTTTCGCCACGCTCACCGTCAACTGACCAGTTAAGGGAATCGGATTTTGTAATAACCTTGCAGGAGGAAAATCTTTCAAAGGTGATAAGGCTTGAATTATAATCCTCGTTACTCAGAGAATAGGCAACCATACCCGTCTGATAAAGGGTTTTCGGAAGCTTTATAAGAGTCATTTCAAAAAGTCCGTCGGATACGTCGACACCGAGCTTTCCGAGCTTTATTACACCGCCGTAGCTACGGGTGTTGCTTATTGCTCCGAAGGCGTAATCGCCCTCAAGGGTTTCTCCGTTGTCAAATTCAAATCTCATATGGTGGGGCTTTATGGTGGGAATTTCTTTTACGCCCTCAAAAAGATATGCGACGTGACCGAATATGCGCTTTAAGTCCTGGCTTGTGGCATAGGAGCTTTTTGAAAAAGCACCGAAGGTTGCAACGTAGACAAAATATTTTCCGTTAAAGCTTCCTACGTCGTAAGGAGTAGGGGAGCCGTGTATGATATTCTCTATAGCGTCATTATAATTTTGAGGAATTTTAAGGCTTTTTGCAAAATCGTTTGTAGTGCCAAAAGGAATGTATCCGATATTGGGGCGTGCATCTTTCGGAAGCTTCATTATACCGTTCACTGTTTCGTTAAGTGTTCCGTCGCCACCGGCACATACCACAAGCTCTCTGCCGCTGCCGTATTTTTCAGCGTATTCAGTAGCATCACCACGTCCGCTTGTAAGCATTACCTCGGTTTTTACACCAAGCTCAGTGAAGCGTTTTATTATTGAATGGGCATTTTTTCCAAGGTCACCGCTTCCGGCATTTGGATTAAGTATAACGAGAGTTTTCAAAATATAACTTCCTTTCCTGAAAATTCCTTGTGCTTATTTTATCACAAACAATGACAAAAATTGATAACATATTGAAAATATTTTTCACATATCCGAAAAATCCTGCCTTGACAATTTTTATAAAATAATGTACAATAAATCAGATGATTTTAAGGTACACGGAGGTAAGCTTTTGAAGGAATACGAAACTAAAATAATACGTTCAAAAAGAAAAAGCGTGTCTCTTGAAGTATCAGACGACCTTTGCGTTATAGTGCGCACACCGCTTCGCTATAGCGAAAAAGAAATCGAAAAGCTTTTGTGCCGTCACGAAAAATGGATTTTGAAAGCCATAGAAAGACGGAGTGTAAAAAAAGAAAAATATCCTGAGCTTTCACAACAGGAAATAAGAGAGCTTTGTGATAAGTCAGAAAGGGTTATAGCAGAAAAGGTAAAATATTATTCACAGCTTACGGGACTTTATCCTACCGGCGTGAAAATCACCAAAGCAAAAAAACGCTTTGGCAGCTGCAGTGCCAAAAATTCACTGTGCTTTTCCTGCTATCTTCTGCGGTATCCCGAAGACGCAATAGATTACGTAGTGCTTCACGAGGTTGCACATATAAAGCATCATAATCACAGCAAGGATTTTTATAATCTTATATCCCGATATATGCCTGATTACAAAATGCGGGAAAAGCTTTTAAAAACATAATTTACATACAGAAAGGAAATAAAAATGCGCTCAAAATCTCTTTTTTATACTCTTATGCTTCTTTCCGGAATAGTTGTCGGAACGCTTGTAGGAAGTATTACGAAATCAGTTGAATTTCTTTCCTGGCTTTCATACGGAATAACTTTCGGCCTTACAACTCCCTTTCAGCTTGATTTGGGTGTGTTGTCGCTGACATTTGGCTTTAGCATCAATCTTACGGTTTCCTGCATAATTTTCATAATTATTGCGATGCTTATAGCAAAAAAGGTAAGATAGTATGAAAAAAGCGAAAAAGATAATCCTCGCTTCAAAATCTCCGAGAAGAACAGAGCTTTGCGAAAAATACGGAATATTTGCCAATGTAGTTCCTGCCTGTATTGACGAAGTCTTGCCGGAAAATCTGTGCGAGCCGGGAGAAATTGTGGAATACCTTTCTTCGGAAAAGGCAAGGGCAGTTGCAAAGAATTTCAGTGGCGGTGAAATAATCATCGGAGCAGATACACTTGTGTTTTGTGACGGTAAAATTCTCGGAAAGCCTGAGAATAAAAATGAAGCAAGGGAAATGATGAAGCTTCTCTCCGGAAACATTCATAGCGTTGTGTCGGGAATAAGTATTATTTGCGGTGAAAAGGAAATTTCGGACAGCGTTGCTACAAGGGTTACCTTTAAAGAGCTTTCGGAAGCTGAAATTGAAGGTTATATCTCTACACGTGAGCCATACGACAAGGCAGGGGGATACGGAATACAGTCCCTTGGCGGAGCTTTTGTTACGGGAATAGACGGAGATTATTACAATGTCGTCGGACTTCCTGTGTCAAGACTGCTCCATATTCTCGGAAAGGAATTTGACTGTTATCCTTTTGAAGAATTTCTGAAAAATAACAGCGGTAGATAGGTCTATGGATAAAAAAGACAAATACGAAATATCACCGATAGGGCATATTTATACCGGCTTTTCCTCAAAGTTCGGAATTCCTCGCCAGAGCGGTCTTGTGTCAGAGCTTTGCGGGGAAATTGTTCTTGAAAAAAGCTACTGTTTGCCGGATTTTGTAAGAGGGCTTGAGGGCTTTTCGCATATATGGGCAATATGGCTTTTTTCTGAAAACTTAGGCGAAAAAATAAATGCAACCGTAAGACCTCCAAAGCTCGGTGGAAACACCCGTATGGGAGTTTTTGCCACCCGTTCACCCTTCAGACCGAACAACCTCGGACTTTCGGTGCTAAGGCTTGAAAGAATTGAGACCGGCACTCCGAGAGGTACCGTTCTTTACGTAAAAGGCGCAGATATGGTCTGTGGAACGCCTATAATTGATATTAAGCCTTATCTTCCTTTTGCAGATGCAGTACCTTTTGCGGATTGTGGATTTTCACCGGGAGAAAATGCTGAAAAGCTTGAAGTTACAATACCTGAGAAGCTTTGTGCTGTGTTCCCTAAAGAACATATAAGTGAGCTTATCGGAATACTTTCACAGGACCCGAGACCTGCGTATATTGACGACGGCGACAGAGTGTTTTCCTTTGAGTTTTACGGCTATAACGTGAAATTTTCGGTTAAAGAAAAAACACTTAAAATTTTGGATATTTGTAAAATTAATAGCTGATTTTCAGGGCTCGTTACGTGTGTGATGAGCCTTGAAATTTTTACTTGAAATTCACAGACAGTTTTTTCGACAAAAAAAGCTTGTTGTTACAATCATTTAACCTATGGTTAATAATGTAAATGAATTGTTATTGATTTGTACAAAAGTTGATGTTATACTTTAAAAACCGAAATAAGCAATTCCCGAATCGTTGTGTAGAAGTTTACACAGCGGTTGGTTTTTCACTGTAAATTTTACGAAAGGAGCGAGGAAATGTCACCAAAGTATAAATTCGTACCCGACAAAGATTACATATTGTGGCAGCTTCCGCAAAGCTCCGAATGTACGGGAATGGCTTATATTATTTCTGCGGCAGACGGAAGAAATTTTGTAGTTGACGGAGGCACGGCACAGGATAAGGATATGCTTCTTGGGCATATTCGCGAAAAGTGCGCAGGGGAAATTGACGCATGGTTTATAAGTCATCATCACCCGGGACACGCAGGAGCTCTTTGTGAGCTGCTTTCCGATATGCCGGAGGACATTAAAATTTCAAAAATATTCCATTCGCATATAAACGTCGAAAGAGTGGAGAAATACGAGCCTGAAAGCGTGGAGTTCGTGCGATTCTGCAATAAGCTCTTTAAGGAGAGCGGTATTTCAGTTGTATCGGTAAATCCCGGTGACAGATTAAAGCTCGGAAGAACTATGATACGTGTATTTTCTGCAGGTGATGCAGGCTATACCGAGGATTACGTAAATAATCTTAGTGTAGTATATAAGTTCAATATGTATTGTACGTCGGTTCTTTTTCTTGGAGACATTATGCGAGATGCAAGTATAAATATGCTTGAGCGTTATAGAAGTGAGCTTAACTGCGATATCATTCAGATGTCAAATCACGGACTTAACGGCGTGCTTTCCGAGGTGTATGCTCTTGCAACTCCGGATATATGCCTTTGGAGCATCCCGGAACGTTTTACAAAAGAAGGAACGCCGGAGGGGGACATTTTCCTTGAAAACAAAAGGCTTCTCGAGGCGCTTGGTGCGGCAGAGCATTACGTCAGCGGCGTTGACGGTGTATCGGAAATACATATATCTTACTAATCTTGTGAGGTGTTAGTTTTGAAAACAAAAATTTTTACTGTTGACCGGGTAGAAGAGGGCATATGCGTTCTTGAAGACCGTGATACATTGGAAACCTTAAACCTTGAAAACAACGGAAAATACGGAAATTTCAAGGAAGGCGACATTGTAAAAATAACGTATAACAGATGCTCACGAATCATGAGCGTTGAGGTTGACAAGGAAACGGGAATTAAAGAGCTTGAAAATAACAAGGAAAGACTTTCCGGACTTTTTGACAATTAAAAGATAAAAAACAAACGGGTGGAATGAAAAAAGTTCTGCCCGTTTTTGCGTTTCAAAAGCTAATATACCAAAAGTTTTTAAAATTTATTGTATATACTTGCAAAATCTGTAATAATAAGGTATAATATAGAATAAGTAGGTGTTTGTACAGACTTAAAGCAAAATACAATTCAGGACAGGACAGGGCGAAATACTTAAAAATTCACTGAGAGGGGCTTTAACGATATGAAAAAAAGAATACTTGTTATAGGCAGTGCAAATATGGATTTCGTTTCCAATACTGAAAGGCTTCCCGATGCCGGAGAAACTGTTATTTCCATGCAGAACTATATGCTTGTTCCCGGTGGAAAGGGCGCAAATACTGCAGTTGCATCAGCAAGGCTTGGTGCAGACAGCATTTTTTGTGCAAGGCTGGGCAAGGATTCTTACGGCAAGGTACTTTATGAGTTTTATAAAAACGAGGGCATTGACGTGCGCCACGTACATACTTGCCCTGAATACCAGACAGGACTTGCTTCCATTATCGTAGAGGACGGCGGTGAAAACAGGATTATAGTATATCCCGGAGCAAACTTACAGCTTTCGTCGGAAGACGTGGAGGCGTCGCTTATTACGTATCCTGATGCTACGGTTATGCAGCTTGAAATAGATTTTGAAAGGGTAATTGAAGCAGTGGAATTTTGCAACCGCAAAGATATTCCTGTTGTGCTAGACGCAGGACCTGCAAACGGCAATGCCGACCTTCTCAGTCTTGGAAGGCTTGAAATATTCAGCTCCAACGAAGTTGAAACCGAGATTTTTACAGGGATAAGACCGCTTGCTTTTGAATCCTGTATTGCGGCGTGTATAGCAATAAGAAAGCTTGTTGACACAAAATACGTGGTTTTAAAGCTTGGTTCCAAGGGCTGCTTCGTTTATGACGGAATTTATGCAAATTTCGTTGATGCCTATAAAGTAAATGCAATTGATACAACCGGTGCAGGCGATGCATTTACAGCAGCACTGACGCTTGAATATTTAAAGGGCAAAAATATTTTCAAGGCAGCAAAATATGCCAACGCAGTCGGTGCTCTTGTGGTTTCAAAGGCGGGGGCATCAACCTCGCTTCCGACCGACGATGAGGTCGCAGCCTTCATTTCTGAACGTGAGGGACAGACATTATAATACAAAAAACAGCATATTTTTCAAAAAACAGATATTTTAACATTTTAATATAGATATACCCTTATTTTTGTGATAACATTATTATGTTAATTTGCGTACTTTTAATAAAGCGGAGGTTTGATGTTATGGCAAAATATAAAAGAGTTCTCCTGAAGCTTTCCGGTGAGGCACTTGCACCGGAAAACAGAGCCGAAGGAATACTTGACTTTGATTTTATTGACGCTGTTGCAAAGCAAATCGGGAAATGTGTGTCAGAGGGCACGCAGGTTGCTATAGTTATAGGCGGCGGAAATATCTGGAGAGGGAAGAAGGGAGTTCAGGTAACCAGAAGCCGTTCTGACAGTATGGGAATGCTTGCAACTACTATAAATTCTCTTGCGGTAAAGACCGGACTTGAAAATGCAGGAGTTCCCTGTGAGGTGCTTTCTGCTCTTCCTATGGATAAAATTGCAGAGTATTACACAAACGAAAAGGCTATTTCTTATTTTGAAGAGGGTAAGGTCGTAATAATTTCCGGCGGTAGCGGAAACCCCTATTTTTCAACGGATACAGCGGCGGTACTAAGGGCTGCAGAGCTTGAATGTGATGCGTCGCTGTTTGCAAAGAATATTGATGGCATCTATACGGCAGACCCTAAAAAAGACCCGAACGCCGTGAAGCTTGATAAGCTTACTTACAGTGAGATAATCGCAAAGAATCTTGAAGCAATAGACCTTACGGCTGCGGCATTCGGACGTGAGAACGATATAGCACTTATCGTTTTCGGACTTAAGGAGCAGGACAGCATAGTAAGAGTGTGCGCCGGAGAAAAGCTCGGCACGGTTATTTCTAACTGAGAATAAAATTTGTAAATTATAAAGGCAGAGAGCCTTTAAATATAAAACTAAATTTCGGAGGATATTATTATGAAAATCGATCTCAAGGATTACGAAGCAAAAATGGTAAAATCTATTGCGAGCTATGAAGGCGAGCTTAAGGTTATAAGAGCAGGTCAGGCAAGTGCGGCTGTACTTGACAGAATTACAGTTGACTATTACGGAACTCCCACTGCAATAAATCAGCTTGCAAATATTACTCTTCCCGATCCGAGAACTCTTGTTATTGCTCCCTGGGAATCAAAGCTTCTCAAGGACATTGAAAAGGCAATTATTGCATCTGAACTTGGAATTAACCCCTCAAATGACGGTAAGGTTATAAGACTTGCTTTCCCGCAGCCTACAGAGGAAAGAAGAAAAGAGCTTGCAAAGACTGTTGATAAGTATGCGGAAGAGGTTAAGGTTGCTCTTCGTAACATCAGACGTGATGCAAACGATAAGTGTAAGGAAATGAAGAAGAACGGCGAAATGACAGAGGACGAGCAGAAGGCTTCGGAAAAGAACATTCAGGACCTTACCGATAAGTTCACAAAGAAAGCCGACGAAATTGCAGACGCAAAGAAAAAGGAAATAATGTCTCTCTGATTATGAGTATTTCTGCTTTATTCGGAAAAAGAAAAAAACAGCCTGAAATTACAAAGATACCTCTGCACATAGCTTTTATAATGGACGGAAACGGAAGATGGGCAAAGGCACGTGGACTTGCAAGAAGTGCAGGTCACGTCGAGGGTGCAAAGGTTTTTAAGAAAATTGTCGAGGGCTGTTTTAACCTTGGAATAAAAACCGTAACGGTATATGCTTTTTCCACTGAAAACTGGAAAAGACCCAAAGAGGAAGTAGATGCGATAATGAATCTTATGCAGGAGTATATCGGTGACAGGCTTGCCACTGAGGATAACCGTTACAAAATAAGGTTTATTGGAGATGAGTCGGTTTTTGAGGGCGAAACCTATGAGAAAATGCAAAGGCTTGAAGCCTTCAATCCGGACTCGGAATACACTCTTTATATTGCGCTGAATTACGGCGGACGAGATGAAATATGCCATGCGGTGAACACTCTTATTGCCCAGGGAAAGACTAAAATAACCGAAGAGGATATTTCGTCGCATATATATACAAGCGAAAGTCCCGACCCCGACCTTATCGTCAGAACCGGAGGGGACGTGCGAATTTCAAACTTCCTTATGTGGCAGAGCGCCTATTCCGAGCTGTTTTTTACAAAAACCCTTTGGCCGGATTTTGAAATGTCGGAGGTTGAAAGCATTGTTGCCGCATTTGGCAGCAAAGAACGCAGATTCGGCGGACTTGTGTGACTTTTGTAATAAGACCTTGGAATTTTACAAGGGACTTTGAACCTATTTGATATTTATCCGGACGGGTGATTTTTTCATCCGTTCGGAATAATGATTTTAAGAAAACTAATTGGAGATTTATTATGAAGCAGCGTCTTGTGACCTCAATTATTGGAATAATTATTTTTGTTCCGATATTGTTCTTTTCAAACGCACAAATATTCAGAATATGCTTTGCGTTGATTTCGGCGATTTCAGCTTTTGAAGCACTGCAGTGTGCGGGACTTGTGAAAAAATATATTTTATCATTACCGCTTGTTGCATTTGCTCTGGCGATGCCGCTTCTTTCAGGCGCAGACAGTCAGGTCAGACAATATGTTTTTGTGTTTGTAATGCTTTACAGCCTTTTGACCCTTGTCCTTTCCAACGGTAAAATTTCCGCAGGCGAAGCAGGCTTTGCCTTTACCACAGTTGCTTTCTGCTCTGTGGGATACACCTGTACTGCTATTCTTCGCAGCGAACATATTCTTGCGGTGGTGCTTGTTTATCTTGGCGCCTGGGGAGCTGATACCTTTGCATATCTTGCAGGCAGAGCCTTTGGAAAAACTCCGCTTATACCAAAGATAAGTCCCAAAAAAACAGTCGAGGGGGCATTAGGCGGTACTATCGCAGTAATGCTGATTTACATTGTTTTTGGTCTTTGTGTAGATAAGCTTACAAGCTTTGAAGTAAATTACATATTGATTGCCGTGCTTGGGCTTCTTGCGGCACTTGCAGGACAGCTTGGAGACCTTATTATGTCGGCAATAAAACGCTCTTACGGAGTTAAGGATTTCGGGCGTATTTTCCCCGGACACGGCGGTATGCTTGACCGATTTGACAGTACGCTTACCACTGCGCCTCTGCTTTGTATGGCGCTTGGCTTGTTTGAAATTCTCTATAAGTAAATGTAAGGCGTTGAACGGCAGTGTTTTTGCTGTCGTTCAATGCCTTGTTTTGTTTTTTATGGTTGTCTGAAAATCTCGGAGGATTAAAATGGCAGAAAAATTATGTGTGCTCGGTTCAACAGGCTCAATAGGAACACAGGCACTACAGTCGGCAGAGCATCTTGGAATAGAAGTAACCGGTATTTGTGCTGGAACAAGAATTGATATTCTTGAAAATCAGATAAGAAAATATAAACCAAAGTTTTGCGCTGTGGCAGACGAAGATAAAGCAAAGGACTTAAGAGTGCGAGTGGCTGATACGGAGACTGAAATAATTTCCGGAAAAGGATGTGCCGAGGAGCTTTGCACAAGAGCTGACTGCGACACAGTGCTTAATGCAATTACGGGAATTGCAGGACTTCTTCCGACGGTTGCCGCAATAAAGGAGCGCAAAAATATCGCCATTGCAAACAAGGAAACTCTTGTTGCGGCAGGGGATATTGTAAATGCTCTTATTGCAGAATACGGTGTAACTATGCTTCCGGTTGACAGTGAGCACTGTGCAATTCATCAGTGTATTGACGGGAGAAACAAGGACGAAATTTCAAAGCTTATTATTACTGCCTCCGGCGGCTCGCTTTTTGGCAAAAGCAGAAAAGAGCTTGAAAGCGTAAAGCTCTGTGATGCTCTTACTCACCCTAACTGGAGTATGGGAAAAAAGATTACCATTGATTCTTCCAGCCTTGTGAATAAGGGGCTTGAGCTTATTGAGGCAATACGCCTTTTCGGACTTACTGAAGATAAGATTGACGTGCTTGTTCATAGAGAGAGTATAGTTCACTCTATGGCAAGCTTTGTTGACGGCTCGGTTTTGGCGCAGATGGCAGTGCCGGATATGCGGCTGTGTATTCAGTACGCACTGACGTACCCGGAGAAAAAGGTGGGACTTACCCCTAAGCTCGACCTTGCAAAGGTAGGAAAGCTGTCCTTCTTTGAGGTGGATAACGAAGCCTTTCCGTCTGTAATGCTTGCAAGACGGGCGGTTCGTGACGGTGGCGTTCTTCCTGCGGTTTTCAATGGTGCGAACGAGGCGTGTGTGGACTTGTTCCTGCAGGAAAAAATCAAGTTTACGGATATATTTGAGCTTCTGGAATATGCCCTTGACAGTTTTTCGGATATGGGCAGTGAGCTCAATCTTGAAAAGGTGCTTAAGGCGGATAGAGAGGCAAGAAATCTCGTATACGACAGGGTAGGCGTTTACGGATAATCTGCGCTTTTTCAGAATATAATAAGCAGTGTATTAGTTTTTGGAGGGAATCCTTTTGAACATCGGAACGATTATAATTGTTATACTTATTTTCGGACTTCTCATTTTTATTCATGAGCTTGGTCATTTTCTTTCGGCACGTGCATTCGGTGTAGGCGTAAATGAGTTTGCCATCGGTATGGGACCTGCCATTTTTTCTCGTACCTCTAAAAAAAGCGGTATAAAATATTCACTCAGAATACTTCCTATCGGTGGATACGTAAGTATGGTGGGTGAGGACAGACTTGAAGCCGGTGACGATGCTTCGGTTGCCCTTTGCAAAAAGCCCATATGGCAAAGGTTTATTGTTATGGCGGCAGGCGCCCTTATGAATATAATTCTCGGCTTTATAATAATGGCAATTATGGTATGCGGCTCACAGAGCTTCAGAAATACCACCGTTGACTCCTTTGTGTTTCAGGCGGAGGACGGGCAGTATTACCGCACTTACGACGAAGCCTACGGCTACGGTCTTAAGGTGGGAGATAAGATTACAAAAATAGGCTCGGAAAAAATATATATTTACGACGATCTGACCTTTCAGATTATGCGTGTAGGCACAGAGCCGACAGACGTAACGGTTATTCGTGACGGAGAAAAAATTGTAATATCCGACGTAGTATTCCCGACCTATACCGAAAGAGGTCTTGTGTTTGGAGATGCAACGTTTATATATCCTCAGTTCCAGGATAAAACTCTTGGAAGAATAGTTTATCAGACCTTTATGCAGTCAGGGTCAACAATCAGAATGATATATGAATCACTTTTTGATACCATAAGCGGAAGATACGGAATGGCGGCGGTATCAGGGCCCGTCGGAGTTGTTGAACAGGTTGGTGAAACTGCAAAATACGGCTTCCGTGCGGTTGCCTATATGGTTATGGTGCTGACCTTTAATCTCGGTATTGTAAACCTTTTGCCGTTCCCTGCACTTGACGGCGGAAGAATTTTCTTCCTGCTTATAGAGCTTATCCGAAGAAAGCCAATAAAGCCGGAGTATGAGGGATACGTTCATTTTGCTGGACTTGTTATTCTTATGCTCTTTATGGTGTTTATAACCTACAACGATATCGTAAGACTTATTACATGACAAAAAGGAACGAAAATATGGAAAATATAAGAAAAACCCGAAGCGTTAAAGTTGGAAAGCTTACCGTTGGCGGCGGAAGTCCCGTATCAATTCAGTCAATGACATATGCGAAAACAAGTGACAGAGAAAAGGTACTTTCTCAGATACTTGAGCTTGAGAGGGCAGGCTGTGAAATAGTGCGCTTTTCAGTGCCCGATGAGTCTTCTGCCGAAAGCATACCGTATCTTAAAGAGAATACAAACATACCTCTCGTTGCGGATATCCACTTTAATTATAAGCTTGCTATAAAGTGTGCCGAGTACGGCATTGATAAGGTGAGAATAAATCCGGGAAATATCGGAAGTGATGACAACGTAAAAGCGGTTGTAGATGCCTGCAAAAAAAGAGGTATTCCGATAAGAATAGGAGTAAACGCAGGCTCACTTGAAAAGCATATACTTGCAAAATACACAAAGCCTGTGCCGGAGGCTCTCGTTGAGAGCGCAATGTACCATCTGCAGCTTCTTGAAAGGTTTGATTTTTACGATACGATAGTTTCCATAAAATCCTCAAACGTCCGTGACACAATAATTGCAAACAGACTTTTTGCAATGGAGTGCGATTATCCGGTTCATCTTGGTCTTACAGAGGCAGGAACAGAACGCTTTGGACTTATAAAATCAAGCTGTGCGATAGGTTCGCTTCTTCTTGACGGAATAGGTGACACCATAAGAGTTTCTCTGACGGAAGACCCTGTGCGTGAGGTTTTTGCGGCAAGGGATATTCTTAAATCAATAGGACTTCGGGGAGGCGTGAATATTATTTCCTGCCCAACCTGCGCAAGATGCGATTATGACGTTATAGGAATTGCAAATAAGCTTCACGAGCACCTTGACGGACTTACAAAAAACGTAACTGTTGCAGTTATGGGCTGTGCGGTAAACGGACCGGGTGAGGCAAGGGAAGCTGATATTGGAGTTGCCGGAGGCAAGGGAGAAGCACTGCTTTTTAAAAAAGGCGTACCTTGCGGAATTATTCCGGAAGAAGAGGTTATAGACAGAATATTAAAGGAAGTTGAAGCGATGAACTGACAGGCTTTCACCTGTCGGAGCATCTGATAGGTGAATACATATGTACAGTGAATTTTTAAAGAAATTTTCAAAATATAACCCGTCGGAAAACGAGGCGCAAATTCTTTCGGGAATGAAGGATTTTAAGCTTCGCATTGACAAGCAGAATAAGCTTATAGACCTTACTATAACTTTTCCGTCTTACGTTCCGTACTCTGCACTGCTTGGAGTGTGTGACAGCATAAAGACTGCCCACGATGCAGGCGGTGTGAAAATAAACCCCAGATACCCGGAGGAAGCCTTCAGTATTGATAAAATGGCAGATATACTCTCCGAGTTTAAGGCGAGAAGCGCCTTTGGCAGAGGATTTTTCAACGGAGCAACTGCGCACTTTGCCTCCATGGCTGCGGATAACGGCGAGGTCAGCATTGTTGATACGGCGTCCTTTGACGAGCTTGCAAGCGTTGTTGAGGACGACAGCTCTGTGGTAATAAAGCTCAGAAATGGCGGACTTGGTATTCTTACCTACGCAGGCTGTGACAAGGATATCTCAGAGATAATATACGAGTGGTTCGGGCTTTCAAAGAAGATTATGTTCTCCGGCAAAACCACTCTTGAATATGATGAATTCAGAAGTATGAATCCGGTGCCCGTAATGCATTTCAATCCTCACGAGATGCAAAGGGATGCACCGCCGGTTGAGAGCGGTACATATGGCGCAGGGCACAGTGGCGGCGCAGGCACGTACGGAAAGTACCGTCAGAAGGTAGAGCTGCCGCCGGATTTTGTTCCGAAGCGAAATGCGCTTTCTGATGAAGAACCGGCGTGTGAGGTTAACTACGAGGAAGGCTGGGCAAAGTCCGGTAAAATGAAATTCGATATTTCCGATCCTGTGCCTTGCTACGGAATAATTAAGAATTTTGATATTACACCTATCAGAAATCTTACTTCAGAATCCAAGAAGGTAACAATACTCGGCAGAGTTTTTTACCTTGAAAAAAAGCTTCTTAAAAGCGGTGAAAAATATCTTCTTATTTTCTACATAACTGATAACGATGCCTCTATGGTATGTAAAACCATATACAACGTTTCCGAAGATGAGCAGTATTCAAAAATTAGCGAGGGCGGCATATACGCTATGTGCGGAAACTGCTCGGTTGATACCTTTGACCAGAGCTTCCCCACAGTATTTAAGCCCACTGCCTTTTCAAAAATCGGTGTAATAGGACGAAAGGACAATGCTCCCGAAAAGAGAGTGGAGCTTCATCTTCATACCAATATGTCCGCAATGGACGCAACTGCTGACCCGAAGGACATTATAAAGCAGGTGCAGAAGTGGGGACAGGGTGCAGTTGCAATTACTGACCACGGTAATCTTCAGGCGTTTCCGCAGTCGATGCTTGCAAGGGAAAAGCATGGCAGTGACGTTAAGGTAATATACGGTATTGAATCCTACTTCGTTGACGATAACGCAAGAGCTGTATACGGTGATAAAGACGCACTTTTTGGTGAGGATGAGTTTGTAATTTTCGACCTTGAAACCACCGGTACTTCTCCGCAGAACTGCGCCATTACCGAAATAGGTGCGGTGAAGTATAAAAACGGTGAGATTTACGATGAGTTTTGTACCTTTGTAAATCCGGAAATGCCTATCCCTGAAAAGATAACCGAGCTTACGGGAATTTCCGACGATATGGTAAAGGATGCTCCGACCATTCACGAGGTTTACGATAAATTTATCGAGTTCTGCGGTGACGCAGTTCTTGTAGCACACAACGCTTCCTTTGACGTGAGCTTTATCAGGGCTGCATCTGAAAAACTGCAAAAGCTCCTTAAGGTAACGTATCTTGATACTGTGGCTGTTTCTCGTTACGTAAACAGCGACCTTGGTAAGCATACCCTTGACTCTGTTGCAAAGTATTTCGGTCTAGGCGACTTTAATCATCACAGGGCATCCGACGATGCAAAAATGCTTGCGATGATATTTGACAAAATGGTAAAGAAGCTGGTAGGCGAGGGAATTACAAAAATTTCCGAGCTTTCAGAGGTTATGTCAAAGGGTACTGACCCAAAGAAGCTTCGTACCTATCATCAGATAATACTTGTTAAAAATCTTGTGGGTCTTAAGAATCTTTACAGACTTGTTTCCCATTCCTACCTTGACTATTTCTTCAGATATCCCCGTATTCCCAAAACGCTGCTTTCCCAGTACCGTGAGGGACTTATAATCGGCTCTGCCTGCGAGGCGGGAGAGCTTTATTCGGCGATTGTTTCCGGAAGACCGCACAGTGAGCTTCTTGAGATAGCTTCTTTCTACGACTATCTTGAAATTCAGCCTCTTGGCAATAATATGTTCCTTATAGAAAACGGCGACGTTAAGAACGTCGAGCAGCTTAAAGATATCAATAGAAAAATAATAGCTATCGGTGATGAGCTGAAAAAGCCGGTTGTTGCAACCGGTGACGTACACTTTATAAATCCCGAGGACGAGGTTTACCGTCAGATACTTCTTGCATCCAAAAAGATGAAGGATGCAGATAAGCACATTCCGCTGTATATGCGTACAACCGAGGAAATGCTCGAGGAATTCTCCTATCTCGGTGACAGAGCCTATGAGGTGGTAGTTACAAATACAAGAAAAATAGCGGATATGATTGAGGTTATAAGACCTATTCCCGAGGGCAACTATCCTCCCCATATGGACGGAGCAGAGGAAGAGCTTAAAAACAATTGCTATACAAAAGCACGTGAAATGTACGGCGACCCGCTTCCCGAAATTGTCCAGGCAAGACTTGACAGAGAGCTTACGTCTATTATATCAAACGGCTTTGCACCCCTTTACGTAATTGCAAGACGTCTTATCGCTTTTTCCGAGGAAAGGGGCTATCAGGTAGGCTCAAGAGGATCGGTTGGTTCTTCCTTTGCAGCAACAATGGGCGGCATTACCGAGGTTAATCCGCTTCCACCGCATTATCTTTGCAGAAAGTGCAAGCATTCGGAATTTATCGCAGACGGTAGTGTCGGCTCCGGCTTTGACCTTCCTGACAAAAACTGTCCTGTGTGCGGTGAGCCTATGTATCACGACGGACACGATATTCCTTTTGAAACCTTCCTTGGCTTTAATGGTGATAAATCTCCCGATATTGACCTTAATTTCTCAGGTGACGTGCAGGGTATAACCCATAAGCATACCGAGGTGCTTTTCGGTGAGGGACAGGTATACAGAGCCGGAACGCTTGGAACACTTGCTGAAAAAACCGCCTATGGCTTTGTGAAAAAATACTGTGAGGAAAAAGGACTTTCCCTTAATAAAGCCGAGGAAACAAGGCTTTCAAAGGGCTGTGAGGGTGTAAAGAGAACCACCGGTCAGCACCCGGGAGGTATTATAGTTATTCCACGTGAATACAGTGTTTACGATTTTACTCCCGTACAGCACCCTGCAGATGACCCTAATGCCGATACTATAACCACACATTTTGCTTTTTCATATCTTCACGATACAATTCTGAAGCTTGACCTTCTCGGACACGATGTGCCCACAAAGTACAGAGTTATGGAAAAGTATACGGGTATTAACTCTATTGACCTGCCGCTCTTTGACAAGGAAGTAATGGAGCTGTTTATCTCCACGAAATCTCTCGGAGTATCTCCTCAGGATATAGGCAGCGAGGTAGGTACCTTTGGACTTCCTGAGTTTGGTACAAAATTTGTTCGTGGAATGATTGTTGAATCAAAGCCCAAAAACTTCTCGGACCTTCTTCAGATTTCCGGACTCTCACACGGCACAGACGTATGGCTTGGCAATGCTCAGGAGCTTATCCGTGACGGAGTATGCACCATTTCCGAGGTCGTTGGAACCCGTGACAGTATTATGGTTTATCTTATATATCACGGACTTGACAAATCCCTCTCCTTTAAAATTATGGAGCAAGTACGAAAAGGAAAGGTTGCAAAAGGGGAGTGCGATAAATGGGAAGAGTGGAAAGAAGAGATGCGGGCACACGATGTTCCGGATTGGTATATAGGATCGTGTGAGAAAATCAAGTATATGTTCCCGAAGGCTCATGCTGCGGCATACGTTATGTCCGCACTTCGTCTTGGCTGGTTTAAGGTATACAGACCCCTTGAATTCTATGCGGCATTCTTTACGGTTGCGCCCGGTGGCTTTGAAGCGGGAATATGTATGGGCGGCAAGAAAAACGTTGAAAGAGTTATGCGTGAAATTGACGAAAAGGGTAATGAAGCATCGCCTAAGGAAAAGGATATGTATCCTACACTTCAGCTTATGAACGAAGCATATGCAAGGGGGATAAAATTCCTCGGCGTTGACCTTTATAAGTCGGATGCTTCGGCATTCTTGCCCGAGGACGGCGCAATAAGACTTCCGTTCTCGTCAATAGCCGGACTTGGTGAAGCTGCGGCACAAAATATAATTGAAGCGGTAAAGGACGGAAAGTTTATTTCCCGTGACGACCTGCGTCTTCGTGCAGGACTTTCAAGTGGCGTTATGAAGCTTCTTGAGGAGAACGGAGTTCTTGAAGGGCTGCAGGAAACAAATCAGCTTACTTTCTTCTGATATTTACTCAAAATGTAAAAATATTATCATAGCTCTTGATTATTGGCACCGGTTTTGATATAATACTAATTTGATGTAGTACTAAGACAGATTTTAGACAAATGTAAAGGAAATGTCACAGATGGCAAAGGAAAAAATAAGTAATATTAGAAATTTTTCAATAATAGCACATATTGACCACGGAAAGTCAACCCTTGCGGACAGAATTCTTGAGAAGACTGATACCGTTTCACGCCGTGAAATGGAGGAACAGCTTCTTGACGATATGGAGCTTGAAAAAGAGAGAGGAATTACAATCAAGGCGCGCGCTGTCAGAATTGACTACACCGCTCCCGATGGGGAAGAATATGCCCTCAATATGATCGACACCCCCGGTCATGTGGACTTCAACTATGAAGTATCCCGTTCGCTCAATGCGTGCGAGGGTGCGCTCCTTGTTGTTGATGCTACACAGGGTATCGAAGCGCAGACTCTCGCGAACGCTTATCTTGCGGTTGATGCAAATCTTGAGATCGTTCCCGTTATCAATAAAGCCGATCTTCCCTCCGCTATGCCCGATAAGTGCAAGGCCGAAATCGAAGATATCATCGGTATTCCTGCAG
>JAZOCR010000031.1:0-4039 GCA_045596605.1 Eubacteriales bacterium | reverse complement strand
GTATATGTATCAAGTATTACTTGAATTTACTGTTATAAAAAGGAGTGCCCGCAGGCACTCCTTAAAATGATCATATCAGTTTCCGCAGTGGCACTCTTCTTTGTCGCAGTGGCACGCGCCGGGAATCTCTTTGTCGATTCCCTTCTTCTGGTAGTAGTCGGCAATAGCTGCCTTAACAGCCTCCTCAGCAAGAACCGAGCAGTGAATCTTCGCAGGCGGAAGTCCGTCAAGTGCCTCAACAACAGCCTTGTTGGAAAGCTCAAGAGCCTCCTCAATGCGCTTGCCGATTATCATCTCCGTAGCCATGGAGCTTGTAGCAATAGCAGAACCGCAGCCGAAGGTGTTGAACTTTACGTCAACGATAACTCCGTCCTCTATTTTGAGATAAATTTTCATTATATCTCCGCACTTTGCGTTGCCAACCTCACCAACGCCGTCAGCGTCGTCCATTTTTCCGACGTTTCTCGGATTTTTAAAGTGATCCATTACCTTTTCGCTGTATAACATTTTTATATATCCTTTCCTTTTATCAGATTATATGTGCTTTTTTGCCGCTTTCAAGGTCCTCCCATACGGGACTCATATTACGAAGATAGCTTACTACCTGCGGCACTGTTTCTATTATTTTATTTACTTCTTCCTCTGTGTTTTCCTCGCAGAGAGAAAGTCTGAGTGAACCGTGAGCAACCTCGTGGGGAAGTCCAAGAGCGAGAAGAACGTGGCTCGGGTCAAGTGAACCGGAAGTACAAGCGGAGCCCGAAGAAGCGCAAATTCCGTGTGCATCAAGAAGCAGAAGCAGTGATTCGCCCTCAATGCCCTCAAAGCAAATATTTACGTTACCTGCAAGTCTGCTTTCTGTATCTCCGTTTATTTTGGAGTGGGGTATTTTTGAAAGCTCGGATATAAGCTTGTCACGGAGCTTTGATATATATGCCGTGTTTTTATCAATAGAGCTTACTGCATCTTCAAGAGCTGTAACCATTCCCATAATTTCCGGAATATTTTCAGTACCTGCACGCTTGCCTCTTTCCTGTGCACCGCCCTCAATAAGATTTGAAAGAATAATGCCTTTTCTTACGTAAAGCGCACCGATGCCCTTAGGACCATGAAATTTATGTGCTGAAAGAGAAAGCATATCAATGTTCTGCTCTTTAACGTTTATGTGAATATGTCCTACCGCCTGAACTGCGTCGGTGTGGAATACTACCCCTGCTTCACGGCATACCGCACCGATTTCAGATATCGGCTGAATTGTGCCGATTTCATTGTTTGCGTACATTACTGTAACAAGGGCAGTGTCGGGTCTTATTGCCGACTTTACTTCCTCTGCCGTTACCATGCCGTTTTCGTGAACGTCAAGGTAAGTTACCTCAAAGCCGTTCTTTTCAAGCTTCTTAAGAGTGTGAAGAACAGCGTGATGCTCAAACTTTGTGGATACTATGTGCTTTTTATTCTTCTTTGCACCGTTTATTGCCGCAGAAACTATTGCCTGGTTGTCAGCTTCACTTCCGCCGGAGGTGAAGTAAATCTCTTTTGCTTCACATCCCAGAAGCTTTGCCATTCTTTCTCTTGCGTCGGAGAGAGCCTCGTTTGCCTCCTGACCGATGGTGTGAAGGCTTGAGGGGTTACCGTATATTTTATCGAAATAGGGGAGCATAGCCTCTATTGCTTTTTTGCTCATTTTCGTTGTTGCGGCGTTGTCCGCATATATCGTCATTTTTCATTTCCTTTCAGTTTTGCATTTTGAATTTATAAAAAATATTAATTCCTATATATTATGTGTGAATTATATCATATATATCCTACTTTGTCAATAGGAAATATTACAAATTATTCTTTCCTTGAAAGTTTAAAATATAATTATTGTATAAAGGGCAGGGGGGATTTAAACCCTTCCGCAAAGCAGGTCCTCGAGTGTTACGCTTTCAAGGTAAGAGTCTATTATACCGTCAAGCTTCTGCCACAGAGGAAGCGTAATACAGCCGTCAGAGCTCTGACATACAGTGTCACAGCCCTCAAGGCAGGCAACCGGGGCAAGTGAGCCTTCTGTGAGCTTTAATACTTCGCCGATGGTGTACTCCGAGGGCTTCCTTGAAAGCTTGTATCCGCCGTCCTTACCACGCAGGGATTTTAAGAATCCTGCCTTGTTGAGAACGGAAACAATTGCTTCAAGGTATTTCATTGAAATATGCTGACGCTCGGAGATTCCTTTAAGTGAGATATATTCCGAGTCTTGCTGCTTGGCGAGGTCTATCATTACCCGAAGGGCGTACCTGCCTTTAGTTGAAATCATCATAGCTTTAATCCGTCTTTTCTTTATATTTTAGTTTTTCTTTGTGCTGTCCTTGAAAATAAGCTTGGGACTTTCGATGCTTACCTTTGTTCTCGGGGGAACAGACTGTGTTATAAAGGAGTTACCGCCGATTACGGCTTCCTCCCCGATAACCGTTTCGCCGCCAAGTATTGTAGCACCGGAATAAATGGTAACGCCGTTTTCAATGGTGGGGTGTCTTTTTTTACCTTTAAGAGCCTGTCCTCCTCTGGTTGAAAGACCGCCAAGAGTTACGTCCTGATATATTTTTACGTTATTTCCAATTATCGTGGTTTCGCCGATAACTATTCCCGTTCCGTGGTCAATGAAGAAATATTCGCCTATAACTGCACCGGAGTTTATGTCAATTCCGGTTCTTGAATGAGCGTATTCACTCATAATTCTTGGTATGAAGGGAACGTTTGCGCAGTAGAGAACGTGGGAAATTCTGTAAACATATATCGCCACAAGCCCCGGATATGAGAAAATAATTTCTTCTTTGCTCTTTGCGGCGGGGTCACCGTCGTAAAAGGCTTCCACGTCTTTATAGAGCATTGACTGGATATAGGGGAGCTTTGTAAAAAGTCCCGTACAGATTTTCTCGCTTTTTTCTTTTATTTCCTGAGGTGTGAGGTTTTCCTCGTTATGATAGCTGAATGCAATTTCAATCTGCCTGCTGAGCGACGCAAATATTTTGGTAAGCTTATCTCCGACGTAGTATTCTGAAAGCTCGCCGGTAAGATATTCGTTATCAAAGTAGCCGGGGAAAAACACCTTGCGAAGCTCTCTGATAATGTCGATAATCGCATCACGGTTTGGAAGCTGTTTTTCAAGCACCGGATTTATAAGCTCGCTTTTTTTGTGATTTTCAATAAGGCTTGCGCCTGTTTTTTTAATTTGTTCTTCAGAGTATTTATTCATATAATTTGCTCCCGGATGAAAATTATTCTTATACAAAAAGGTAATAAACTCCCTTTTGATATTAAAGTATATCATTTTAGTAGGAATTTGTCAAGTGATATTTTTTCGCTAATCTACGCTGTAATATAACTCATATACACCAATAATAATTTTTGATAATTATAAAGAAATTTTACATTTATTACATTTTTGAAATTGTGGAAGCTGCACAAACAACAAATAAAAATATTATAAAAAATTGCCGTATTTGACAAAAAACGTTGACAGGTTGCGAATAATATGCTATAATTGGTCATCGGTATAGCATATGTCTGTGCGGAAATATTTTATAGAGGTGATTTTGTTATGAAAAAATTACTAAGCGTTATTCTCAGCATTATTATGGCTTGTACGTGTATTTCGTGCTTTACTGTGTCGGTGCTTGCCGACGGGGAAGAAACAGTGCCCTATGTAGAGTACACCTATGAGGGCGATAACGTATATTATATTTCCGATAACGGTGACGACAAGAACGACGGTCTTACTCCCGAGACCGCATTTAAGACGCTTACTAAAGCATCCCTTGTTTTCGGTGATGCTACGGACTGCACGCTTGTAATTGTTGATACCCTCTCTACCATGCAGCGTGTTCCCGCATGTAACCTTGTTGGTGCGAACTCCAATTCGGTTCTTGTAATGACGGCTTGGAGACTTGATATAGGCGGCGAAGTTACCATCAATAATATTAACATTCAGCCAAAGGAAATGTGGTCTGCTATTCTTGCTAACGGATACAGGCTCGTTATAGGCGATAACGTAACTACAAAA
>JAZOCR010000030.1:0-7515 GCA_045596605.1 Eubacteriales bacterium | reverse complement strand
TTATTGGCAGTTCCCACAGTTGTATATGAGTTCCAGATTTACTGATAACCGTCGCTGTCGCCTACTGCCCAGTACATTGGTTCGCCACCAAGAGTTATGTGAGATGCAAATCCTGCTCCCTGTGCTCTGTAATACAGGCTTACCTTATATTTTTCGCCAACCTCTAATGGTGCCTTAAACGGCATTGACAGTACACAGGAAATATCAAGTGCCCCTGTTCCGTCCGAAAGGTTCATATTAAGATAACTGTCACCGCTGTGTGGGTTATCATAAGCACGGCGGTATGAATATCTTGCCGCTGTCATAAGCCCTGATGTATTCTTACCCACCTGCCAGTCAAAGCCAAGGCTTTCCTTTACAGACGTCTCATCTGTTGGCGCAAGTGAAAGGTAATACACGTAAGGTGCTTTGTTTCTGAAGTTAAATTCAACTTCGAATAGTCTTGGATTTAATGTTGTGCTTTCATCAAAGCTACCAAAGGAATAAATAACAGATGCTTCTGCTTGAGTTGTGAAATTATTCTTTAAAAGAATTCTTTCTGTTCCAACCCGCTCGTAAAGAGCCACGCTCGTAAGTCCGCGAGCTTTCGGGTTTACCCAGCCAAGAGTCGCCGTTCCGCCATCCGGATATGCATAAAATCCGGAAGCATAGTACTCTTCAGGCAAGCTTTCCTGCAATGCGAAGTACGGATTTTTTACAAGCTCGTTTGCCGAGGAATCCTTTAGGGATATATCGTCAAATACTGTCTTGTTGTTTCCGCCAAGCGCTCCGTATACACGGATTTTTACGTTGCTTTCTGTTCCCTCATAGATAAAGGTCTTTGAATAACTGCACCAGCTGTCACCAAGGTCCGTTTTGGTTAGGTCTGTTATTATATAGGAAAGCTGATCACCAACTCTGAACTCCGCCATATCGGGATGACGTCTTCCAAAGCCGGTAGCTCCCGGGTTATTGAAATATCCCTTTGCCAGAAAGCTTAATGTGTATTCATTTCCTGCAACCAGGTCTTCTGTAAGTGCGGCGGTCAGCTCAACATAGCTTTCCTTACCCATTTGTGCGTTTGTTCCGCCGTAATCAACCAAAATAAGGTTTTCTCCCGGTGCAATGTCCGATTCATCTGTAATCTTTGCATAGTATGTGCTTCTGTCCGCCTTGTCCGAGTCACCGTCAACATAGGATATTGTCCAGTTTTCATCCCCATCGGCATAGCATACGCCGGCAAACGATGTGCTCATTGCTGCCGAAAGAAGCATAGCAATTACTTTTGTTTTATTCAATTACGTCACCCCCAAATCATTCGCAAATGCGTATCATATCTCTGATAGCATAATGCTTTGTTGTTACTAAAACCTTATCGCCCTTAGTAAAGCTGTCATAATTTATCAAATCACACTCTTGTGTTGTGGTGTTGTATTCCATACAATTGATAGATGACTTAAATGGGAATGTGACTTCACCTGTACCGTAATCCAGTATGATTCTGCCCTTTTCAAAGTCGATTTCCGCAACATATGCGCTTATGTTTCTAATCTGATAGTAGTCAGTTCCACCATCGTTGGACGGTGTAAAACCATCCTGAAGTCTTGTAATAGGTGTTGTTACTGCACTTATACGGCCTGAATTATTAAGCATAAAGTTTATAACGTCACCCTTTTTAATACCTCGTAAAACTTCGGTATTGGTTGTCAGGAAGCTGATGTCCTTATATCCGCTTCCGCAGCCTACCAGGCGTTCACATATGTCACCGTATGCGTCAACTACTCGTGTTATACCTGTTACAACGAACAGATTGTCCGGCATACGTCTGTCTTCGTTAGTTCCCTTTACGGAAAGCACACCGGCATATCCGAATCTGTCCACATCGTAAGCGCTTACTGAAAATTCTGCTTCTGAAAAATAGCTTGCTGCCTCTGCTACATAATACATCTCTTCATTAAGCTTGTCTCTTGCATTCCTTGGAATGACAAACAGCTTTGCTGAATTATCCAGATACAGGATATTTGAGAAAGTCTGTGAAATAGGACGGAATATATATGCAGTTTCCGGTGTTTTTGTAAATACGCCCTCAGTGTGTTTTGCCTGTTCCAGCGATGTTTCTGTTGCAGTTCTTATGTCTTTAACATAACCGTCGTTATTGAACTTAACTCTTACCACCTGTGGGTCTACGTTATTTAAAACGTCATATATACTTTCATAATTATGAGTTACTGAATCAAGTGTAACCTTTTTGGCAAACTTTGCTTCCTTCCACTTACCGTCAATATCAAGATATCTCATATACGCAGCATCGTCTATCATATCAAGACGTGCACGGAAGAACAGGGCATAAGTATCTTCAAACATTATTTTGGAATATACTACTCTTCCAAAAGCATCTAACATAAATTCATAGATGTCACCTACATTGATTTCCTTACCCTTGCTTTCTAAATATCTCAGGTAATCCTTTGAAAGAATATATTCATCACTGCCGTCATATATCTTTCTTTCAGTTGTATTGATTTTGGTTACTGTAACATCTTTTCTCTCAGAGCTTACAAGGATTTCGCAGATGCGTTCACCTGTTCCTCTGCTCATGGCAACGCTGAGAACGTCACCCTCTTTTATGTCGCTAAGCTTAATATCCTCGCCTGCTTTTTTTATAGAATACACCACGTTATCAAGGTTTAACGGCTGTCTGTATTCTTCTGTAAATTCATATTCGTTTTTAATTATCTTCTTGTCAACATTTATGCTGTCAACAATAACGGTCTTGTAGGATTTTACGTTAAGGATGTCGTACTTTCTATCCCCGTTGTTGTCAATGAACTCGATGTATCCGTTTTCCGGCATCAAATCCTGCTTTGAATAGTCGCCGAAGAATACGCCGTTTATGATAACCTTCGGATGCTCTGCAAGCTTAATGTCTTCTATTCTGTCTCTTTCATCCTCGTACTCAATCTGTGTAAAGCTGTCGTTTACAGAAAGAATATCCTCGTCCCGGATAGTAAGCCTTGTGTTTTTGCCGTCACGCTCGTAAAGGTAGATAACCACCGGTTCATTTTCTCCGTCATCCTTTACGTATGCTGTAACATTACAGCCTAAAAGCTCGCTGTTATATTCGGTGGCAACGTCAAAGGTGTAATCACCAATAGAGATGGCATCTTCGCCGGCACCTCTGCTTGAATAAATTGATGTGTATTCGTTTGCTGTTACAATTCCCTTGCATACATAAATGTCACGGTACATTGAAAGCAATGTTTGCTTACCGCTTGTGTTATAAATTGTTCCTTTATCGCTAAGGGACTTTACCTCCAAAGGCTCTGCTTCAAGGAGATTGTATAAAAATTCCACCATATCCGCCGGCCTTACGGTATCGCTGGCACTTACGCCCTTTAAAAGGTTCTTTGTGCTTGCAATATTTTTGTAGTTAATCCCCGGCAGGATATTTTCGTTGTATCCTAAAAGGATTACACCGTACTTTATAGCATCATCAAGAGTTAATACGGCATTTCCGTTATATTCCTGACCTGCTTCAAGCAAACCCGCTGACTGAGCAAAGGTTTCCGGTGTATGGGCTGTACGTTCGTCTGCTTCCAGTACAAAACCCATAAGAGCATTTACAAACAGATTATATGTGACTCTTGTAGGTAATTCGTCACTTAATATGTCCAGTCCCTCAAGAACTGCCAGTTTACTTTCGTCAACGGTTGTTTTTGCAGCAAGAACCGGTACCTGGAATAACGAACAAATTATTGCCAATACTGAAATTATCGATATTATTCTTCGTTTCATTGTATCTTTTCCTTTCACTAATTCCTACTATTTATAAAATGTCATATAAAGGATTTGTGCAGCCTCTGCTCTTGTTGCACAAGAGAACGGTGAGAACTGATTGTTGTCTGTACCGTTCACAATTCCTGCGCAATACAGCTTATGAACTGCTTCTTTTGCGTAATCTGATATGCTGTCCTCGTCTGCAAACACCGCATCTTCACGTTTTTGTGTAAGTGTGTCTGCCACAACTCGCATACAGATAACTGCCATATCCTGTCTTGAAAGACCTTCTCCTCTACCGAAGTGGCTTTCGTCTTTTCCGTATATAATTCCCTTATTTACTGCACTTGCTACATATTTATAGCACCAGTCACCCTTATTTACGTCTTCAAAATCGCATTCTGCAGTATTGTCAACGTTTCCTAAAATGGATACTACCATTTTTACGAACTCTTCACGGGTTACTGTGTCATTCGGTCTGAACTTTCCTGTTCCGTCTCCGGAGATAATATTCTTTTCTGCTAGTTTGTTGATAGCATCTTTACCCCAGAAATCATTTGCCACATCCTCAAAAGCCGATTTTTCTTCCACCGGATTGCGGTCAACCGGTAAAACTATGTCAGGCTTGCTTTCAACTCCGCCTGAATATCCGCCTGAAGAGCTTCCGCCGGATGAAGAGCCTTTGTCAGACAAGGATTTTAATGCGGCGTCAATTTCGTCCATAAGATCCTCTGCTGTCTGAGGCTGTTTCTTCTTAAGGCGTGATGCAATGGCTTCGTTTACTGTTCCCTTGTCCGCCTTTCTCTTATATGATAGGTATACTTCGTGATCGCTGATTCCTAAATCCTCTGCGTAGGTTTCAAGAAGTTCCTTTATTCCGCTGAAACGTGAATTATTGATTTTATATAGTATATTGCTTGTTTCATACTCTGCCAAAACATCTTCATAACCGTCATATGGCTTATGTTTGAACATACATGCGCTGATCCAGTCCTTCAGGTCCTCATCCTGGATGTCCTTGTAAGCCACATCCTCAAAAGCAAGGTTTCCCATAGTGTTTTTACAGTCATCGCTTGCCTCGGATGCATTTATGTAATTCACAATCAATGCTTTTTCAAAGTTCTCTGTCATAACGTCGTCAGCAGCATCTGCAAAATCTCCTACTGCATCGAACATTGTCTGCATAGTTGATGACTTGTAATCATCCCTTGATTCTTCGCCGGGCAATGCGTTGTAAGAATCCATATCAAAGCCCATATATTTAAGAGCAAGGTCATTGTCCGCATTGTTAAACACTGCTGCCAGCTCATCCTTTGATGTAACACCCTGCAAAGCTTCCTTAATACCGGCTCTTGTGCCCGGTGCGACATATAAGAAGCTGGTTGATTCTTTTGAAATTCCCTCAACCTTGGTATAAACCACATACTCACCGTCAATGTCTGTATCATTTACGGTGTCCGGCATATTAAATTGAAAAACAGCTTCGCCGTCCTCTGCAATATCCTCCTTAACGGCAACAACCCATTCCAGTTGTGACGGCAAATAATTCTTTCTTACCACAGTAAGAGCAACGCTTTTATCTGTCGCTGCATCACAAGATACTGTAACCTGCTTATCTGTAATACTGTCTACCGACGGCTTTGCAAGGGCACTGGTGGATACAGCTCCCAAAGCTAATAATGCAAGTAATACTTTCTTAGTTTTCATTTTCTGTACCTTATCCTTTCAATTTTGTTGTAGAAACTGCCAGATGTATTCCTTTGTTCCGTTAGTGTTCGGTTGACGGAATATGTATATTGGTTGGACATATTATTTTTGCTTTCCACAAAGCAAACAGCAGTATTTATATAAAACTCTGCTTAATACCTCACAACAAGACTGCCACATTCTGTATACAGCCCTTAATTTAAAGTTCTACATTCTTATAGTACTCTATACAAGATGAGCTACTCACTATACATATTCGGACTCTTAAAAATCCCCGGAAATTTTTGTTAATTTTTCACATAAAATTAAGGTGACTCTTCTCCTTGGATACTTTATATTATACAAATTTCAATACTTTCTTTCAATGTCAATTTCTTACCTCAAAGTATCAATTTTTTACAAAAAAAATTTTCCACGCTTTATGTTATTGCTTTTTTTACAATTTTATCGTATACTAAAAATGGAAGGACGATTATACTATTGTTGGAAGGATACGATTTTATGTTTACCTATTCAAAAAGTGCAATGTTTAAACACGACGAGAGCGTGGTTCTGCGCGTTGCTGGCTGGCATGATTATTATGAAAATGAACATGTCCATGAATTTGTTGAGCTTGTATATACTATGTCCGGAACGATTCAGCACCGCATTGACGACAAGGTATATGAGGCAAAACCAAACAGTCTTCTGTTTATAACTCCCGGTCAGGTACATTCAATAACTTCAGAGGGTGACTCAAAATTCCTTAATATTTTGATAAAACCGGAGTTTATAAGTGAGTATGCCGTTGACGGAGATACCTTTTATAACTTGTTCCGTTTCTTCCTGTCCGATCCTAACGATAAATTGTCCACCGAATCTCAGATAGTATGGTTTAAGGGAAAAGAAGCATACGAGGTTAAAAACGTTATAGACTTTATGCTTGATACAATGGGCAAAACTGAGCCGGTATATACAATGATACTAAACAGTTATACCCGCGTTGTGCTTTCAAAAATGTTCAAGGTCCTGAACGAAAAAAATCCTGATAAAAACTACCCGAAATCACTGTTTTTCGATATGATGGATTCCATTCTGGACTATATCAATAAAAACTATTCAGAGCCTATCACCCTTAGCACTTTAGCAACCAGATGTTACTTTAACCCGTCTTATATAAGCAGAGAATTCAAGAAGATTTCAGGTAAGGGCTTTAAGGAATACCTTACTGAAATACGAATCACCGAGGCGGCAAAGTATCTGACACAAACAGAGCTTTCTATTGACGAAATACAAGCAAAAGTGGGAATCTCAAATAAAACAAGATTCTTTAAGGAATTTTCAAACATCTATGGATGTACTCCTCAGGAATATAAAATTACACAAAAAAAGGCGCAGAATAATAATAACTAAGAAAAATACAGTATGGTTATGGCAAACTGTCCATATACCATCTGTATTTTTTTGCTTAATTCAGATTATAAACACAATTTAAATATATCTTTTACAACATCAAAGTCCATTTCGATATAGCTTGTAATTGTTCTTTGCTTGCCAAAGGTGCAAAGCTCTGAAAGTCTTTCTATACAGCTTTCATCAAGCCCGAAATCACCAAGGCAGGCAGGCATTCCAATTGATTTGAAAAACTCTGCCATCTTTTCTATCCCCATAACAGCTGCGGCTTCGTCATCTGCTTGTGTGCAATCCCACACCCTGCGGGCAAACTGCGCAAAGCGAGGAATGTTATGCTTGTAAATATATTTTGCCCAGGCAGGAAAAAGCATAGCAAGCCCTGCTCCGTGAGCGATCTGGTCATACTCACCGCTTAAGGCGTGCTCAAGCTGATGCACCGGGAGTGCATCCTTTCGCCCACAGCCGGTAAGACCGTTGTGGGACAGGCTTGATGCCCACATCATATTTGCACGGGCATCATAGTCCTCAGGATTTTCCATAAGTGTCAGCCCTGCGGCAATTGTTGCTTTCAAAACACTTTCCGCAATTCTGTCGGTAAGGTCCGTTGCCTCCAACGGCATAAAATAGCGTTCCATTGTGTGTGCCATAATATCAACTACA
>JAZOCR010000029.1:0-33623 GCA_045596605.1 Eubacteriales bacterium | reverse complement strand
AAGCGAGGGCGTTCCTATGCCGTGTGTTATGTTAAACTGAATAGGCTTATTAAATGCAAGGTGGTTTGTGTTGGGATTATCTATAATCTCGCAATTGCCTTCTCTAACTACGAGTGTAACGCCGTCAGCTGTGGTGTCGCCAGTTGTATTGTCATCATCGGTTGTATTGTCACCGCCGGTTGTATTATTGCCACCATTTGCCAACACGCTTGATGCAAGCGCATCTTCAGGAATATTTGCAGGGTCAGTAAGAACTATGCAGTCAACGTCTGACCACTGTGCAGGCTTGGTTTTTGCACCGCCGTATTCTGTAAGGTCAAGGTATACGTTGCCCATAACGTCAACAGGATGAACCATATTATTCGCAATGTTAACGAAGCTTCCCATAAGCTTAACGGTGCTTGAACCGTTAACAGGCTTTTCCTCACTGGGTGCGCCACCGTTACCGAGACAGAGAGAAACTATTGATGCCGTATCGTAAATTGTAAGGTGAACGTTGCCTTCTGTAGCCGCATGTCTTGCACCCATCATAATGCCGTGCCAGTCACCGCTCTTGATAACCACTTCAGTTGAACCGTAGCAGTTAATCCTTTCACCACCGCCTCTGATGCCGAATTTCTGAGCAATACCTGAAGCCGCCGTGGTTCTTACGTTTTCATCAATAACAAGCTTGTGTCCGTTTGCAAGCAGGTCTGACCATGCCACCTGAGTGTGAACAATAAGATTCTTTATTGTTACGTCGCCCGCCATATCAATTCTCCAGTTTGTTTTGTTCTGAAGCTTTGAATGTGAGTTTTTGCCTGCAAGCGTACAGCCGGGTATAGCTTCGGTATCCGCCGTGTACGTATCGACTATAACAATTGTACCGCCGCTTTCACCGAGAACCATTGATGCTTTGAGCATGGTCTTAACAGCAGCATCAGGGGTTAAACCATTATTCAAATCACTGCCGTTGTCCGAGATATAAACCACGTTACCCGTGTAAGTATATTCCACCACAGGCTCGGGCTGAGGCTGAGTACCACCTACTACACCTACAACGCAATTGGGATTTGATTTCCAATCCTTGTCAAAGAGTCCGTCGTCATAAATGAAACCAACCTCAGAGAATGAGCCTGAGTTTTCACTTTCAAGGACAACGTATACGTCGTACGTGCCGGGCTCGATGGAGGTTCTGTCGTACTTATAAATCTGGCAATCTATCCAGGGATGCTCGGTTTCCAGATCCCAGATATCAAAGGTAGCTACAGAATCGCCATCCACCTTATCCAGGTATACGGCATAGGTTGTAAAAGTATTGTTTCTGTCACTGAGATTGTATCCGCCCTTGAGAAACATCGTTGAAACGTGCTTCTTGATTTCAACGCCGCTGAACTTTACGGCGTCACCAATAGACGGAGTTCCGATGCCGTGTGTGATGTTGAACTGAATAGGCTTATTGAATGCAAGATTATTTGTGTCAGGGTTATCAATAAGCTCACATTCGCCATTTTTTACTTCAAGCGCAACAAATCCAAGCTCGTCGTCATTCAGCCTTACAGCTTGCGTACAAACCGTAAACAACGAGATTATCAGAACTGCGCACAGCAAAATTCTTACTAACTTTTTCATAGCGTTTCTCCTTTTTGTTTTTTAGGGTAAGACCATTATAACATAATCGATTGACAAACGCAAGGTGTTTTTCGGATATTCTTAATCTTGGATAAAAACTTGTAACTCACAGATAAAAGAAGGTATCAATCTGCCTTTCCGAAGTCCGCAAAATAATCGTCAACCTCTTTAAAGCTCTCGTACCCTGCCATAGGCACAACCGTGACCTTATCTCCCGGATTTTTGAATATAACGCCTATATTAACGATTGAATCAGCAGTGCTTTTCTCGTGTGTTTCATAGCTTATGCTATAAGAGGAAACGTAACCGCCGCTCAAGGTAATAGAAACTCTTGCGCCGGATATTTTATTCTCGATATCTCTTTCTATGCCCTGAAGAAAATATGCTATATCCATTAGCTCCCCATAGCTTTCAAAAAATTCCTTGGCAGGAATATCTACGGTGACGGACCTTATGCCGTAATTGTCTTCCACGCTTGCACTATTCTCAATCAGCTCGTCGGAAATAGGCTTCAGAATACCCTTGGCGATGGAAATGTAGTCCCGCACGTAGGCAGATTCTTCTATAGTGGTTTTGTACTGAAATGAGCTACTGTCAAAATACACCCACTCGCTGTCAGCATATATATCGGATTTCAAATCCAAAACAGTGGAAACACTGCTTAAAAATATCAAGGGCTTATCACTGTTTGCGTTCTCGACCTTCAGATTGGTATTTGAAGGATACGTTATAAAGGTTTCACCGAGCTTGTTTTCTGACACTATTGTTATTTGTGCCTCAAAGCTATCCAGTGCCTTGTTTTTTTCAATAGCGTCTGATATTGCTTTCTGTATGCTTACCTCTTCTTTTTTGCAGGAAGAAAAGGGTATTATAACACAAAGCAGTATTGATATCATAAATATGGCTGTTATTCTCTTTTTCATCTTGCAAGCCTCCGCAATTACGTCTTTGTAATTTAATCAACTACAGCTTTAACCGTATAATTCAAGATTCTCTTTAAATCATGCAGTTTGATTTGTAAATTAATTATAGCATTTCCGATTGACAATTGCAAGGTGTTTTGGAAAATTCTTATTTTCAGATAACAATTTATAAATCTCGGGAAAAGATAAAAAGAGCGAACAACGTTCGCTCTTGAAATTTCATTTTATTCGGACTGCTTTTAAAATATCTCCGCTGTCATTTACTGTATGAAGTATCTTTTTTTGCGATAAACGGAAGTGCAAGCATAAAATAGATCATATATGCCGCTTCGGTTCGCAGGGACGAATTATAAATGCCAATCATTACACATACAATTGCCGCTATAACTGCCATTTGGCAATACTCCGAGATTTCCTTGTTTTTTCTTGCCATAAAGAAGCTCTTTACCCCGACCAATACGAAAAAGCCGAAAAACATAGCAAGACCTATAAACCCTGTTTCTACGAAAATAAATGCAGTGGAAAACCAGTTATATCTTAAGTAAATATAATTATGGTAAAAGGGTGTTTTAAGGAACTCATAGGTTGCCGTATCGCAGTTGCCGAGTCCCATACCGAATAGCTTGAGAGCCGGCGTTGTAAGTATTTCTTTTGAAATAACCGGAACGGTGGTCAGTCTGTTAAGCTGTTCTGCACTTGAATAACCGCCGTTTTTAGCCATTTCGACAAAATAATTCAACGAGAGAAAGCCGTCAAAATGAGGATATACCGAAGATAAAACTGATGCAAACACTACAATTGCCGCAAACGCTCCGGCAAAAATAACCAGCTTACGGGCAGAAAAATCCGTGATAAAAACAGCGACAAGCAAAATAATAAAAAGCTCTGCAAAGAAGAATTTCAATTCTGAAAAAACTGCTATAACCAAAGCTACTGAGCATTTTGATATACATAAAAGGATGCTTTCTTTTTTATTCAGGCAGTATACGACGGACTTTATTATAACAATTGCCATAAATATATTCAAATATGCGTTACAGCCCTTTTCCGCTCCGAAAAAGCCTCCGAGATGGTCGCCTTTCAACCCGAATGCGAAATATTGAATAAAGCAAACCAATGCGTTCAGCCAGAATATTACGTCAAAAAGCTTCAGATAATCGTCAATATCTTCCTTATTCAAGAACAGTATTAAGGCAAAAAACAGTATGTAAAATCTAAAGTTGTTTCTGAAGCCCCAAAGATAATAAAGAGCAGATTGATATCTGAAAATATATACGACAAGTGTAAACGCCAAAAAGCAAGCAACCCATATGTATGTTGGAATACTGTTTTTTTCTATCGCAATTTTATTCTTATTCAAATTTACGCCGGCAAGGAACAACAATAAAAGCCATGAAATATCAATCGTATATTTTATCGTCGACGGCAAGCTGAGAAGGTCTATAAGCGTGCCAAACAAAAACGGCATCACTATAATGAAAAATATAAGCCATTCCGGTTGGGTTCGCTTTTTTATTTTAAGGTTTTTGGAAATACTCATTTTTTAACCTCTGTAAACGTTATTTGAATGCGCAAACTTCTATGCATTTTTGACAACCAATGCATTTTCCCTCTGATATTTTAGGATATTTGAAGCCTTGTTCGTCGTATATCATCACTATCGCCCCGAGAGGGCATATTGCTTCACAAGCACTGCATCCACAGCATTCTTCCTTTTTATCAAAAAGCATAGGTATTTTATCATGCTTATTCATAGATATCTCCGTTATTTTTTTAACTTTTTCAAAATTTGAATTAGCTTCAGCCTATCAAGCACATATATTGTAAAATACAATACTTTCCCTTTTAAGGTGTTATTTCCGATATATCTTTGTGCCGCCATGTAGCCGTGTTCCTGATAGACCTTCCAGAATTCACCGTAAATTTCTGCTTTTGGGGTTGGATGAAGCATTTGCGGCTGAATTATTTCGTCAAAAGAAGTGTACTCAAATTCCATGTCTGAAAAAGCTGACTTCACAGCTTCTAAGCCATATTCGGTATTAGCAATAATAAGAGATCTCATTTTTTTAAGCTTCGATTCCTTATCTCCCCAATTATCAGCAATACTTATATCGGAAACACGCTTCTTTGTTGCATATTTACAGCGATAGCAGGATGGTCTTAAAATAATGTTTTTATTATATACAGAAAAGAACCAATCCACCCTCGTAGACAAAGCGTTATACTTTTTTCCGTTTTCAAAAACAACCTCCATGTCCTGAATTTTACCGGGCTTGCTTTTGGCACGAAAGTTACACGAAATTGCTTTGCTTCTTTTTTTCTTTTCAAGATGGGAAATATAGTCCTCGAAAAATTTGTTGCTTCCCACACCGTGACAAATCACTTCTACGGTAAGGAGCTTTCCGGAAAACTCTGTGCCTTTGGACTTTAAATATGATTTCAGACCTGCTATCTGACACGGTGTGCCGGAAAAAACTACGTATAGTCCCTCTCTCAAATCGTTTTCAACCATTCCAAAAACACCTGAAACATCAGAGGATATATATTTCGAGCCACGCATGAGGTTCCTCTTGGATTTGTCGGTTGCCCGAACGTGTACGGCCTTCAAGCTTTTATCAAGTATACAACCGTAAATTACCGATTTATCCTGATATTTTTCAAACCACATATCAGTAATTGCGGTAAACGCTCCACCGGACGAGCTATGCTTGTAAACGTCATCGTTTTTATGAAGCGCCGCAAAAAATTTCTGTTCCATTTTATGTCCGCCTCTTTTTCCTTTGTCTTAGCAGTTGTTTTTAAGATATTCCAGTGCCGCTTTTTTTGATTTTTCAAGGTAATCCTGCGCATTTGGGGTATTTGCAGTCAGGCTCTCCTTGTCAAGAACACAGTGCTCGGCTTTTGCTGCGACGAGAAGTTCCACAACTCTGCTGTTTGTGCCACCGTTTTTTAATTCGACATCTGCACACAGGGGCTTGTTAAAAATAAGTGAAAATGCAGTTCCGTGAAATGAATTTGTAAATACGCATTCTGCATTACAAACCCATGACAAAAATTCTGCAGGAGAATTATGAAGTATAAACTCTATACTTTTTTTATTATTTATTATCTTGAAATTATGCTCTTTAGCATATGCATGCGCACTTCTGCACACGTTGACGTCTTCGGAAATCAGATAAACGAGTATGTATTTTTCCCGGCACAGTCTGTCGCACATAACCCCCTCCCATTCACTTCGGGAAAGTAACACAACCGGATCCGGCAATACCTCCACGCCTTTGACGCCAATGCCTCCAAGCTGCTCTGCCGCAGATTCTTCCCTTACTGAAACACCACTGAAATCTGCCAGCGCTTTATATACATTTTCTGCCTCGTTTGAATTATACTTGTACTCGCCTATGCTTGCTGCATAAGAAAATTTTTTCTTTTCAGAAGGAACAAAATCAAGAAAGTACGTCATATCGTCACCGGAGCAATCAAGGTTCCACACCTGGTCACTTCCGGTAATAAATACGTCGTAATCATTTACACATTCCTTTATATTGTCGCAAGTATAGTCAGTTTTTGAAAGTTTCAGATTTTCTTTTCTGAATCTTTCAAAACCACTGTGCTTTATAAAGTAATATAGCTTCATCGGAAGATACTTAATACGATCCTTGAAGGTCATGCAGCTTCTGGTGCGTTTCGTGTCTTCCACAGCCTGGCATCTGTAATCTATTATTTCAGAAGATAACACAATTTTACTTTCTACTACTTTTTGAAGTGCATAAGCCTGAAGCACCGCCCCGAGATTATCGGCACGGTGGAAGGTGATAATTCCAACATTTGTTCTGCACATATTATTTCCTTTCAATAAAAAACAAACTATGTCCTCATCCTCAAAAGTAAATAGCACAACCCATACATCTTATTTCTTATGGCAAAATACAATGCTTTTCTTGTTATGCTTGCAACGTCATTTTTGTTTTCATGAAGTACCTTCTGGAGAACTTCATCGTCAATGATGCTCTTTATAGCTGCCTTTTTATCCTTTGCTGGCCTTTGTGATGCATATTCCTGCTTTAAGGTCGCAACGGTATATCCAACGTACGGCTTTGATATACGGTGGATTATAGCTTCGTTATATCCCAATTTCTCGCAAAGCTTTACACTTTCAAGATAAAAATGCTTTATTCTTTTGTAACGGTCAGCGTTGTAACTACGACTGAATGACTCTTTATTTTCACAATAATAATACAGTGCCTCTGGCAGCACGGCAACCTTATTTACATACGGAAATAATTTAAGAAGTGAATATACGTCCTCGGAAATGATTTCTCTTTCTGAAACAAACCGCCAACCGCTATTTCGTATCATTTTCATAGAATATAGTGAAACACAAGAACTCATATAAAACTTTTTTGGCTCTTTTTTATATGGATTAGGCGCTAAGTATTCAGGTAAAAAAACGTTTATTACATCACTGCTTTCATATGTTTCAGGTTCGGCACAGGGGACAAAGCTATTTACAACCTTTCCGCTTGTGTTTACAGTATTCAATCCAAAAACAACTATATCTGCCAACTCTTTTTCTGCAAGAACACAGGATTTTTCTATTACGTCCAAAGACACATAATCATCACTGTCTATAAAGCAAATGTAATCTCCCGTTGCAATTCCAATTGCGTCATTTCTGGCTATTCCCTGACCCTGATTTTTTTTATGTATAACCTTTATTCTATCGTCTCTTTCTGCCCATTCATCACACATTTTTGGGCAGTTATCCAAAGAGCCATCGTCAACCATAATAATTTCAAGATTCCGGTACGTTTGGTTTACAATACTTTCCATACATCTGTTAAGATACTTTTCAACATTATATATTGGTAATACAACAGTTACAAGCGGTTGTCTTTCCATTTCGATAATATTTCCTTTTCAAAATAATTGGCACGCTTTCACGTGTGCTTTTACAGATGCTTCAATGCTATAGCTTTCTGATTTTTTTATCAAATATTCACTGTAGCTTATAGCATCGCTTTCCCGAAGCTTTTCTATTGCACAAAGCAGTGAATCGGGATTTTCAGGCTCAGCAAGATACTGCGGATACTCATCTGATAAAAATTCTACAGCCGCTCCGCTCCCCCACGTTGACACAATAGGTGTACCGAATGATGCAGCCTCATTTACCACAAGTCCCCAGCACTCACGGCGTGACGGAAGCAGTAACATTCTGCACTTTTGGTATTCCTCTTCAAGCTCAAGTTTTTGAAGAAAAGGAATAACCTCTATATTCTCATCGCAAATATTATTATCCTTTATAAAATCTTCCGTTCTGATTCCTGTGCCTACAAATTTATATTTATGCGCTTTGTCTTTGCGTGCGACTTCAAGTGCAACATCCATTCCTTTATAGTCAAAATATTGTCCTACAACAAGAACCGTATCATTTCTTTCGCTTTTTTTCGATACAAGCTCATGCTCACGAAGCTCCCGTTCATATAAAGAACTAAAGAAATAGGGAATTACTTCTTTCCCCTTTGCCACTTTTTTCAGTGTCTGCGCAGATTTTTCTCCTGCCGAAAGATAGACGTCTGCACCGGAAAGGAAAAATCTTTTTAAGTGATTTTTGATGCCTTTACCGTCAATAAAAACCTCGCCGTCAGTGTTAAGGATATATGGCTTACCAAAAAGTCTCATCAGCAGTATTGCCGCCATCTGAACGGGACTGTTATAGCAGCCAACTATAATTTCATCATATCCGGAAAAAACCTCTTTCAGAAGCTTTAATGAAAAGGAGTCTTCATTCCCGATTTTTATACCCTCAAGGTATTTTATATTGTAATTCGGTTTCTCGCTTTGCGCCCATTTGCCGTCACGGTTTGTGGATTTTTTTCGTTCATAAACAACTGTAAGGTCGCAGTGCTTTGCGAGCTCGTTAAACGCTTTGACTCTATATGGAACTTCAATATTGGTAAGATACAAAACTTTTTTATTACTAGCAGTTTTGTTTTCAGTTTCAAAATTACTCATCTTCATATCTCTCAAGTGTAGCATTATCAATGTACTTTTATATTATAATAAATGTTACACTATAATTCTTTTATGTTCAAGTTTATCTGTTTTAAATAATTTTATTTAACCGTTCTAATACCTTATTCCGCCACCCGGCATATGTCTGTCGCCGGCAGGCTTTATTACCTTTGCAGGCACACCGGCAACTATCATATTTTCAGGAACATCGTCTGTTACCACAGCTCCCGCTCCAACAACCGAATCATCACCAATATGTATATTACCTATTACTATTGCACCTGCAGTAACAGATACCCGGTTACCGATCACCGGCGACTCGGTTCCGTTAAAACCTATAGTCACCTGTTGAAATATTTTACATTCTTCTCCAATTTCTTTTGCAGCTACAATCGTAGAAAATCCGTGCTGAA
This sequence comes from Eubacteriales bacterium, assembly GCA_045596605.1. GTDB lineage: Bacteria > Bacillota > Clostridia > Oscillospirales > CAG-382 > SIG622. The sequence goes on along the minus strand of JAZOCR010000029.1, from coordinate 24,664 downwards.
AATATAAACCTCCGCCTATCTTTTCAGGTGGCATATTAATATACAAATCCTTTTGCGGAGAAAAAAGCACTCTGACTATAGCATACATAAATATGTTTCTGCGTAATCTCATAAGCAGAACATTTCTGAAGCTGCGGCAATTAACTATTAAGTATGCAAATTGCAAAAAAGTGCATTTAGCTTTTAAAAAGCAGAGATTTTCAACGGAAAATTTCAAATCCTTAAAGCACTTATCCTTGAATTTGTTTGTTTTAAAAGCCAGCCACGCCGGAACTACTCGCCAAAGATTAATATAAACAAATATCCAATCCTTCATTTACAGCTCACCCTCTCACACGTCGAGCATCTGTCAAGCTCTTCTTTTGACACCTTGCCGTCACGAAAGTCACGAACTATCTTACTTTCATACATAGAGTATTTTTTCTTTTTGAAGAAGTAAATGAATTTATGCTTTACCACCCAAAACGCCGGCTTCCAGATATATTTATGCATTGCAGGCGACACCGAGCCTATCATCCAGCAGTTGCGGTTGCAGCACCTTACTTTTTTGCGTACCTCCTGCGCCCGCTCGCTATTCCAGAGCTCGTCGAAGGTCTGAGTGTTAAGGTTTCCCATTACCTCTTTTTCTTTCGTGCCGTTACAGGGCATAACATCGCCAAAGGGGTCAATAAAGAAGGTATCGAAGCTCATATCACAGGGAAGAAGCCGTTTCTGGCTGAATATGTAATTTATCAGCCCATGGTTGAAGTATGCTCTGAACCACTTCTTTGGACTATTCGATTCCAAAAGCCTGTTTATAAGATTCTCAAAATTCTGCGCAACCATAAGTCTGTCATTGATAATATTATTTGATTCAACAAAATAAAAGCTATTATGTAGTGACGCAGTTGCAAATTCCATACCGAGCTCATTGGATATATCGTAAAGGGCAACAAGGTCAGGTGCATTCTTATCCTGAACCGTCATACCGAAGCCTACGTCCTTCATACCCATTTCTACAAGAGTTTTAAGGGTGGTATATCCCCTATTAAAGCCATCCTCAAGTCCTCTTATTTCGTTGTTCGTATCTTCAAGTCCCTCTATAGATATTCTTATGCCAACATCCGGAAACTCACGGCAAAGGTCAACTATTCTGTCTGTAAAAAAGCCGTTTGTGGAAATAACTATGCGGTCGCTTTTTTTGTAAAGCTCTCTTACTATATCCTTAAGGTCCTCACGCATAAAAGGCTCGCCGCCGGTAATGTTGGTAAAGTACATTTCCGGAAGCTTACGGATAGTTTCTATTGATATTTCTTCCTCAGGCTTTGACGGTACCTTGTATCTGTTGCACATAGTGCATTTTGCATTACAGCGATATGTAACAATTACCGTGCCGTTCAGTTTCTTTGACATTAATCTACTCCTCTTATTTTTTATCAACAACCAAATATTTTCCCGGATACAACACAAAATCAAGATATTTGATTTTTTCCATTATCATCACCGCAATAACAGGACCTACAAAGCTGATAGTTAATCCCGCAAAAATATGTACCGCAGCTGACGTTACACCAAGCTTTAACAGCACAGCCCTGAATGATGCCGCAAATAAAGTATGCATAAGATACACGGGGAAAGTAAACCTTGAACACCTTTTTATAAATGCCGCTACAGCATTATGGCTACAAGTGCCTGAAAACAGCAAAATCGTAGCGGTGCATCCGATTACGCCCATAACAAAATCTACAAGTCCGTATGTAATACTGTATTTACATAGGACAAGGCTCAAAGCCAAAAACAACAAGCCCGTGCTAACACCCGCAATCTTTGTATTTTTCTTTTTCAAAGACAGCCTTGACGGTAAGTCAAATATGTATATACACATTCCGAAAACAAACCAGACCTCATTTTGAAGAATAGTATTTACTGCGTATATATTCGTATTAAAAGAAAAAGATGTAACAGCTTTCATTAAAATTGCCGCTACCGCATAACAAATTGCCGTTTTTTTACTGTCGGCAGTGGGGGTTATAATAAACAAGAAGAAAAGTGCGTAAAGGTACCAATAAGGCGATATAGGCGAAACAAACAACGATGAAAAAAGCCCGTTTGCAGCGTGATTAACAGAATCGGAAAACACTGTCTTCAAAAGCCAAGTAACAAAAGTAAACACAAAATACGGTATTCCAAGTGAAACAAGCTTCTTTAAAAAATTGCTTTTCCAAGCCTTAAAGGTTCTTACAATGCTGTATTTTTGATAAAGATAACCACTGCAAATAAAAAACAATGGTACGTGAAAATGGTATATTGCCTGGTTAAACCACTTTAACAGAAAAGTTTGCTGTATAATGCTTGATAACTGCATACTTTGAAAAAAGTGTCCAAGCACCACCAAAACACACGCAAATATTTTCACAGCATCTACCCACTGTTCTCTTTTTGAGGTTTCTGCGTTCATGTTTAACTCCTTTTTATCGAAGCATAAAAGTATCTTTTATTCGAACAATCCGTCGGGATATTCGCCATTTTCCACCATTTCTTTTATTGACTTTTCAACGTATTCCTTGTCCTCGTGATACGTTACTCCAAACCATTTTGCGTTTGTTGGAATTACCTTCACAGAGCATTTACCTGCTTTCAGCGCACTGTCAATGCAGGTTGAAAGACAAAGCTCTTTCTTGGTTATATCCTCATCTTCAGATAAGAGGAATTCCTTGAATTCCTTTTCCATAAGCGAAAACACCTCCGGCGTAAAGCCCCAGAAGTTCATAGACGCATATGCATTTTCGTCTATTTCATAAACAGTTTCATCAAGCTCGTAAACGACTCTGCCAGAAGGCTCTCTGTATATTTTTTTGCGCTCGTCCATACCGGTAAGAACGTCATTCTCATCAACCTTGCATACACCTCTTGAAACACTGCCGTTATCTGTAAGCGTGTTTTTAAGCGGGTATCCTGCAAGGCAAAACTCTGCCGTATTTTTATCAGTGCGCAACAGAAAATCGGCTACTATTTCATATGCATCTTTTCCATAGAAATCGTCCGCATTTATAACTATCATATTATCATTTCCCACTGCTTCCTTTGCCGAGAGAAGTGCATGCACCGTGCCCCAGGGCTTTTCTCTGCCCTGCGGTACGCTGAAGCCTTGCGGTAATGCATCAAGAGCCTGGTATGCGTACTCAACCTCGACATATTTTTCAATGCGGTCGCCTATCGTCTTGCGGAACAGCTCCTCAAGCTCTTTTTTTATGATAAAAACTACTTTATTTACGCCTGATTTTTTAGCATCAAATACAGAGAAGTCTATAATAAACTCTCCGTGCTTTGTCATCGGGTCAAGCTGCTTAAGCCCGCCGTATCTGGAACCCATTCCGGCGGCAAGTATTACCAGTGTCATTTTAATATCCTCTTTTCTTATAATGGTAGTCTAAACAGTATAAATTATTTATAAGCATAAGTCAAGAAGTTTACTGATAAAAATCCAAAAATATTACTCAACGTTTTTTTCCATATCTAATGCTTTGATATAATCCTGCGCAATTTTATTCCAATTGTAATTTGCCAGTGCATTTTCCCTTGCCAGCGTTGACATACAACATTCTGCAGCACAAGGCGCAAGAATATCCTTTATTTTTTCTGCAAAATTCTCATTATTGCATTTCACACAGCCTTCACCGAAATCCAATAATGCTTCAGAGCACAAAAGCACCGGTACACCTGCTGAAAGCGACTCTATGCACACAAGTCCAAAGCTTTCATATCTGGATGCAAACACCGTCATACAAGCGGCATTATAAAGCTTATTCATCTCGTATCCGGGACTTACCGCTCCGAGATAAACAACCTGCTCATTCACACCCAGCTCTTTTGCAGTACTCTGTATTTTCTCGTAATACTCTTTTGAAACTACATCTCCCACATAGGCAAAAACAACGCCACTGTCATTTTTTAACGAAGGAGCAAGCAGCTCAACTGTGCGTACCTGACCTTTGTTCTCATTTATTGAGCCTACCTGCAAAATTACTTTTTTATTTGCAAGTCCATAATCTTTTTTAGTTTTCTCGATTTCTTCTTTTGGCAACGGACAATATACATCGGTATTTACACCGTTATTGATTTGTACTACCCTTTGAGGCGGAATATTCAAATACTTTTTTATATTCTCGCCCATATTCCTGTTAAGAACAAAAACAATATCCGATTTTTTCATTGCTGCAATTTCCTGGAAGTATCTTTTGCGCAGCGTCTCTTCCGCTTCCTCCAGGGGAAGACTCCACAGCCCGTTATGATTTGTGTATACAATAATGGCTTTAGAGCGTATTTTGGTGCCTGTGAGCTTCAGAAAGAAAAACAGATTATATTGATTATGGAAGTGCAATACGACTTTTTCGTTTTCTGCTTTGAGAATCTTTTTAAGCTTTCCCGCAAGCGCAATGGAATATATTACCCGCTTCAGTTTATGAATCAGTCCCAGACTGACGTCGGATTTTGTAAAAACAGACGGCACCTTAACCTCTGTAATGGGCAAGCTATGCTCAGTCCTGTGCCGGGCTGAAATGTCCAATATTTCAACCGGTTGATTTATACTGACAAACGCTTTTGTCAGTTCCTCAACAACGCTCTCTGTAGCAGCGGCAACCTTTGCCGGAATCGGTGTATATCCCGTTCCTATTTCATATATCTTCATATCATTCTCCGTATATTTGCATTATTTTATCACAGTAGCTATCAGGTGTTTCAAAGGAAACCTTTTTGCAGTTTTCCGTATATTTCTCAAGGACTCCCGAAGTTTGCAAAAGAAATTTCAACTTTGCTTCCAAATCATCTGCACTGCCCGCTTCAAAAAGCAAGCCGGTTTCATTTTCCGTGATAAGCTCAGGAATACCGCCTATTCTTGCACCTATAACCGGCGAAAGATTAAGTTGTGATTCCATAACGGAATATGGGCAGTTCTCATACATTTCAGACGGACATACCGTACACAGAGACTCTTTTATTAGCTTTGTAAGTTCATCTCCCGTTTTGAAGCCCACATACTCGGCGTTTGGTACCATTTTAATATCCTCTTGTGCTTTTCCGTATCCTGCAAATACAAAGCGCACCTCCGGCATACGTTTTGCGACCTCAAGTAAAGTCAGCGTTCCTTTATCACGTGAAAGATGTCCAAATTCCAGAACATAGTCGGATTTTTTTGTGTCAGTAACGCTTTGTTTTTCAATAAAATTACGCAAAACCACTGTCTTTTTTGAAAATCTTTCCTGTGTATCCAGCTTGCTTTTTAAAAATCTTGACGGACAAATAATTGTGTCTATGTAGCTATATGCTTTACTAAGCTTCCACACGTATGCGTCAATTGTAGCAAGCAGGCTTTTTGCTCTTGAGTTTTTCATACACTTTGTTTTGAAACAATATGTATAATTTCCGCCAAGACATTTCTCGCAAACATTAATATTTGTATCAAACAATCCGTGACTTGGACATACAAGCTGATAATCGTGGGCAGTATATACGATTTTCACTTTGTTGCCTGTTTTTCTGCGGTATTTTTCTGTTTCAAGAATGATACTTGGTGTCAGGTGAAATTGGATGTTGTTCAGATGAACGACATCAGGCATAAAATCATACAGCACCTTGCGTATTTTTTTCCTTGCTTCAAAAGAGTATATAATACGTAACGGTGCAGTCAGATTTTTCAGTATTCCTTTACTGAAATCCATATCCGAAACATATTCACCAGCACTGTTTGCCACTGTATTTTTTTTATTTTTAAGTCCAAAGTATTCAACACTGTGACCATAATCACTTAAAGTTTCACCAAGCTTTAATACATAAGTTTCCGAGCCCCCCTTAGGGTAAAGAAACTTATTTACAAGAAGTACTCTCATTATTTTCTTCCTTTACACAAGACCCAGGAAAGTTATTGCCTGTTGTGTATAATTTTAACGTTTTATCCGTTACGTCGTCCCAATTATATTTATTACATATATAATCTGCGGCGTGATTTTTGAAATATTCTACCCTGCTTTCATTATCGCACAGCTCCTGCAGCTTTTCCCGAAGATTTAAAGCATCGCCTTTTCTGAACGTCACTCCAAATTCACCCGTAACACTTGCGCATTCCGGAATATCCGACGTAAGACAGCAATTTCCGTAGCTCATTGCTTCAAGAAGGCTCATCGGCATCCCTTCGAGGTCTGAGGGAAGAACGTATACGTAAGCATTGCTGTAAAGCTCTGCAAGGGGTCTGCCCGTAACAAAGCCCGTAAAGATAATTCTTGGGTCATTTTGAGCTGCTTCTTTAATTTCCTTTTCAAAATCACCGGAATCAGATGCACCGCCTGCAATAATCAGTTTTTTATCTGTTTTTACTTCTTTATAAGCCTCAACAAGATATTTTAAACCTTTTTCCGGAACAAGTCTTCCGAGGAAAAGGATATACTCGTCCTTCCCAACACCGTACAGATTTGTGATTTCTTCTGCACACGCTGTCTGAGGTCTGCTTACACCGTTTGGTATAAATACCGTCTTTCTTTTGTAGGTATCAAAAAAATATTGCTGTACGTTTTTGCTCAGAACGATAATTTCATCTGCCATACGCACAGCACATTTTTCGCCAAATCTTATATACGTTGAAGCAAATTTGCCCCATTTTGCTCTTTGGTGGTCAAGTCCGTGAATTGTAGCAATGCACTTTTTTCCAAAAAGTTTTGGAAGCCACAGCATTGCACAAGGTCCCTCTGCGTGAAAATGTATTATATCGTATTTTCCGAATGCTGCATATACTGCCGCCGAAAATGATGCCGTCATTGCAGCAAGACCCTTTTTGTCAAGGGTCCATACGCTTTTCAGCCGCACTCCCTTGTATTCACCAAGCGTTTCACCGTCAAAATCAGCACCGCTCACGTGGTGACCTTTCCTGTTATAGCAGGTTACGCTATGACCTTTTTCACACATTCTTGTCGCAAGCTCTCCGACTACAACCTCTACTCCGCCCTCTCTTGAGGGTATTCTTTTGTGTCCAAGCATGGCAATGCGCAATTTCTCTTTTTCCTGCTTTGCCATTATTCGCCCTCCATACCGCATACTGCGCCAATTGTTTTAAATAGAATTACTATATCAGTTTTAAAGCTTCTCTCTTTTATGTATTTCATATCAAGCTCAACCCACTGGTCAAAGGAAAGGCTGTTTCGCTTCGGCTGAACTTGCCAATAGCAGGTGATTCCGGGAGTTACCGACAAGCGCCCCAGCTGGTATTCGGTATATATCTCCACCTCTCTCGGAAGCGGCGGTCTTGGACCTACAAGGCTCATATCACCCTTAAGTACGTTCCAAAACTGAGGAAGCTCATCTATACTTGTGCGGCGAATAAATCTGCCAAAGCGGGTAATTCTTGGGTCCTCTTTGATTTTGAAGGCAGGACCCTTCATCTCATTTTGAGGCAGCAGCTCGCCCAGCATATTTTCAGCACTTGGAACCATAGAACGAAACTTATAAAACTTAAACTCTTTTCCGTTTTTTCCTACCCGTATTTGCGAAAATATGGGAGATGCGCCCGGGCTGTCAATAACTATAATCACGACTATCAGGATAAGCGGCAAAAATAAAACCACCAATGCCGCAGCCGCCAAAATTATGTCAAATAACCTTTTAAAAAAACTGTATATTTTCTTTTCAGAGATGCAAATTGCCAAGGATGGTTCAGTTTCAAGAGGAATGATTTCTTCCGGCGTTGCCGTCAGAAGCTCTTCTTTAACTTCCATAATCTTCTCCTTAACTCTGTATTTGTTAATTATCCTTTTTGGAATAGAACATTTCTATTACTATTTCGTTTATTGACTCATCTTTGGGATAAAATTCCATGAACTTTTCTCCGACAACAGTTTCGCCATCAATGGTGACTATTTCGGAGAACTCATAGGTTGTTATTTTTTTAAGCAGCTCCTGGAGCTGTGTAACCGAGCGGTCTGAAACAATATAATCAGCCATTTCAAGAGATGCATTTACAATGAACTGGTCATCCTTTTCAATACACTGAAGAGTTTTATCATACAGTGCATTTATATACTGCTTTTGACGCTCCATTCTGGTGCTGTTTGTACTGTCGTCAAGACCGTAGCGGGTACGAACGTAATTCAGTGCGTGCTCGCCCGTGAGTACTACGTTTTCCCCCTTGATAAGAGTGTCGTCTATTCCCGTAAAATCCTCAAGTACCGTAAGCTCAACACCGCCGACAAGGTCATTGAACGTCGGAACAGAATCCATTGTGAATGAAATATAGTGATTTATCTTCATTCCATTAAGAAGCTCCGATACTGCGTCCGACGTATTACGGCAGCTTACCTCTTTACCGTTTCCGTATGTATGCGCAAGTGCTATCTGCTTATTTACGGTATCAATCCTTTGACCTGCAACACCAAGAACATTTATGTTTGTCATGGTATCACGGTTAATGTGTATTGCACCGCATTTTTGAGAATCCTTATCCAGCACGAACAGCATAAGAAAATCTGCCTGCTTATCATTGTTATAGGAATCTCCGGCAGAGTCTCCCTCAAATTTATCAAGACCCATTACCAAAAAGGTTTCAACATTATCCTTAAGAACATATTCGGCACCGCCGTAGCTAACTACCTCATTCGTGATATCCCGTTCGGGAAATCTGCCCCGGCTTTTTTCCCACTCCTCTAAAAGCAGTAAAGCACAGACTAAGAGAAAAACAACTAAAATTGCTATAACGGCATACCGAAGATATCTTCTTTTTTCTCCGTTTTTTCTCATAATAATCTACCTTTTATATATTTTTTATTCAGCCTTCTTTTTTCTGTTTTTTCCAAGAAGAACAACCAATGCCAAAACACAAGCTATCATTACGATAACGTACAGCGTAATATGACTGTTATCGCCCGTCTGGGGAGGATTTACATAGTCCTCGCCCGCATCAACGACTATAGCAAAGGGAGAAAACTCCTCAATATCAAAAACAAGATGCTCGCCCTCTGCCTTTGCGTCTTTTACGATTTCCCACTTATCACCATTAAGATGAAGAAGGCACACGAAATGTTCAAGGGACTCAGACTTAAGCGTTATATCAAAATGTCCGTGCTCATCGTGTTCGTCGCAATCGTAATAGCTTATATCAAATAAATCACTGACTGCAAGGCGTGCCACCGGAATATTCTTTTCCTTTGCAATTTCGGAAATACCCGCACAGAGCTTTGAGAGATCCACGTTATTCGTTATTTCCTTATACGCCTTTTCAATTTTTTCAAGTGCTTCCTGCGGCAAGGTTTCACGGTCTGAATATGCTGTAACAACCAGCGTTGCCGTACAGTCTTCGCTTTCAGATGAAAATTCTACAAGCTCCGGTGCAAGGTTTCCGGACGGGCTGGAAATAAATCCTCCGGGAGCTGCCATTACCGTAAAGCTTGCGCTAACCATTAAAACTACAGCAACAAATATTGATAATACTCTTTTCATTGCAAAACTTTCCTTTCTATAGTAAAAAATTAAGTTATATCGTCTTTTTAAGCATTGAATATCCGTATACACTCATTTGGTTTACGTATTCATCGCTGAATTTTTTTTGAATAATCCCATAGGCTCTGCCGATATCAGGAGGTCTGTGCACGGTATTATGACAATCCGAGCCTATAAAATGTATTTTTTGATTCTTTAAAAGTGACAATGCTTTTCTTCTGGTAGCTATGCTGTTAAAAAAGCTTGCATTTGCTTGCATCATTATTCCGCTGTCACGTAGCCTTTCCCAAATGGCGGCGTTTTGATGCCCAAGATACCGCTCTATGTGAGCAAGCACCACTTTTATTTCACGCACACCGGAAAGCTCGGTAAGCTCTCTTACGGTATATTCCGTCCACGTGCTCTCGGGCATTTCGAGAAGAAGAAGTCTGCTCCCCTGTACGCAAAGCCCTTTAAGCTCCTGCATTCTGCTTATTCCGTGATAAAATCTTACTTCCGCGCCAAGCAAAATTTCCGGAAAGCTCCCGCAAAGCTCCGACTCAAGCTTTAAAAGTGCTTTAGACCTTCTTTCGAGAAAATCCCGGACAGACTCGTCGTTTGCGTAATAATGGGGTGTTGCAACGACGGTTCTGATGCCTTGCTCCGATAGCATTCCGAGAAGCTCTGCGCTTTGCTCAACACTTTTACTTCCGTCGTCCATTCCCGGAAGTATGTGGCTATGCCAGTCTATCATGATTTCTTTTCGTCGGAGCCTGTACGGTAATACTTACTATATTTATAGTACTTATATTTTTTATACTTTCCGTATGAGCCGTTTCCGTTTTTAGCCTCGTTTATAACACATCCGAGAACCTTCACGTTTGAAAGCTTAAGCTGTCTGAAGCAACGCTCAAGCTCGCTCTTTTCCGTATAATCCTCTCTTATGATAACTATCATACCGGAAATGAAGCTGGAAATTGAAAGAGCATCCGAAACGATATTTACCGGCGGAAGGTCGATAATTATATAATCGAATTTTTCTTTGAGGTCAGAGAGAATTGCTTCCATTCTCCGTGAGCCAAGAAGCTCTGACGGGTTAGGAGGTATATCTCCGGAAGGAAGAATATACCAATTCTTCAGCAGGCTTGATTGAAAATCACAAACCTGTGCGCCCTTTCCCATAAGAAGGTCAGTAAGTCCTATGGAGCTGTCTATTTCCATTTTTTTACCGATAGATGGAATTCTAAGGTCACCGTCTATCAGCAAAACTCTTTTTCCTTTTTCTGCAATAACGTAAGAAAGATTAATCGCAGTGGTACTTTTTCCCTCTCCCCTCATAGAGCTTGTAACACCGATAACCGGGCATTTCTCATCCTCCGGCAAGGTAAAATCAAGATTTGTTCTGAGAAGCTTATACTGTTCAGTTGCCGTAAAATCAAGATTTTTGTGAAGGGTATTTTTATTCTCATTCAACATAAATGAGTGTCTTATATTTTTTTTACCTGATGTTCCCATTATTTCCTATCCTCCGTCATGCATCCGCCTATTTGCCGCTTTTTCCTGAATAATACCCGTACTTTCCGGGGCCGAAATCCAAAAGATCGGGAATTTTTGCAAGAATCGGATAGTCGTATGTCTGAAGCACATAATCCTCATTATGGATAGTTTCGTCAAGCATAGCTACTACGCTGAGAACGAGTACTGCTATAAGAATGCCGAGAATCAATCCAACAGCTGTATATTTCGTAATACTCGGTGCTACCTTTTCAAGGTCTGCTACCGCCGAGTCAACAACCTCCATTGACGCACCGTCAATTATTTCCGAAATTCTGACAGGCAGAACCTCTGCTATACAGTTTGCTATTTTAGAAGCCTCGTACGGATCGTTTGCCGTTACCGTTACTTTCATGATTTCCGTATCGTTCGACGGGCTTGCAACTATCATTTTGGAAAGCTCACGGTATGTGTAATCAATCTCAGCCTTATCTATAACTCTCTCAAGGGTGGTTCGGTTATTCAGTATTTCACCATACGTTTTTACAAGGCTCTGTGCCGCAGTAATTTCCGACGAGCTTATACTGAAGCTTGTATTTCCAAGAGAAAACGAGCTGTTATTAACGTACAGCATAATTGACGAGGAATACTCAGGCTTTATTACAAACGCTGCAACGGAAAATCCCACTGCTGCCGCAAGTATTCCTGACAATATGATTATCCACGCTCTATGCCACAATGATTTCGCTATATGTAAAAAATCAATGGTATAGTAATCCTTTGTGCTTCTTTCTTTGTTTTCCATAATTCTCGCTTGCTCCTTGATGATTGCCGGCCTCTTTAATATTCTTGTCTTTTTCAGCCTGCTTTTGTGCTTTTACTGATTTTATATACTTATAAGTGTAATTATAGCATATTCAGATACCAACTGCAAGATATCTGGAAAAGTAAATATTCTCAGATAAAAAAATATTCTTCAGAGATAAATACAGCCGGTTATTTTACGCCATTCTGTCTTTGGCGCATCACAAAAAATACATAGTGTAAATGCTCACCTATACAACTACCCTATTTTATACTTAACTATATCACTTTCGTACAAGAATCGTGGCATTTGATAAATGTTTATTTGTCTTTTAAAATAAAATTTTAATGAATGTTTAAAAAGAATATATATTTTTCATACATCATTATATTATATAACTTATTATTCCTCGAAATCAACAAGCCTAACGCCAAGCGCACTGAAAGCTGGTACGTTTATTTCGGGCACGGGCATAATTAAAGGCAGACCAAGCGTCTGCCTTTTCGTTACTATTTTACAAATTCATTATAAATTGCTTTTATAGCAGCTTCAAAATCCTTTGTGTCCACACCTATAATGATGTTAAGCTCGCTTGAGCCCTGGTCTATAAGACGGATATTGATATCAGACTTTGCAAGTGCGTTAAACACACGTGCCGCAGTACCCGGTGCGTTTCTCATCTTACGTCCAACTACTGCAACAAGGGAAATATTATTTTCAATGTTTATGCTGTCAGAAGCAGTTGCTGCAAAGAGGTCTGCTATAAGCTCGTCCTCAAAGCCGAGAACCTTTTCACCGTCAAGAACAAGTCCCATAGTATCAATTCCCGAAGGAAGATGCTCAAAGCAAAGTCCGTACTTGGTAATAACCTCAAGCACACGCTTACCGAAGCCTATTTCCTCGTTCATCATATCCTTTTCAAGAGTGAGAACCGAGAAGCCCTTCTTACCTGCTATACCGGTAATTACGTTGCCCATACTCTTGTTGGTATCACGGCAAGCGGCAACTATTCTTGTACCCTTATCCTCGGGAGCGTTGGTATTCTTTATTTCAATCGGGATACCTGCTACCTTTACGGGGAATATTGAATCCTCGTGAAGCACGGTTGCGCCCATATAGGAGAGCTCACGAAGCTCTCTGTATGTAATAAGCTCGATAGCAGCGGGGTTATCAACTATTCTCGGGTCTGCAACAAGGAAGCCTGAAACGTCAGTCCAGTTTTCGTAAACGTCGGCATACGCCGCTCTTGCAACTATTGCACCTGAAATGTCAGAGCCTCCTCTTGAAAAGGTCTTTATTGTATCGTTAGGCATTGAACCGTAGAATCCGGGGATTACCGCACGCTCAACCTTTTCAAGTCTTTCAGAGAGAACTGTATTTGTTTTTTCTGAATTAAGGCTTCCGTCGTCGTTAAAGAACACTACCTCTGCAGCATCAATAAACTCATATCCGAGATACACTGCAAGAATCTTTGCGTTAAGATATTCACCTCTGCTTGCCGCATAGTCACGTCCCGCCTTGCTTATAATGCAGGCTTCTATATTGCGAAGCTCCTCGTCAAGGGGAAACTCTATTCCGAGTCCTGTAACTATATCGCTGTATCTTTCACGGATTTTACCGAAAACCTCGGAAAACTCCGGTTTTCCTGCGCTTTCAAAGCTCTTATAAAGCAGGTCTGTAACCTTATCGTCTTCCTTGAAGCGTTTTCCGGGCGCTGACGGAACGACATATTTTCTGTCGCTGTCAGCACGTATGATATTAGCTACCTTCTTAAACTGATTTGCGTCGGCAAGGCTGCTGCCTCCGAATTTTACTACCTTTATTCCCATTGGAATTTGCTCCTTTCGTATTTGCGCATCAAAGTGGAATTTAACCGTAAGGTTTTACGGATATCTTTGCTACGGTTTCTTTTGTATTATTTTATTCCTTTAGTGTTGTTTTTGCGATTTTTTTGTTGTTCTGTATTAAAAATCAACTATCAGAAAGCTTAACTCCGGTTTTCTTTTCAACGTCCTCTATATTTACCTTAAGGAAGTTGGAAACGCCCTTTTCCTGCATGGTTACGCCGTAGAGAGTATCTGCAGATTCCATAGTTCCACGTCTGTGGGTAATAACAACAAACTGTGTACTCTTGCTGTTTCTGCGCAGGTATTTACCGAAGCGTGCTACGTTAACGTCATCAAGAGCCGCTTCTATTTCGTCAAATATATAGAAGGGTGCGGGATTTACTTTAAGTATTGCAAAGTAAAGTGCAATTGCGGTAAACGCCTGCTCACCACCGGAAAGCAGTGAAAGGTTTTTAACCATTTTTCCGGGCGGCTGAATATTGATTTCAATACCGCTTTCAAGGATATTATCCGGCTCGGTTATTACTATTTCTGCACTTCCTCCGCCGAACAGTTCTACGAATACTTCCTTGAAGCTCTCGTTTATCTTAACCATAGCCTGGCTGAACATAACCTTCATATCCTTTTCAAGACGTGAAATTATGCCCTCAAGGCTCTTTTTAGACTCTTCAAGGTCATTTATCTGAGCCGTCATAAAGTCATAGCGTTCTTTGGTTTCACGGTATTCTTCAACTGCATTTACATTTACCGAGCCAAGAGCACGGATTTTCGCCTTTACAGAAGCAAGCTCTGTATTGAATTCAGCAGTGGGCTTTGGAAGTCCAAGTGCTCCTGCTTCCGTGTAGGTAAGCTCGTATTCCTCGAAAAGCTTTGCAGTAAGTGTATCGTATGTATTGCGGTTGTTTTCAAGAATTGTTTCGCATCTTGTAAGCTCCTTGAAGAAGGCTTCCTTATCATTCATAAGCTCACGCTCACGGCTTCTGATTTCCGTAAGGCTTCTTTCAAGGTCGTTTGTCTGCACAATTTTTTCTTCAAGACGCTTTTTGCAATCGGCAATATTCTTTTCTGCTTCTGCAATCTTTTCCTCACCACCAACGATAAGGCTTTGTGCATCGGAAAGCTTCTTTTCAAGCTCAGCATCTTCAAGCTTAGTCTTTAAAAGCTTATCCTCTGCCTCCGCAAGTCTTTCCTTTGCACCCTTTATTTTTTCAAGTCCTGCAAGATGGTCTTTTTCCTTTGAAAGTGCGAAAAGACTTGCAGAAGAAAGTGCCTTTTCTGCGTTTTCCGCTTTATCTTCAAGGGCTTCTTTTTCCTTTTGAGCCGTCAGAAGCAATTCTTCAATTCTTGCCTTTTCTTCCTGCGCCCTTGCTCTTTCCTCGCTAAGACTCTTTATTCTGTCGGAAATAGCTCCACTGCTATACTCGTCAAGCTGGGCACGGGTCTTTTCTATACGCTCGTTACAAGCGGCTATTTTTTCAGTGTAAAGCTTTATATCGCCCTCGTTTTTATAGAGTGCGCTGTCAGTATTTGCAAGGTCATTGCGAAGTCCCTCGATAAAGCTCTGGGATTCGTTTCTTGCTTGGAGAGCGTCCTTTATTTCCTCGCTAAGCTTTTCTATTGCGGCTTGAGTTTTCTTGATTCTTGCTTCCAGCTTTTCTATGTCGGCACTGCGGGACATTATTCCTGCGCTCTTTGCTGCAGAGCCGCCGGTATAGGAACCGCCTGCATTTATAATCTGACCGTCAAGCGTTACTATTTTAAATTTATATCCGTATTTTCTTGCAATTTCCGAAGCATTATCGATATTATCGGCAACCACTGTTCTTGAAAGAAGGTACAGTGCAATATTTTCATATTTGTCATCGTAAGAAACAAGCTCGTGTCCTATACCGATATATCCCTTTTCCTTTGAAACACCGGGCTGTGAAAGGGGATTCGCTTTAACCGATGTAAGCGGAAGGAAGGTTGCACGTCCTGCGTTTTGCTCTTTAAGAAAGCGAATTGCGCTCTTTGCCGCCCGCTCGTCTTCTGTGACTATGTTTGACACTGCTGCACCCAGAGCAGTTTCAATAGCGGTTACATATTCCTCTTTCGCAGTGATAAGCTTTGACACGGGGCCGCAGATACCGGACAGTGACGGCTCGTTTACTACCGCCTTTACGCTGCCGGGATAGCCTTCAAGCAGCTTATCCATACGTTCAAGCATTTCCTTGCGGTGAATATCCGATGCAAGCAGTGCGTTTTGCTCGTTGCGACTGCGGAGCTTTTCGTCGTGCAGTGCGCTGTACTTTTCAAAGCTCTTTGTTTCTTCTTCAAGCTCTGCCACTATTTCTGCCTTTTCTGCCTGGATTTTTAACTTTCTGTCAGCCGCAGCAGAAAGCAGAATTTCCGCCTGCTTTTTCTCATTTAGTGCTTTTTCTATTTCAGCGTCAATGAAGCTTCTTTTATCCGACTCGGATTTTGCCGCATTTTCTGCCGCCGCTTCGCTGATTTTTGCGTTTGTTAAAGCTTCCTCAGAGGCCCTGAGGCTTGAGGAAATCTTTTCAAGCTCACCATTCTTTTCAGAAAGCTCTGCTTTTGCTTTTTCAAGAGCTTCCTCTGCCTTTGCTTTTTCTGCTTTTGCATTCTCCGATTCGTCAAAAAGCTTCTGCACTTCATTTTCAAGGGCAGAAAGCTCGCCCTTATGTCTCGGAATAATTTCCTCTGTATACTGCTTTATGGAAGTTTGAAGTGCGCTTCGAGCCTGTTCGTGGTGGGCAATATCGTTTTGTGAAAGAGAGCGGAGTGATTCGAGATTTACCTTCTCAGACTCTCTTTCTGAAAGCTCTGCACGTATACTCTCTGCTTCCAGTACTGCGTCCTGCTTTTTCTGTGCGATTTCCTCGGTAAGCTTTTCCGAGCTTTCAAGCTCTTTTTCCTTTGCCTCGTAGTTTTTACGTGCAACGTCGGTTTTTTGCTGATATTTTTCGCTTTCAAGTGCCGCTCCGGTTATTTTGTCAAACCAGATTGAAACCTCAAGCTCCTTTTTTCTCTCGGCAAGGACTATGTACTTTTTAGCGTTTTCCGCTTCCTTTTCAAGTGTTCCGATACGTGAGCCGATTTCTGTTGCAATATCTGTAACTCTTACAAGGTTTGCGTCAGTTTCCGCAAGCTTTTTATTTGCGTCATTCTTTCGGTATCTGAATTTGGAAATACCTGCAGCTTCCTCAAAGATATGGCGTCTTTCCTCACTTTTCTGTGAGATAACCTCGGCAATTTTTCCCTGACCTACAACAGAATAGCCCTCTCTGCCCATACCGGTATTGAGAAACAGCTCGTATATATCCTTAAGTCTTGAGGTCTTTTCGTTTATCTTGTATTCGCTGTCGCCTGAACGGAAATACTTTCTGGTAATCTTAACCTCATCGGTATCAAGGGGCAAATCTCTGCCCTTGTTGTCCATAATAAGCGAAACCTCGCAGTATCCGGTAGGACTACGCTTTGCCGTTCCGCTGAAGATTACGTCCTCCATTTTCGAGCCACGAAGGGACTTGGGTGACATTTCACCGAGTACCCAGCGCACTGCGTCGGAAATATTGGACTTACCGCTTCCGTTAGGACCAACGACAGCAGTAATACCTTTGCCAAATTCCATTCTTGTCTTGTCCGGAAAGGATTTAAATCCTCTCATTTCAAGAGCTTTTAAATACAACTGCCATTCACCTCACTTTTTCTATGATTTTCACCGCAGCATTTATGCGATTTTTTTCTATGCTTTCATCTTCCGTTATTTTAACTCTGTGCACGCTTACGCCAATACCTTTAAAATAATCGGAAATTTTTTTCTTATTTATTTTTTTGTGTCCTGCCACCTTTGATGCTTCACCGGGTGCACAAAAAACTGTAAGCTCAATTACATCGTTTTCGGATATTTCTCCATTTTCCGAAAGAACTTTGCATTTTTCGACAATTAAATCAAAATAGTACTGTGAAAGCACCATTTCGCCGATAGCACTGTGATTTGCACCGCCGTATATATTTTCGTCTTCAAGTCCCTCACTGCTCTGAAGTCCTATGCGAAGAAGCTTTACTCCCTTTTCCGCAAATACCCGATAGACCTTTGCGGCACGCTCTGCAGCCTTCTCATTTGTAAGCGGTGTATATCTTCCCTCTCTGCTCATACTGCACAGCTCCGTGCCGTAAAAAACTACGGTTGGATATATTCTTGCGCTGTCTGCGCCAAGGTCGCAGATTTCCTCTGCTGTGGCAATTTCGCTCTCTGTGCTTGCACCGGGAAGTCCTATCATCATTTGTCCGGTAAGTGAAAAGCCTCTTTTCACTATCATTTTGCAGGCACGTCTTGTGCACTCTGCCGTATGCCCTCTTTTGGATGCAAGAAGTACACTGTCGTCAAGGCTCTGCACTCCGAGCTCAATATGACGAACCTTATATTTTTCAAGTATATTGAGAATTTCTTCGTCTATAAAATCCGGTCTTGTGGAAAGCCTTATTGACTGTACTTTTCCAGCCTCAACATACTCATAAGCGGTTCCAAGAAGACGAACCATATCCCGTCTGTCAATGCCGGTAAAGCTTCCTCCGAAAAATGCAATTTCACACTCGCAGTTTTCCGCATTTATGGTAGCAAGGCACTGCTCAATTTCAGGTCTTACGTCCCTTGAAGCACCGCCGTCACTTCTTGCGGTTATGGTATGCTGATTGCAAAACACGCAGGAATTGGGGCAACCCTCGTGGGGGATGAATATAGGAATATTAACGTGGCGTTTTTTCATACGCTTACGCCTTCAGCTCGCCGAAAAGCATCAGCGCCTGTTTTGCCGCCATCTGCTTTGCTTCACGCTTGGTTGTGCCCTCGCCCTTGCCTATTACGGTATTATTGAGTCTTACCTCGAAATAGAAATATTTTTCGTGGGCAGGTCCTTCCTCACCTGTCTGGATATATTCGAGGATATCTCCTTTACCTCTTTGTATAAACTCCTGGAGAAGGCTTTTATAATCCTCTTGTCTTCCCTGCTTCATAAGGAAGCTGACTTTTTCCGTTATGTACGGCAAAAGAAATTTTCTTGCGCATTCCATTCCTCCATCAAGGTAGATCGCTGCAAGAAGTGCCTCGAATGCATCGGCAAGTATTGCCTTATGGTGTCTGCCACCGCTTCTTTCTTCGCCGTGTCCGAGATACAGATAATCTCCGAGATTTATTTTCTGTGTGTACTCAAAGAGTGCGTTTTCGCAAACCGAATTTGCACGGATTTTGGTAAGCTGTCCTTCCGGAAGCTCTTCGAATTTTCCGAATATGTATTCGGAGGTAATCAGTGACAGCACCGAGTCTCCGAGAAATTCCATTCTTTCGTTGCACTGTGCTTTGCATTTTTTTGCACGCATTTCATTTGAATAGGATGAATGTGTCAGTGCGGTAATTGCAAGGTCGGTATCTTTAAAGGTATATCCTATACTTTTTTCCAAAAGCGACAATTCGCACGGGTAGGTTATATCGCTCATTTTATCACGACCTTTCTTTGAGAGTTTTTTGTTATTCAGCGATATCTTCGGTTTTCTGTTTTTTAAAGCTTTCGGGGTTTTGAGCCATTTTCGCATATTCCTGAATTATTCCCGAAAGGGTGTATTCCTTAGCCTGTGCAATACAGCACTTAATGCTGTCTGCCTTTGAGCTTCCGTGAGCCTTTATTACCGGTCTTGAAATTCCAAGGAAGGGAGCTCCGCCGTATTTATGGTAATCCATTGTATTTTTAAGTCTTTTTATCTGCGGAAGCACCAGCAGTGATGCTGCCATTGTGCCTACATTATCCTTGAATATGCCGCTGAGCTGCTTCTTTATAAACTGTCCGAAGCCCTCGGTAAGCTTGAGGACCACATTTCCGGTAAAGCCGTCACACACAAGGATATCACAGGCACCTGTTGGGAAATCTCTGCCTTCGACGTTTCCGACGAAGTTGAGATTATACTCCTTTAGAAGTGCGTGGGTATTTCTGTAAAGCTCTGTCCCCTTATGCTCCTCTGCTCCGTTATTTATAAGTCCTACCCTGGGATTTTCAAGGTGCATAACCTTTTCCATAAACATATTTGCCATTACTGCAAATTCGCACAGGTTTTCCGGGGTTACATCTGTATTTGCACCTGCATCTGCTATCATCATAGGGTTTCCCGCAAGCGGGGGAAGAATTGCTCCCAGCGCCGCACGGCGTATGCCCTTAATTCTTTTAACTATAAGAGTTGCTCCGGTAAAGAGTGCTCCGGTGTTTCCTGCGCTTACAAGTGCGTGACCGGTGCCGTCTGCAAGAAGTCTGAGTGCCACTGCCATTGAGGAGTCCTTTTTCTCACGCATAACGCTTGCCGGCTCGTCCTCCATTGTAAGAGGCTCTGCGTCGGTATGATAAATCTCAATTTTCGCCTTTTCTGTGGGCAACTCACGAAGCACATCCTTTATAACTATTTCGTTACCTACCAGCAGTACCTCTACACCGCTTTCAACTGCGCCCTGAACTGCGCCCTTTATTATTTCTGCCGGAGCGTTATCTCCGCTCATACAGTCAACAATTATTTTCATTTCAGAATAATCCTTTCTTAATGGTGGGATTTATACGCTTTACTTCTTATATCCGCACTTTTCGTTCTGACAGTAAACCGTATCCTTACCCTTTTTGCGAAGAAGAAGTCCACCACACTTTGGGCACTTTTCTTCAAGCGGAACGTCCCAGGTTGAGAAATTACATTTAGGATAAGCCTCGCAGCTGTAGAACACAGTTTTCTTTCTTCCGTGCTTTATTACTATTTTCGAGCCGCAAATGGGACATTTTACGTTGGTATCCTTGGTTATAGCTTTTGTAGTTTTGCATTCCGGGTAGTTTTCACAAGCGTAAAAGCTTCCGAAGCGTCCTTTCTTCACAACCATTCTTCCGCCGCATTTTTCGCACTTCATATCCTCGGGGGCGTACTTTACCTCCTCGGCAGGAGCACTTTCCTTCTTGACTTCCTTTCCGTCTGCATCAAGGGGCTTGGTATTCTTACATTCGGGGTAATTGGGGCAAGCGGCAAATTTTCCGTAGCGTCCGTTCTTTATTACCATTTTGCTTCCGCACTTTTCGCATATTATATCAGTTTCCTGTGCGGTGATTTTATAATTGCCTTTTTCTATGGTTTTTTCGGCTTTTTCAAGGTCCTTTGCGAATTTTTCGTAAAATTCCGAGAGAACCTTATTCATATCTCTGTTGCCGTTTTCTACTTCGTCGAGAGAATCTTCCATTTTTGCGGTAAAGTTATAATCCACAATATCAGAGAAATTATCGCACATAAGCTTTGTGGTTACTTCTCCAAGCGATGTTGGCACGAAGGTTTTTCCCTCTCTCTCAACGTAGCCTCTTGATATAACAGTAGTTATAATAGTTGCCCAAGTTGACGGTCTGCCAATGCCTTTTTCTTCAAGAAGCTTTACAAGTGATGCTTCTGTAAATCTTGCCGGTGGCTGTGTAAAGTGCTGTGCCGGTTCTACTTTTAAGGTTTTAAGGGTATCGCCCTTTTCCATTTCAGGAAGCGCCGATTCCTTTTCCGCATCCTCGTCGTTATCGGTTTTTTCTTCGTAAAGTGCCATAAAGCCCTGGAATTTTACCGTATATCCGGAAGCTCTGAAAATATACGATGCGCTTTCAATTTCTGCGCTTACGGTATCAAGTATTGCAGATTCCATCTGGCTTGAAACAAATCTGTCAAAGATAAGCTTATAAAGTCTGTACTGGTCGTTGGAAAGTGAGCCCTTAATAAGCTCCGGCTCAAGCTTCAAATCCGTAGGTCTTATCGCTTCGTGTGCGTCCTGAGCGTTCTTTTTGGTTTTATACACTCTGCGATTCTTGGGATAATACTGCTCTCCGAATTTTTCAGTAATGTACTGCTTTGCGGCTTCTGCGGCGGTATCGGAGATTCTCAGAGAGTCGGTTCTCATATATGTGATAAGACCGTGTGTTCCGAGCGTACCGAGATTTATACCTTCGTAAAGCTCCTGGGCAATTCGCATAGTTTTTTCTGAATGGAAGCCCATACGGCGATTTGCCTCCTGCTGAAGCGTAGAGGTAGTGAAGGGTGGTGCGGGGTTCTTTGTTCTCTTTGATTTTTTAATGCTTGAAACGGTAAAATCTGCCTTTGATACGGCGTCGTATACCTTTCTTGCATCGCTTTCGCACTTTAATTCTATTTTTCCTGATTTATCTCCGTAGAAAGACGCCTTAAAGCTCTTCTTTCCTGCTGTTTCAAGGTTTGCATCTATTGTCCAGTATTCTTCGGGTTTGAAGCCTCTTATTTCGTTTTCACGTTCAACTATTATTTTTGTAACTACCGACTGAACACGTCCTGCAGAAAGTCCGCTCTTTATCTTTTTCCACAGCACCGGACTAAGCTTATAGCCCACTATTCTGTCAAGGATTCTTCTTGCCTGCTGTGAAGTTACGAGATTCATATCAATCTCACGGGGATTCTTTATTCCCTCTTTAACTACCGGCTTTGTCACCGCATTGAAGGTTACTCTTTTCGCCTTTTCCGGTGAAAGCTCAAGGGCGTTCATAAGATGCCACGCTATTGCCTCTCCCTCACGGTCCGGGTCAGTTGCGAGGTATACGATATCTGAATTCTTTGCTTCTGCCTTAAGCTCGTTTATAAGGTCGCCCTTGCCTCTTATATTGATATATTTAGGCTGGAAATTGTTTTCTATATCCACCCCGAGAGTGCTTTTAGGAAGGTCTCTTATATGTCCTATTGACGCAACTACCTTATAGCCTTTTCCGAGATAGCTTTTGATTGTTCCGCCCTTTGAAGGAGACTCAACTATTACAAGATGTGCCATATATATTATCCTTTCAACATATTGGTTTCTTATTTTAAAACAGCATTTTAATTTATTTCCGCTTGAAGCCTGCACCTGTATGGGTTGCAAATCCGTCAATTTCAAGCATTGTCAGTGTGGCAAGCACGGTGCCGGCATCAACTCCGGAAAGAATTGATATTTTATCCGGTGTTTCAAACCTTTCACTGTCAAGAGCCTCATAAATTTTTCTCTCGTCCTCGGAGAGAAATGAAAGCTTTTGCTCCAGCTCCTCGGGCGTCAAAATATTTTGCGGCTGCTCTGTAGCTTCTGCCTTTACGGAAGAAGCCTTTTCCTTATTGTCTGTTTTTTCACTCTTTGCAGTCTTTTTTGTATCACTGCTTTTGTTTCCGAGAAATCTTACTCTTTTGCTTGAGCGCTTTTCGGGAATGTTGCCGCTCTCGGCGTCCGGCACATTGGTTATTCTGTGAGGATAAAGGTATGCGTATTTTTCAAGTATATCCCAGGCTTCAAAGGCTGGTGTTGCGCCTTCACGAATAAGCTTGTTTACGCCTGAGCTTTCCGGACTGTTTATATCGCCCGGTACTGCAAAAATATGTCTTCCTTGCTTTGCGGCGTGACCTGCGGTTATCATTGCACCGCTTCTTGTTTCGCCCTCTCCGACCAGCACGCCCTGGCAAAGTCCGCTTATAATACGGTTTCTCACCGGGAAATAGCTTCCCTTAATATTTGAGAAGGGAGAAAGCTCGGATATAACCAGTCCGCTTTTATACATTTCCTCAAAGAGTGACGTGTTTTCTGACGGATATATTCTTTCAATACCGCTTCCGATTATTCCTACTGCGTATCCGCAGGAGTCAAGCGCTGCTCTCGTTGCAGCCGTATCTATTCCGCTTGCAAGCCCCGTTACAACTACTGCGCCGCATTTCGCAAGTCCACCGGAAATTCTATAAACAGCATTCCAGCCTGCGTCGGTATAGCTTCTTGTTCCTACAACCGAGATACAAACGTTATCGTCGAAGTTTATCATTCTTCCCCGAACGTACAAAACGGGAGGCGGGTCGGCTATATTTTTGAGTCTTTTCGGATAAATGTCGGCAGTATATTCTATAATGCCGAAGTAGTTATGATTACAAAATCCGTAATTTTTCTCGGAAAGCTCTGTGCTTTTATCCATAAGTCTTTTCATAAGTGCCGTTCCGGGATTTATTCCGACTTCGGCGTATTCTTTTTCCGTAAGACCGTAGATTTCCTTAAAGCTTCCGTATTTTTCTATAAGTGCTTTGCCGTGAACGCTTCCGGGTCCCAGAGCATCGGCGAGCCACATGGCATATATTTTTTCTTCCATTTACCTTGTACCTTTCAGAGCGTGCACATTATTCCGCATTTGACTCCTTATATGCCTTATGGGTTTTTCTTGCTTTTTCCCATATCAGAATTGCCGCTGCAACAGATGCGTTGAGCGATTCGGAGCCACACTGCATAGGTATAATTACAGTGCCATCACAGCTATCAAGAGTAGCCTTGGATATTCCGTGCCCTTCATTTCCTATCACTATACTGTCCTTTGCCTTGAAGTCTGCGTCTGCAATACTTATTGCATTATGCGTAAGAGCAGCCGCATACACCTTACCGCTCATTTTCAGTATATTTATACTTTCTGAAATATTCTGCGTTACATAAATTTTTGCCTTGAACACTGCGCCCATTGCGGCTCTGAGTGTTTTATAGCTGTAAATATCTGCGCAGTCAGAGCTTAGAAGTATTCTGTCACTTCCGAGAGCCGTGCAGGTTCTGAGTATCGCTCCGACGTTTGAGGGGTCTCTCAGGCTTTCAAGTATAACAAAGCCACATTCGGTACAGCCTTCGTTAAATTCCGGAATTTCCGTTTTTTTTGCCACGACAAAAATTTCCTGTGAGGCTTTCTCGCTTGTAAGCTTTGCATACACCTCTTGCGTTACGCAGTAAAGCTTTGAAGAGCGCATCTGAGCCTCAAGCAGTGCATCGCCGACTATCCTTGCGCTCTTTTCCGTAAAAAAGACTTCTGTTATTTCAACCTTTTCCGAAATAGCTTCAAAAAAAAGCTTTTCGCCCTCGAAAACAAACAGTCCTTCTTTGTCACGGTTCTTTTTATCAGACAGCGAACATGCATGAATTATTTTAGGATTTTTTCTTGACGTTATGCTTTCAAATTCAAGTTTCAAGCTCTTAAATTCTCCATTATTATTTATTCGTAAAACATCACAACTTACA
>JAZOCR010000028.1:0-6062 GCA_045596605.1 Eubacteriales bacterium | reverse complement strand
GTAGCCGCACCGACCTTGATAACGGCTACGCCGCCCGCAAGCTTTGCAAGTCTTTCCTGAAGCTTTTCTCTGTCAAAGTCGCTTGTTGTGGTTTCAATTCCTGTTCTTATCTGACCTATTCTTGCCTTGATTTCTGCAGGGTCACCCTTACCGCCTACGATAATGGTGTTTTCCTTTGTAACCTTAACCTGACCTGCCTTACCGAGCATATCAAGAGTTGTGTCCTTAAGCTCAAGACCGAGCTCCTCGGATATTACCTGACCACCGGTAAGAATTGCAATGTCACGGAGCATTTCCTTTCTTCTGTCGCCAAAGCCGGGAGCCTTAACGCCAATGCAGGTGAACGTTCCTCTGAGCTTGTTTACAATAAGTGTTGAAAGAGCTTCGCCCTCAATGTCCTCAGCAACGATAAGGAGCTTCTTGCCGGACTGCATTACCTGCTCGAGAAGAGGAAGAATTTCCTGAATGTTGGAAATCTTTTTGTCTGTGATAAGGATAACCGGCTCGTCGAGAACTGCTTCCATTTTATCTGTATCAGTTACCATATAGGGAGAGAGGTATCCTCTGTCAAACTGCATACCCTCAACTACCTCGCAGTAGGTTTCAGCAGATTTTGATTCTTCAACAGTGATAACGCCGTCGCTTGTTACCTTTTCCATAGCGTCTGCAATAAGCTGACCGATAACCTCGTCAGCGGAAGAAACAGCACCAACTCTTGCAATATCCTTTGTGCCGTTTACCTTGTGGGAAATATTTCCGAGCTCTGCGACTGCAGCGTCAACTGCCTTCTGGATGCCCTTCTTAATAACCATAGGATTTGCACCCGCAACAACGTTCTTCATACCTTCACGAACAAATGCCTGCGCAAGAAGTATAGCAGTCGTGGTACCGTCACCTGCAGCGTCGTTAGTCTTTGTTGCAACCTCTTTAAGAAGCTGTGCGCCCATATTTTCCATCGGGTCTTCAAGCTCAATTTCCTTTGCGATGGTAACACCGTCGTTTGTTATAAGGGGTGAGCCGAACTTTCTTTCAAGAACTACGTTTCTGCCCTTGGGACCCATTGTTATCTTAACTGTATCTGCTGTTATGTCAACGCCCTTCATAAGAGCATTTCTGGCATCTGTGCCGTGTTCAATTAACTTTGCCATTTCCATTACCTCCAAATAAAACTGTCAAATAGAAAGCCGGTTATTCTTCAACTATTGCAAGAATATCAGACTGTCTTACGATTGTATATTCCTCGCCGCCGCACTTAACTTCGGTTCCGGAATACTTGCTGGTGATAACCTTATCACCCTTCTTTACTGTCATCGCAACTTCCTTGCCATCTACCATTCCACCGGGACCTACTGCGATTACTATAGCAAAGCTGGGCTTTTCTTTAGCTGCTCCTGTAAGAATAATTCCGCTTTTTGTTGTTTCCTCGGCTTCGGTTGCCTTGATTATAACTCTATCTGCCAATGGCTTGAGTGTCATACCGAATTCCTCCTTTGTAATTATAATTAGGTTTTATTTTTTTAATTTAGTTTTAGCACTCTTTGTGTGCGAGTGCTAAACCACAGACGCTATTGTAGTACAATAATATTGAAAAATCAAGCGTTTTTTGTCTTATTTACATTTTTTTAACATTAAATTTTTGAAAACGTGATGTCCGCACTGCTATTCGACAAAATACGATTATAAATAAAGTCCGCCCTTGCAGTTCATGATGAGTCTGTAGTTTTTCGACTTCAACACCTCACAAAGCCCTGCCTCATCCTTCACGTCGACAAAAGTAAGAATGCCACCTGTTCCCTCATCGCCTTCCTCGTGGAAATCCGAGCCGGCAGCAGAGAGAAGTCCGTAGGCGTCCGCCCATATGCGGGCAATATCATTTCTTCCGTTATGACGGGGATGTCCGTTACCAACCTCGATACCGTCAAGATATTCGGGAGGTGTGATTTTCTGTCCGTTTCTGAAGGGGTGCGCCTGGAAGATAAGGAATCCTAAATCCTTTGTAATACTGTGGAGCTTGCCGATACCCATAGCCATAATATCGGGGGTGTTTTTAAGAAACTCCTCGGTAATTCCGTATATAAGGTAGTCGTTTCCGTCATCGTGGAATCTGAGCTCGCAGCCAAAGAACACCTTAATTCCGTGCTTTTCACCATATTCCTTTGCGTTTTTAACCGGCGCCATGAAGCCATCTATAAAGCTTTCCCAGCTTTCCATTTCTCTGTAGCCTATAGACCACTTGCTGAGATGGTTTGTAACTACTATTGCGTCGTAGCCGATTTTTGCATAACGCTCTATTGCTTCCTCAATTGATACAGTGGAGCAAGAGCTTAGTTCCTTTGTGTGTACGTGAAGGTCGATAACCATTATTATTTTCTCTTTTCTTTTGAATTTTTCTACTATCGTTTCTTTCCTTATAGTACTGATATAAGTAACACTTAATCATACCGTTGTGAAGTTGAGCAAGCTCAACTTTGAAATTTGCTGCGCAAATTTCCAGACTTGTTATTACTTGTTCTTTCCTTATAGTACTGATATAAGTAACACTTTATCATACCGTTGTAGAGTTTTCTCGCCTTATTTGAGCGTTTGCCGTAAAGTCGTTCAAACTCCTCCTCAGAGGTAAGAAGATACATCTGCCAGGGAGGAACGAGATTTCCGAGTGTCTTGCCAAGCTTTTTGTAAAGCTCCCTTGCCTCACGGATAGTACCAAGACGTTCACCGTAAGGCGGATTGCACACTATTGTTGTACGCTCGCCGTTATCGGTTATAGTAAGAGCATCCTTGCGGAATATTTTAATATACCTCTCTACTCCCGCACGCTTTGCGTTTTCCCTTGCAAGCTCTACGCATTCAGCATCTATATCCGACGCCCACGCCATAAACGAGGTTTCTGTGTTTACAGCCTCCTGTGCCTCGTTTCTTGCATCACGCCATACCTTTTTTGGCATCCACGAAAAATGCTCCGATGCAAAACGGCGATTTATTCCCGGTGCGGTATTTGTCATAATCAGCGCCGCTTCTATCACAATAGTACCTGAGCCACAAAACGGGTCCCAGGTTATTACGTTTTCCCTCGGTCTCGACAGCTTCACCAGCGCCGCCGCAAGAGTTTCACGAAGCGGAGCTTCGGCAGCTTTTTCACGGTATCCTCTTTTGAAAAGCGGCTCGCCGGAGGTATCTATCATAAGAGTTGCCTTATTATTAAGAATAAAAAACTCTATTCTGTACTTCGTTCCGCTTTCTTCAAACCATTCGGTGCCGTATACGCTTTTCAGCCGTTCCACCATAGCCTTTTTAACTATGCTCTGGCAGTCGGGAATACTTGTAAGCTGAGATTTCACAGAATGACCGGAGTTCGGAAAAGCGTCTTTCTCTCCAATGAATTTCTCCCAAGGGATAGCGTACGTACCGTCAAAAAGCTCTACAAAGCTTTCCGCAGAAAATTCCCCTGCTACGATATACACACGCTCCGCACAGCGAAGCCATATATTACATCTTGCTATCGCCGTTATATCACCCTCAAAATAAACTCTGCCGTCAATGGTTTCGCATCGTTTGTATCCGAGAGCGTCTATTTCTTCACCAACAAGTCTCTCAAGCCCAAAAAGACAGGTGGCACAATATTTAAGTTTCTCCATTTATAAATATCCTTATTGTAGATATACTCAATGCTTATTTGTTGTCAGAATACACGTTTTCGTATTCATCAGCCGCTGCTGCCTTTTTGCAAAGGAGAGCACGGAAAACTGCGCAAGCTACTGCAACTACGGCATATATAATTACAAAAGCGGTGCTTAAAACAACCACGTTTATAGGCTCAGCCGTATTCTTCACAAGCGCAAAGAAGCAAAGATAAAAAGCACCGTAGCAGCATACAAATCTTATAACGTGTGCGAGGGCGCCACTGAGCTTTTTAGGTATAGAGGTAAGGGTTATTGCAAGACCGCATATTGCAGAGAAAAGAAGCATATGGGCAAACAACAATGCAACGCCATTCCATTTTGGAGCTTCTCCGGTTACAAATGCAATATTCAGGAGCATCATACCAAAGGACACGCAGGTATAAAGCGCAAACGTGATATTAAAAAACTTTGTTACGTGTGGAATTATCTTTTTCATTTTAAAATAGTCCTCCATAATAATCTGAGGACTATGATACCATAATTTTCTTTTCTTTTCAAGAAACTTTCCTGCTAAAATATATAAACATTTCCTAAATTTAATTAAATTCAGCATAATTTCACACAGAAACACTTGCAAGCGTTAAAAAAATACATTATAATGTATCAATAGCAAAGAGAGGTGTAAAAATGTTTGGATATATAAAACCGCTTGAAGATGAGCTGAAGGTCCGTGAATACAAGCTTTACAAATCCGTCTACTGCGGTCTTTGCAAAACTTCAAAAAAGCGCATAAGCAGATTTTCACGCTTTTTTCTGAGCTATGACTACACTTTTTTTGCACTCGTGCATATGATTTTCACCGGCAACCCCTACAGCATATGCAAAGCAAGATGCGGCTTTCATTTATTTGCTAAAACCGACTGTATAAAGGAAAACGACTCTCTTGCCCTCTCGGCTTCAATATTCTCTATACTCAACTACTATAAGCTTTGCGATACAATTTCAGACGAAAGGTTTTTCTCCTCACTTTTTGCAAGACTTCTTTTGCCGATAGCAAAACGCATGAAAAACAAGGCTGTCAAGGCAGGATATGCAGAGGCAGACTTTATTATTTCCGACTGCTTAGCAGAAATCTCCGCACTCGAAAAAAGTAACAGCACCTGTATTGATGAAATATCAGCCGTTTTCGGCAAAATGATGGGGCATCTTATGAAGCTTGAGCTTCCGGAGAAGCAAAAGGATGATGCCTATTCGGTAGGGTTTGAGGTAGGCAAATTTATTTACTGCGCCGATGCCCTTGAGGATTTATATAAAGACGAAAAAAATAATGCCTTTAATCCCTATCTTACAGAATATAAAAATGCAAAGGATGCCGAAAATATACTATGTAAGAATAAAAACGTTATATTTCACGGCACAGACAGAGCTGCAGACATTCTATCTGCAAAAAAAGCATCTCTTTCCGTCGAAGGAAAGGCACTTTGCTCTGTAGCGCAGAATGTTTTGTATCTTGGCTGTCCTGCGATAATTGAAAGAATATTCTCAAAAAATAAAAATAATTAGTGTCACCTGAAAGGAAATATTTTAATGAAAAATCCATATGAAGTGCTCGGCGTTTCACCGGGAGCAAGCGACGACGAAATAAAAAGCGCATATAGAAGACTTGCTAAAAAATATCACCCCGATGCAAATCCGGGAAGCGAATACGCTGCGGAGAAAATGCGTGAAATAAACGCCGCATACGACAAAATAAACGATATGCGAAGCGGAAAGCAAGGCTCAGACTACGGCTACGGCGGTACCGCAAATGCGGAATACGGAGATACAGCCTCTTACGATGCTATGCTGGCAAGTGCAAGGGCATATATAAATTCAGGAAACGTATTTGCCGCAATAAATATTCTCAATAATATTCCGCAAGGATACAGAAATGCCGAGTGGCACTATATTATGGGACATATTTATCTTCGCACAAGCAATTACAGCCGTGCGTCAAGAGAGTTTTCGATAGCCTGCTCTCTTGACCCTGAAAATCAGGAATATAAATCCGCCTTTGAAAATATCAACAGCCGTAGCAGCGGTTACACATCCTATACCGACGGCGGTGAATTTCACACAACCAATGTCGGCTGCTCCTGCTGCGACCTTTGTTCCTGCCTTTTGTGTATGAACGGTCTTAGCAGCTGTTTCTGCAACTGATAAAAGGAGACCGGACTTTGAAAAGAAACGAAATTAAAAAGCTCGCCTTATCGGCAATTATATGTGCGCTGTCGGTGGTCGTAATAATATTAGGATGTGTAATTGACGTAATAGACCTCACAGCGTGTGCGGTCGCATCCGGTGCGGTTGCCTTTGCGTGCATAGAGCTCCGAGGGAAATATCCCTATCTTATCTACGGGGTAACATCAGCTCTTGCTCTTATTTTGTTTCCCGGCTGTACTG
>JAZOCR010000027.1:0-7285 GCA_045596605.1 Eubacteriales bacterium | reverse complement strand
AAACATCCGATACTATTGAAATTTACGTAAAACTGTGATATAATTATAAAAAAATATAAGGAAAGGAATATTATGAAACAGAAAAATTATCCTCTTTACGAAACCACCGTTTTTGAAAATTTTCGTGTTCTTACGGAAAATGCGGCAAAGAAATTTCCCGATAAAGTAGCAATTGCATACAGAGAAAAGCCCAAGGACAAAGAGCCTATTGAGGTTACATATACACAGATGAAAGAAGACATAAGAAACTTCGGCACAAAGGCTGTAAATCTCGGACTTCGTGAAAAGCACGTTGCAATTGTTGGTGAAGCGTCATACGGCTGGGTAGTAAGCTACTTCGGACTTATGGCAATCGGCTGTGTTACCGTTCCGATTGATAAGGAGCTTCCTGCAGCTGAAATTGCTGATATAATCAAGGTTTCAGAGTGTGAGGCAGTATTCTTCGGAAATGCGGCCTGCGAAAAAATCCAGGAGATTAAGGAAGACCTACCGCTTGTAAAAACCTACGTGGCTATGTGTTCCGACAGCTTCGAGGGCGCACTCTCCATAAAGGATATGATAAAAGAGGGTGGTGTGCTTTTTGAAAATGGCGATAATACCTTCTACGACTATGAAATTGACACGGAAAAGGTTGCATCTATCGTATTCACCTCCGGTACAACCGGAAAGGGCAAGGGCGTTATGCTTTCCCAGACAAATATCGTTTCGGATATGACCCAGGGTATGTATAACTTTGCAATAACCCCAAAGACAATGATGGTACTTCCACCGCACCATACCTTTGGTTCTACCGTAAACCTCGTAGGTCATCTTGCGCAGGGTGCAACAGTTTATATTTCTTCCGGGCTTAAGCAGATACTTTCTGAAATGCAGGAGCAGCAGCCCTCACACCTTATTCTCGTTCCCCTTTTCGTTGAAACATTTTATAAAAGAATATGGTCTACCGCACAGAAGCAGCGCAAGGATAAAGCTCTCAGAGTTCTTATCAAGTTTTCAAACGGACTTCGCAAGGTTGGCATTGACCTAAGAAAGCAGCTCTTTAGGAGCGTTACCAAGAACTTTGGCGGAAAGCTTGAAATGATTATCTGCGGTGGTGCAGCGCTTAATCAGGATATAATTGATACCTTTGACGCAATCGGTATTACCATACTTAACGGATATGGAATTACCGAATGTGCTCCTCTTATTTCCTGCAACAGAAACAAGTATCAGAAAAAGGGAAGCGTTGGTACTCCCATAATCGGCGAGCTTGTAAAAATTAAGGACCCCGACGAAAACGGCGAGGGCGAAATCTGTGTTAAAGGTCCTAACGTAATGCTTGGCTACTACAAGAATGAAGAAGCTACAAAGGCGGCATTTGACGAAGAAGGCTACTTCAAAACCGGTGACTACGGTAAGCTTGACGAGGAAGGCTGGCTGTATATTACCGGAAGACTTAAAAACCTTATTATTTTCTCAAACGGAAAGAACGTATATCCTGAGGAAATTGAAACGGAAATCTCCCGCATTTACGGAGTGTCTGAGGTGGTAGTTTATGCCGGCGAATCAAAGAGCAATCCCAAGAGAGAGGTTATAGTTGC
This sequence comes from Eubacteriales bacterium, assembly GCA_045596605.1. Taxonomy (GTDB): domain Bacteria; phylum Bacillota; class Clostridia; order Oscillospirales; family CAG-382; genus SIG622. The sequence goes on along the minus strand of JAZOCR010000027.1, from coordinate 5,705 downwards.
GGAAATCTACCCCGACTTTGACGCATTCAAGCTCAAGGGAATAGACGATGCAAAGAAGTATTTCAACGAGGAAATTTCAAAGCTCAACGAGCGCTCGGTTTCCTATAAGACTGTAGGATACGTAAAGATTCGTGAGGAAGAATTCCAGAAGAATACCTCAAGAAAAATTATAAGATTTGCTATTGATAAATCTATTGACTGATGCATAAAATGTAATAGATTTAAACTTAAAAGGGGAGGTAAAAAATGAAAAAGAAAACTGTATTTACAATTATTCTCATAGTGCTGTTGGTGCTTACAATTGTTTTCGCATACGGCTTTGCAAAAGAGAAAAATCTTGTAGATAGCGTAAAGCAGGAATGTGTATCGCAGATTTTCCGGGATGCATATCAACTTTCCGAGCGCCTTGAATTTATTTCTCACAGTGGTGAATACAGTGAGGCGGACAGTGAAAAAATTCAGTATTACCTCTCAGGGCTTGAAGCAAATGTTCGCACCTGCTGTAGGCTTTCAGGCGACGAAATGCCAACCGGATTTTCAACGCTCGCAAAAGCTCTTGGAAACTACTACTCGGCACAGCACAACGACGTGATGGTTAGGAGTGTGCTCTGCGACGGCAGGATGTCGGCAGATGAGCTTTCCTTTATAAGCGCACTTTCCGGCGACCTTAGTATACTTCTCGGAGAGATGGTTTCAGAAAGCGGTCTTGATATGAAGGATAATCTGTCCTACGAAGATATTAAAGAGCCTCTTGAAGCTTTTCTATCAAAGTGGGGAGAGTGGAGCTGGATGTCTGATGCACCTTATGACCTACTAAATGAATAAAAATAAAACTGCGGAAAATTCTTCCGCAGTTTTTCTTATGTAGCTTTAATCAGAACATTGAACAATAAAGCAAGAGCCTTTTTCTACAGATATTTCGCATATTTCAGACACTATTTCATTTGAAACCGTGATAGGCTCATTTCTGTCAATGTGGGCGTTACTCAGAGGATATTTTGCTCCTGTAATGCTAACACCTGTAAGACTTCTTTCGTCGGGAATAAGTGAAAAATACTTGTATTTTTCGTCTCTTACAAGCTTCACTGTGCCACCGGCAAAATAAAACACCTTATTTTTTCCGTCACAAAGCTCTACGCATATATTATTACCGTGATACTTTCTAAGTATCGCAAGATTTGAAAGCATGTGGTCAATTCTTCCGCCGGTTCCGCCTGCAATAAGTATATCGGTATATCCTTTTTCACTTGCTACTTTCATAGCAAGCTGTGTGTCGGTGTAGTCCTTTTCAGGAGGAAAACCTACAAATTCTGCACCGGGAAATGTTTTTTCTGCCTCATCTCTTGCAAATGAGTCCATATCTCCAAGTAACATATCCGGTGATATACAGAAGCCGTTATCGTTAAGTACTTCTATTTGTACACAGCCGGAATCTGCGGCTATTATATAAGCGTTGTCAAAATCTGATTTTTCAAAACCGGCGGGTGAAATTTTATCTCCGCCGGTAAAGATTATACATTTTTTATCCGTCATATTATTACTTCCGAATTATTATTTATCCCACTGCTTGACTGCTGAAATTTCAGAGTACAAACGAACGAAGCTTTCGTGGCGTGACAGGGGGATTTTTCCCTTTTCCAATGCTCGCTTTACCATACATACTTCACTACCTTCCCCGGTATGGGTGCAGTCTTTATAGGTGCAGCCCTCTGAATTAGCATATATTTCCGGGAAGGATTCAAGGAGTCTGTCCTTTGGCAGAAGCCTTAGCTGGGCAACCTCAAAGCTTGAAAAGCCGGGAGTATCGGCAATGTATGTGCCGTCTGATACCCTGTACAGCTCAGTAGCACGGGTAGTATGCTTTCCTCTTGAAATTTTGCGGCTGAGTCCACCGGTGGCAAGGCGAAGGTCTGGGAAAAGAATATTCATAAGACTTGTTTTCCCGACGCCTGAAGCACCTGCGAAAAAGGATACCTTACCTCTTATAAACTCTTTTATTCTTAAAATCTGCAAGCTATCAGGTGTGCTCTCTGCTGCAGACAGGCTGACAGTATCAAAGCCGGCTTTGGTATATATATCAATCAGCTCATCTGCCGGGCATATGTCGCACTTGTTGAATACGAAAAGCACTCTTATATCGTTATATACCGCAACAGCTGAAAGCTTGTCAAGCATATAAAGGTCGGGCTTTGGATTCTGCGCACAGGCAGTTATTACAAGGCAGTCCACGTTTGCACACGCAGGGCGCACGAGAATATTTTTTCTCTCGTGAATATCCGTGATAAAGCCCTTATCCTCGCTTATATACTCAAAGTCAACCTTGTCGCCGACAGTGGGGGTAATTTTTTCGTGCCTGAAGGTACCTTTTGCGTTTGCGGTGACTTTCAAGGCTTCATTTGAGTCGGGAATCAGGGTATAAAGCCCTCCCACGCCCTTTATTATTCTTCCGGTGTCTTTTACTGCTTTGGCTTTAACTGCTTCAGTCATCATTTTCTTCCTGACTTATCGTGGGAGTAGCATCATTTTCAATGTCACTCTTGCTGATTACAAGGTCAACGGTTGTTTCTTTAGGTGTAATGAGAGTGTCTGCATCTATGCTTGCGCCGATTACCGTGCCGTCCGGATATTCATCTGAGGGAGCATAGGTTCTCTCGCCGACGGAAATTTCTTTCTTTATCAGTTCTCTTTCTGCCTGCGATGCCGTCATGCCGATTATGTTTGGCATTTTGACACTGTATTCCTCCTGACCCATGCTGACGTAAAGAGTTATGGTGTCACCCGGCTGTACTGTCGTTCCGGGCTCGGGCTCTGTTCTTATTATATAACCTGAAATTACAGTATCACTGTATTCTCTTACAGTTTCGACACGAAGCCCCAGACCTCTTATTGTAAAGGAGGCTTCACGCTCGTCTGTGATGCAATAATCGTCAAGAATCATATCCGAGCTTCCCTTATTGACGTATATTTTCAGCGGTACTCCGTTGTCGGTTATTTTTCTTTCGGATTTTGCGTATGGCTCCTGGGAGATGATTGTTCCTTTGGCGGCGGTTCTTTCGTAGACGTATTCAACGGAAAGAATATAGCCGTCATTTTCAAGCTCGGTTGAGAGCCAATCAGTATAGGTTTCTCCTACAAGACTAGGAATGATTACAGTGTTTTCTGCATTATCTCGTGGGGTTTCTGACAGAAGCTCTCCTATTCCGAATTTACTCATTGCGTAGAAAAGGCATATTACAGCTACCGTGAAAAAAGCAAGGGTGACGCCTAAAATAATTGGAAGCATAGAGTTTTTCGGTGCTTCTTCGTCGTCATCGTTAGCATTTTTCTCAGCAGTTGTCTTTGGAGCTGTAGCATCACTGCTGCTTTGAAGTGCTCCCGTGCCTGTTATGGGCTTCCCGTCAGGTCCAAGGACAACCCGTTCCTTGAATTTGGTTTCCGGATTAAGAAGGAGAAATTCAAGAGCCTTTTTCATGGCACGTGCTGAGCCAAAGCGGCGATCGGGACTCTTGCTCATTGCTTTTATTATTATCTGTTCAAGACCTTCAGGAAGGCTTTCGCATATGCTTCTTGGCATTGCAGGCTCCGAGCTTACGTGCATCATCGCAACTGAAACCGAGCTTCCTGATACAAAGGGAAGCTTTCCGGTTACAAGCTCATAAAGCATAATACCGGTTGAGTATATATCGGATTTATCGCTTGAGCCCTTGCCGCTTGCCTGCTCGGGACTTATATAATTTACTGTTCCGATTGCCTTGTCAATAACAGTAATTGACTTGCTTTCCGGTATCTTTGCAATTCCGAAGTCAATAACCTTTATTGTGCCGTCACGAAGGAGCATAACGTTTTCAGGCTTTATATCCCTGTGTATTACTCCATGGGAGTGAGCGTGCGACAGTGCATCAAGCACCTGGTTTACATAGTGAACGGCCTCACGCCAACTGAGCTTGCCTTTTTTTACAAGGTATTCCTTAAGCGTTATTCCGCTTATATATTCCATGACGATATATTTATTCTCCCCCTCGACCTTTACGTCGTGTACGGAAACTATATTTTTATGGGACAGCATCGCCACTGCTTTAGCTTCGTTAGTGAAGCGTTCAACGGCGGATTTTTCGTTGTCGCTGAGCATTTTTACCGTTACGCTTCTGTGCATCAGAGTATCGGTAGCTCTCATTACCACCGACATACCGCCCTCTCCGACTATTGCTTCGATTTTGTAGCGATTATCCAGAAGCTTTCCTATAAAGTTTTCGTGATTATCCATATATATAAATATCCTTTTTATTATTATTTTAAAGAATAGGTATTATCATTTATCAAGCAATATAACGATTGCGGTTATGTTATCTCTGCCGCCGGCATCGTTTGCAGTGGATATAAGTGTGTCTGTCATTTCCTCAACATTTGCATCGCTTGACAGTATTTCGCATATTTCTCGGTCACTTACCATATTTGAAAGCCCGTCACTGCAAAGAAGTACAGCACCCGGCAGGCTTTCGGAAATGAAAACGTCAGGCTCAATATTTGATGTTGTTCCGATAGCACGCAGTATAATGTTCTTTTCAGGGTGATTTTTTGCTTCCTCTGCACTTATCGAACCATTATCTACAAGGGACTGTACGTAGGAATGGTCGTGGGTTATCTGGCAAAGCTCATCGTGTGAAAGAGAATACATTCTGCTGTCGCCAACGTTTACGGTATACAGAACGTTGCCTGCACATAGCACTGCAACAAGTGTTGTTCCCATACCCTTATATTCTTCTTTTTCCACAGCTTTTGAGAAAACCGCTTTGTTTGTGATTTTCACACCGTCACGGAGAATTTTTTCAAAGGGGATATTCTCAGGCTTTGAAATATCCTCTCCAAAGGCTTCGATTTGCTTTGTTACGTAATTCATAAAGCTGTCAAGAGCAAGTCTGCTTGCAAGCTGACCCGCATTTGCTCCGCCCATACCGTCGCAGACAACTGCAAGCAGCAGTTCTTCTCCGGTACATTTGAGCTTTATTTTTTCAAGACCAAAATTGTCCTGGTTCTCACTTCGCACAATTCCGGTATCGGTTTTTCCATAGTATGTCATTGTATGCCGTCCTTTCCCGAAATTTTTTATTTCGACTGAAAGATAAAAGTTTAGTTTTCTGCAGTGTTTTCTATGTTTCTTCGCAGCTGTCCGCAGGAGGCATTTATATCAGAGCCAAGCCTTCTGCGTACGGTTGCGGTAATTTTGTTCTTTTCAAGAATTTTCACAAATTTTTCTATTGCTTCCCGACTGCTTTTTTTGTAATTTCGTTCCTTTACGCTGTTGAGGGGAATTAAATTCACGTGACATAGCACTCCACAAAGAAGACCTGCAAGATTTCTTGCACATTCTTCGCTGTCGTTTATTCCGTCTATCATAGCGTATTCAAAGGATATTCTTCTACCCGTAACCTTTATGTAATCACGGCAGGCAAGTAGAAGCTCATCTATACTCCACTTTCTTGCAACCGGCATAATGCTTTCACGGTACTCCTGGGTTGGTGCGTGGAGAGATATTGAAAGTGTTATCGGAAGATTCTCTTTTGCAAGCTTATATATACCCGGAACGACTCCGCAGGTTGAAAGGGATATGTGTCTGTAGCCTATGTTTATTCCGTCGGGGTCATTTACAAGATGCAGGAATTTTACCGAATTATCATAGTTGTCAAGCGGTTCGCCTATTCCCATCA
>JAZOCR010000026.1:0-15287 GCA_045596605.1 Eubacteriales bacterium | reverse complement strand
TTTAAGTCCGCAAAGAACCTTTATATCCGAGCCTTCGGCATCGATTTTTATATATCCGATTTCTTCGTCTATATGATTTTCAATACACATTGCATTGATTTTTTTTGATTTGCTATATCCCTCTGCATTTTCAAAGGAGCTTGAACGTCCCGATTTAGAACAGAAGCTTAAAGTTTCGTCTTTATCCCAACCTGCAGCATTATAGGAATTAACGTTTATTCCAAGAGTATCAAAACGGGATAACATTTTTTTAAAATTCTTTTCATCAGGTTCAAAGGCATAAATGCTCATATCTCTTCCGAAGCGTTTTACGTATTCTTCAATTGTGTCGCCTGTGTAAGCTCCGATATCCATATAATTCTTACTCTTATTCATTTTCAAAATAAGAGAAAATATTTCATCATTATTGCTTTCACATTCGGTAAGATATGATATCTTTCCTGTAAGTTTGTAAGCAAGTGTATTTACAAAGGTTTTCCTTGATAGTTCGTCCGAAAGTCTTAAATAGACATTTTCGAGACTTTGCTTATGTAAACTGAAAAACTCAAAATCAAACAGCCCATCACCAAATACGGGAACGTCAGGAGCGTAAAGCTCTCTTTCGCTGTTTATGCGATATATATTATCAAGGACTTCTGCACGCTGCGAAGCAAAGGAAACAATAACTATGAAATCAGAAAGCTCGTTTAAGAAATCAGAATATTTTTTTACGGTAAAGCCTCTGAAATTTTGACCTCTTGAAAAATCATCACTTGCAAAAATGCCGTGAAGAGAAATGCCACGTTTATCAAGAACGTCAATGATTTTATCTGCGCCGTTCCCGGTGCCATACATAATAATAGGTTTGTCTGTATGGGATAGATAAGTCCATAAATCTTCTTTTATAAAAGACAGTTCTTCAAATTTCATATAGTACTCCTAAATTACTTTATATACTATTCTACTACAAATATTTCTATTTGTAAAGTGGCAAAATCATCAAAAAGCTTCAAAATGTTTAATTATATTAACAATATTTTCATTTGCATTTGAATAATTACTGTGATATACTGTATCTATAATTGTTTTTTGCTTATTGGTATCTTTTATGGAAGGACAAAACAATGAAAATAAAAAGAATAATTGCTACTATTTTAGCTTTTGCTCTGCTGTTTTCAAACACGGCAAATGCTACATATAACAAAGAAGATAATATTATTGCAAAAAAGACTGTGCATACAATATCACCGGGACTTACATACAGTAGTTCAGTTGAGTTATTTGGCGGAGAAAGACAGGAGATATTTTCTTTTGAATACTCACCGCAAAGCAGTACAAAAATTGTGCCTGCCTATGGTCAGTACATATACGGTTTTAATTCGGTTGGAAGTCTTATTTCATCATATGACGGCGAAGGCAGAGTCGTCGGTGGGATAAACACTGATTTTTATATTACAAGCACCGGTATACCGCTGTCCTGTCTTGTGAGTGAAAAAGAAGTAATATCAACCTGTGATAACAGACCTGCAATTGGCTTTGATGAAAACGGCAACGGTATAATCGGATATCCTAAAATCAGCGCTAAAATATATTCGGATGAGCGAGAATTACCTGTAGCACACATTAACAAAGTTCCAGCAATTTGGGGAATGTACCTTGTTACTGATAAGTTTTATAAAACGACCAAATCATCTATCGACAGTATTGAAATAGTATTCAGACCTTTTGACAAAGAACAGACTTATCTGAATTTCGAGGAGAAATCTGACACGGGTGATTCTGACAATTTAGAAAACAAAAGTGATGATTTATATATAGATAAAACATATAATGATAACGAGAGCTCTGACGATGACAACAACGAAGAAGCGCCAGAAAATAACGATATTTTAGCATATTCCGATGCCGTCAACGATGAATCTTCTGATTATGAGTCTGAAAATGGTGATTTAGCGGAAAATTCAACCGATGACATAAATAACGATGTGGTATACAAAGATGCAGAAGACAAAAATGTTATATTAGAAAAGTATGTTTTTACTTCTCAAAATGCGGAAATAGGTTCTGAAATTGACGTAGTAATAACTGATATTTTTGATGGGGTACAAAACAGTGAAATTCCTGAGGACAGCTTTGTTTTGTGTGTACCCAAAGAGCAGTTTGGATATAAGGTTGATGGGCTTAAAATCGGTGATGAGTTTAAATTCAATATTTCGGCAGATGAATTATTTTTAGGCTGTACGAGTATTTTCGGAGCAGGCAGTATTATTCTTAAGAATGGTGAATTTGTAGAGCAAAATAATGACAGCATTTATTATGCAAAAAATCCGAGAACTGCTGCAGGAATAAAGCCGGATGGAAGTGTAATATTTATTTGCATAGATGGAAGACGCAAGGGCGAGAGCGAAGGGGTTACCATAAGGGAGCTTTCAGATTATCTTCTTGATTTGGGTTGCAGTTATGCCATAAATTTTGACGGAGGAGGCTCCACGACATTTTATGCTGCCGACATAGGCGAATCGCTTGCTAATCTCAAAAACACGCCCAGTGCAGGCGCAGAGCGCCGAGTAGCAGACGGTATGATATTTGTTAACACCGCCGAGCCAAACGCAATAGCTGAATATGCCGCACTTTATCCGGGTGAATTTATGGTTTACTATAAAGAAGTGGAAGAACTTATATATGGCGACCTGAAATTCGCTGACGGGAATTTATATCCCGTAGAAACTCCGAATGGTGAAATATATTATCGTGTTGATGCAGAGTTTGGAGAAATTGTAGATAACATTTTTATACCAAGCGGTATCACAGGAAAAGCAGAAATTTTTGCAGGCATTTTAAGTAATGTTAGCCTTAAAGAGTTTTCTGTAGGACATATAAATATTACTGACTGTGTAAATAAAATCGAATTTGCTGCGGAAAGCACTCAACTTTCACCATTTGATACCGGTACTTATCTTGAAGTAAATGCATATCTTGATACTATCCCTGTAACTATTTCACCTTATAGCATTGATTGGAATATTGCAATTGAAGAATATAATGAGCTTGGTGAAAAAGTATACAAAAACGTTGGAACGGAATATGCACTCATTGATGCTGAAAAGATGTTGTTTGTTCCATTTGTAAAGGGCGAAAAGTATATTTTAACGGCTTCGCTGGGGGATTTTTCACAGGAATTGGAAATAACCGTTGACGCTTTTCCATATACTGATATGTTTGGACATTGGGCGGCGCAGACTTCTTATGAAATGTTCAAAAATGAACTGATTACCGGCGAGCTTAATGATAAGAATGTTCGCATTTTCAGTCCTGACAGAAATATGACTACGGCTGAATTTTGCGTGGTTCTTGCAAGAGTTATGGGATTAAACATTAATAATGTAGAACAAAGTGTTTTTGATTCAAATGATGTTTCTATGCAGGAATCGGAGGATTATTATTATCTAAACACCGATAATGTTCCCCAGTGGGCAAAACCATATGTTACAGCACTGTATGAGAATGGACTTCTCACTCACCTTGTGACGAACGATGGTGAAGGAAAGCTGTCAATCAACGCAAATGGTTTTATCACACGTAATGATATTATAAGAGTTCTTGGTTCACTTATTGATGCAGATGTAGCTATTGATTCAGATATTCTTTTGCAATATTCGGACTTTGTTCCGGAAAATGAGGACGACTTACTTTATTTTTACAAAACTATAACAAGTGGAATAATAAATGGATATGATGACGGTACTATAAGACAATATTCAAATCTGACACGTGCTGAAGCTGCAACTGTCCTTTCAAGATTCTATAATTTATACAATCAAGCAACTAAGTCTGAATAAAATAGATAAACACCGCCGAAAATAGTAAAGTGATTCACGTTTTGGGCGGTGTTTTTGTGTTGAATATTATGTATTTTCTCTGGCTTTACGTTATATATTACGAGTTTTATAAAAAATTAATATATAAGATGCCCTTTGATATTGAAATGCTTATTTCATCTTGTGTGTCAATATTCGTGACAATTCTGGGGTTGCGACCTTATTATCAGGTTATTGCTTTTCTGACAATATTTTTAAATATTAGCTTACTTCGCTTTTTTATGTCATTTTTTAAGGGTAAAAATGCTTAAAACTGCGCTCTTAATTTGTCAAGTGCGCTCTTTTCTATTCTTGAAACGTAGCTTCTTGAAATACCGAGCTTTGATGCAATTTCACGCTGGGTGAGTGGATTTGTACCGCAAAGACCGTATCTAAGAATTATTATTTCCCTTTCTCTGTCTGCAAGAACAGTGTTTACAGCACGAATTGCTTTAGCACTGTTTATTTTTAGCTCTATCTGCTCAAGAGTATTGTCCTCGCAGCATATTATGTCCATATATGTTAGCGGATTTCCGTCTTTGTCGGTATCGACTGCTTCTGAAAGCAAGGTTTCACAGGCAAGCTTTTTTTGCGAGCGAAAGTACATAAGTATCTCGTTCTGCAGACATTTTCCTGCGTATGTAGCAAATCGTGTTCCGTTTGTAGCATCAAAGGAATCAATAGCTTTTATAAGTCCTATCGTGCCGATTGAAATCAAATCGTCATTATCGCAGTTTGGTGTATAATACTTTTTTGCAATATGCGCCACAAGGCGCAGATTTCTTTCAATCAGAACATTTCTTGCTTCATAGTCTCCTTTTCTTGCCCTCTCAAAAAATTCCTTTTCTTCCTTTGCTGTAAGTGGGGGCGGAAAGGTTGAGTTTGAGGATATTTTCAAAAATAGGCAGTATGCACCAAATAAAATCATTGAACCTTCAAAAAGCATAATATTTCCTCCTAACTGATTTTATATATATTATGCCTGAATTAATAATTTTAGGAATTATATACAATCAAACAGAGGTTTTTAATATTTAATAATTATAAGGTATTATTTTGTAAATATACAATAATTTGTATTGAAATATAACAAATTATGTGTTATAATTATAATGTTTTATTTTGGTGTACTGTAATTATTTTGATTTTTCCATTGCTCGGCAAACGTCAGGAGACCTGCCGAAAATATAATTCAGGAGGTGGAGAAATTGACATCACTTAACAGATTAAGTGTCAATAAAGGAACAAAATTCATTATGGGCAAGCGTGTAACGGTAAAAGTAACAAGCACATACAGGATTTTGGGAGAGGATAAAAAGAAGCATACAGTTAATTGCGGAATGATTATCCTTGAGAATAATTGTCCTGACAGGCAGGCGTTTGTAGTTGGTGTCGAGCAGCCACTTACTGAATATACCGGAGAGATTATTGCAATAATCAGGAACCGTGAAACACGAAAGGATGCATGGGTTATTGCTCCGGGCGGTGTAATTCTTTATGAACCGGCACTGACACTGCTTTTAGGACAGTTTATTGACAAAAAAGCATGTTCATTTATATGTCTCTATGAAAAGAGTTGCGGTGCTGTTCTTTACACAGAGGAAGAAGAAGTTAGAAAATTTATGCTTATAAAGAATATGTCAGGTCATATTGGTTTTCCTAAAGGTCACGTTGAGCTTTACGAAACCGAGAAGCAAACTGCCGAGCGTGAGGTTTGGGAAGAGACAGGAGTTCATACTCAGATACAGGAAGGCTTCAGAGAGTTTTACAATTATTCCGTTAATAGCTTTGTGAGAAAACAGGCAGTATATTTCGTTGCAGAATTTAAAGAAAAAGACATAAAAATGGATATACGTGAAATATCTGAATATCTGCTTGTCACACTCGAGGAAGGAATGAAAATTCTTAATTATCCTCACGACCGTTCTATTCTATCAAAGGCAGACAAATTTATTACTTCAAAAAAACAATAAAAGCGATACTCTTTTATTAAACTCGCTTTAGTAATTGAAGTTTAAAGTTTTTATGAAAGGAATAAAAATGAAAATAGCTGTTTTAGGCGCAGGGAATATGGCAGGAGCAATTATTGGTGCCGTAGCAAGGTCCAATAGAATGTCACCCGATGTATTTTGCGCATTTGATAAATCATCACAACAACTTGTTAAAATATCCGCTTATGGTTGTAATACCGCATCTAATCTTAAAGATGCAGTAGATGATGCAGATTTTGTTCTAATAGCCGTAAAACCTCAGGACCTTGAGTCTCTTATTTGCGATATAAAATCTGTGTGTTCCGGTTATATGAATAAAAAATATGTTACCATCTGCGCAGGTGTTTCAACTAGCTATCTTTGCAGTCTTCTTGAATGTGATGTTCCGGTCATTCGTGTAATGCCAAACGCACCTATGATGATTGGCACCGGTGCAACTGCAATATCGAGAAACTCTCTTGTTACAGACAAGGATTACTCTAAAATTTGCGGTATCTTTTCCTTTGGTGGTGAGGTTGCCTCTATTGCTGAAGAGCAGATGAATGCTATTATTTCAATCAATTCATCAAGTCCGGCATATTTTTATGAATTTATAAGAATTATGATTGAATATGGAAAAGAGCAGGGAATAAGCGAGGACGTGTGTCGCTCGATGGCACAAAACGCAATGCTTGGAGCGGCAAAGATGCTTATTTCTACAAATAAGTCGCCTGAAGAACTTATTTCAATCGTAAAATCAAAGAAGGGCACTACTGAAGCTGCCCTTGACAGCTTTACAAATAACGGGTTTGAAAGAATAATAAAAGAAGCAATGGACTCATGCACGAGACGTGCACAGGAGCTTGGAAAATAAGAGGGGAGAGAGAACATTGAAGAAATTCAAATTATTTGATATGAATAAGCCCGGACGTGGAATATCCAAGTCGCAGGCTTTAAGAGAAGATAATGTTGGAGTATCAGGATTTTTTAAGACTTTCAAGAACAGATTCTGGAATATTTCCTCACTCAACATATTGTACATATTTGCAAACTTCCCTTTTATTTTCGGAATAATCGCTCTTTCCGGAAATCTGAATCTTGAAACTACAGCCCCGGTATCACCGCTTTATTCGCAGCTTTTTGGAATATCCCAATATGGAAATACGCCTTTTGTGAGTGCGCTTTCCTCTGTTATAGGCGGCAACGGCACGCTCTCCGTACCTTCAACAGCTACAAAGATATTTGCTCTTCTTACATTACTTGTTATTTTTACTTTTGGCATTGCAAACACAGGAGCTACATATGTTCTTCGTGGCTTTGTAAGAGGTGAACCGGTTTATCTTCTTTCAGATTTTGTTCACGCTGTAAAAAAGAATTTAAGACAAGCAATAATTCTCGGTTTTCTTGATTCTCTATTTATATTTGCACTGGCATACGGACTTATGACATATTATATAAATGCCGGTACGTACATTATGAACGTTATGTTCGTTGCTGAGCTACTAATACTACTTGTTTACCTGACTATGCGTTTCTATATGTACATACTACTTGTTACATTTGACCTTAGCACATTTAAGATACTTAAGAATTCGTTCATTTTTGCGGTTGTAGGCTATAAGAGAAATATACTTGCATGGATTGCAATAATTCTCGTTTTGATTTTCAGCTTCTACATATTCTTTACTTTGCCATTCCTCGGAATAGCGCTTCCGTTTATTATTACTCTTGCTGCATTAATGTTTGTGGGCACCTATGCGGCATATCCTGTAATCAAACAGTATATGATTGACCCCTATTATAAATCTGATAAAATTGCCTTCGACGATGAACAGCCCGTGTTCAAAGACAGAGGATAATATTAATCTTCTTCGTCCGGTGCTTCTTTTGTATTGTTAGCCAAAGGGGTGAGATTTACTCTTTTTACACCTTTGATTTCAGAGAGGGGATTGTTCATTGCAGCCATTTTCATTTGTTCGTCGCTGACGTGGGTGTAAATTTCGGTAGTTGACAGGTCTTCGTGACCGAGTATGTCTTTTAAAATTCTTACATCTGTATGACCGTATTGATACATAAGAGTTGCTGCAGTGTGACGAAGCTTATGAACGGACATTCCGGGTCTGTCAAGTCCTGCGGCTTTCAGGTGCTTATATACAAGCCACTGAACAGATTTATCGCTTAATCTGTTTCTGTTTCTTGAAATAAAAAGTGCACCTTTAGCTTCCGGTCTTGGATTTTTCTCCCTGACCTCAAGATATGCTTTAATTGCATTGGCGCAGGCGTCGTTGAGATAAACCATACGTTCCTTATTTCCTTTACCGATTACACGCAGAGTTTCAAATTCTCTGCTTATGTCTTTAAGGTTAATTCCGACAAGCTCAGAAACACGAAGCCCAAGATTCAAAAACAAGGTAATTATAGCAAAGTCTCTTTCATAATTCTTGCCTTGTTCAATGTTTTCAAGAAGAAGCTTTGATTCTTCAAGTGTGAGAAATTTTGGAAGACGTTTAGGACGCTTTGGTGATTCTATGTATTCAGTTGGATTGTTATCCATTTTGCGCACAGTTTTGCTGAGATACTTATAAAAAGACCTAAGGGTAGAAAGCTTTCTGTTGCGTGCCGCCTCCGAATTATCACGTTCTTTCATACAGTATTTTATAAAATTGTTGATTTCCTCAGCTTTTACTGAGTATACCATTTTATCGTTTACCTCATTAAAGCTAAGGTCACCGGGATAATATTCACCGTATTTTTTCGGATAGCGTGATATAAGCAAGTATCTGAAGAATGTACGTAAATCGTGGTAGTACTGAAAACAAGTTTTTTCGCTTCTGCCTTGGTTTACAAACTTGTAATTCAGAAACTCACGAACGGATTCCGGTGCGTCGCTGAAATTTAGGTTTGACATACTTTATATCTCCTATATAAAATTTTTATTTTATTGCTAATTCATTTTATCACATCAAATTCAAAATATCAAGTACTTTATTTTTAAGAGAAAGGATTAAATATGAAACAGCTACTAAACGAAAGAGGAAGTCTTATCGCCAAAAGTATTATATTCCAGGTTGCTATGTCTATTTTTGGAATAATGTTTACTGCTACAATTATTGCTCTTGATGAAGGCTTTTTATTTTTTGCGGGAATTTTCTCGATACTTTTTTATTTTGCACTTATGGGGGCTGCGCTCAATGAAGATGGCACAAAGGACTATCTTCGTGTTAAGGGAAACAGAGCAAGGCCTGATGTACTTTGCGGCTTTAAGTACGTATTAATTTCATACATTCCAACACTTGCAATAACATTACTTCACGTTATTTTGAGAACAGCCGGCGTTGTAAATTCTCTCACAGACATATTGAACATTATTATAAGATTTCTTACTTCAGGCATGTATCTTAGTCTTGACCGTTATTTCTTTGCAAGCGGTGACACCTTTATGCCTTTCTCGCTTTACGGATATTCGTTTCTAATATATCAGGTATTTTCAATTATTGTTTGCGGATTATTCTACTATATTGGTCTTTGTGGAATAAGTCTTCTTCCTAAAAAGAAAGAGGAATAACTTGTGCTTGCCACCGAATATAATGTAGAAAAAACAGGCGGTGGTAATTTGCAAAAACTCTTTTGTGACAAAAAATCATTCTTTTGGTTAATTATTAAAATATCAATTTTTTTTACCGTATATCTTGTCGTGTCGTTTCTGATTATCTATATATGTAACAGAACTACCAGCAAGCCTGCACTTGTTTTTTCGCATTATAGTAACATGCCTATTGTTATAATAGACGCAGGACACGGAGGCGTAGACGGTGGTGCAGTAAGTGAAAGCGGAGTAGTCGAAAAAGACGTAAATTTGAAAATTGCAAAGAATCTCGAAAGCTACCTTAGTATCAGTGGAATAAAGTGTATTATGACACGAACCGAGGACGTTGAGCTTGAACCATCCAACGCATTTTCCTCGAGCAGAAAAAGAAGAGATTTGCTTGGAAGAATCGAAATCGCAAATACTAACGAAGATGCAATATTTATAAGTATACATCAAAATACATACCCAAGCAGCAGACTGTCAGGTCTTCAAGTGTTTTATTCAAAGAACAATGATAATAGCAAGGCTTTGGCGGATATTATCAAAAACAATAACACGCTGTTGATAGACAGCAAAAACAAGCGTGAAACGAAGCTTGCCGGTAAAGAAATTCTGGTTCTTGATTCTATTAATAATCCTGCAGTACTCATAGAATGTGGCTTTCTATCAAATGCAAAAGAGGCATTTTTGCTTTCTGATGATGAATATCAAAAGAAACTCGCATTTATGATTTTCACTTCTATAAACGAATATATTAAAAATAATTTCTCTTAAGGGAGATATATCGGATGAAAAATAAAACGGAGTATGTTTGCAACAGTTGTGGTCATCGCTCATCAAAATGGTATGGAAGATGTCCGAATTGCGGTGAATGGAACTGTCTTGAAGAAGTTGAAACCGAAATTGAAGTTAAGAAAGCTTCTGCGAGAAGTAGGTTAAATCAAAATAAGAAAACCGAATCAAAGTCCTATCCTATAAATAACATAAATCTTCCTGAGCAGATAAGGAAAAAATCCGGAATAGGAGAGTTTGACAGAGTTCTCGGTGGCGGTATAGTTAACGGTTCTGTTGTTCTTGTAAGCGGTGAGCCCGGCATCGGAAAATCAACGCTGCTTCTACAGGTATGCGGTAGTCTTAGTGACAATAATAAACTATTGTATGTTTCAGGAGAAGAATCCCCGGGACAGCTTAAGCTTCGTGCAAAAAGACTCGGAATTGATTCCGAGAACGTTCTTGTATATTCCGAAACTGAGCTTTCTGATATACTTAGTGAAATAGAACTTATAAATCCGGATATTGTAATAATTGACTCTATACAGACTCTGTACGATTCAAACGCAAATTCTGTACAAGGCTCGGTTACGCAGGTAAAACTCTGCGCAAACGAGCTTATACGTATTGCTAAAACACAGAATATTGCAATACTTATTGTTGGACACGTTAATAAAGACGGTGCTATTGCAGGTCCAAAGGTGCTTGAACATATGGTGGATACGGTACTGTACTTTGAGGGTGAAAAACAGCACACATACAGACTTTTGAGGGCTGTTAAGAACAGATTTGGTTCAACAAATGAAATAGGCGTATTTGATATGGAGCAGAGTGGACTTTGCGAAGTTGAAAATCCATCTGAATATCTTCTTAGTCAGCGTGAAACCGGCGTTTCAGGTAGCTGTGCACTGTGTGTAATTGAGGGAACAAGACCAATACTTGCTGAAATACAGGCTCTTGCTACTCCTACTGTGTATCCTGCGCCCAGAAGAACTTCAAACGGCTTTGATTATAACAGGATGAATCTCATATGTGCAGTACTCGAAAAACGTCTGGGACTTGGATTCTCTTCAAAAGACGTATATCTTAATGTTGCAGGCGGTCTTCATCTTTATGAGCCGTCAAGCGACCTTGCAACGGCGATTGCGCTTATTTCTTCACTTAAAGATATTCCCGTGCCAATGGATTTTGTTGCAATAGGGGAGTTAGGTCTTGGCGGAGAGTGCAGAGGAGTATCCGGCATTGAAATGAGAATCAGAGAATGCTCAAGACTTGGACTTGGTAAAATTATGATTCCATTTGTCAACTATCAGAAACTATCAAAAAGCGATTTTAATAAAAAAGGAATTGAAATTATTCCTGTTAAAAATATATTTGAAGCGCTTAAAATTTTTTCCGTAAACAAGGGTGAAAATGATAAGACCAAATTTGCCCGATAAAATGATAAAAAAGGCAGTAGTTTCCTGTGACGTGTCAAATGAAATATTGCATAATCTTCAAAAGCTTGAGATTGAGCCGGTAATTCTAACCGGTAAACTAAACTGCGATGATGCTGTTAAAAATCATCCTGATTTATATATTTCACATATTGATAGAGAATTAATTTTATTCGCCGAGAACAATTGTTCTATAGCGGGGGAACTAAATAATTATAAAGTCTGCAATTTTGAAAATAGAGAGAAGTATAATTATCCGTTTGATGCAATGATGAATTGTGTAGCATTAGGTAACAGGCTTATAGGTAACATTTCTATATTGCATAGGGAAATTGTTGACTATGCAGAAAAACGTGGCTATGAGCTCATAAACGTGAATCAAGGCTATACAAAATGTAATATATGTGTTGTTAACGAAAACTCAATTATAACTGAAGACACAGGAATTTATAATGCGCTTATAAAATTTGGTATGAATGTTTTGTTGCTTGAGAAAAACTTTGTGCAGATAAAAAAATATAAATATGGATTTATAGGCGGTGCCAGCGGTAAAATTTCTTCTGATAAACTTGCATTTGCAGGGAATATAAAATTACATCCTGAGTATGATAAGATATTCAGATTCCTTTATAATAATGAAGTGGAAGCGATATCGTTAGGTGAAGCCCCGCTATTTGACTATGGAAGTATTCTTCCAATCGAATAAGTTGCTTTTATTAAAAAACTTTCTTTTTAAGGATAAAAACGGGGAGCTGTTATTCAGTATACATACATTAATAAAATTATGTAAAATTAGAATTTTATATAATTCAGGGAATACCAAAATTCGCACCGTTCCGGTGCTCTTTTGTTTCCCTGAATTACATTCGCTTTCTTTTTGGAAAAATTTCCTCTCCAAGCTTCTATAAGTGTAGCACCTTTTTTTCTGTTTGTCAAGTGTTTTTTCTCCACCCACCAACAGAGTGCGTCGCCGAAACAAACTAAATTTGCTACGACACCCCCGAACGTTACCTTATACTTTGTTCCCGCTCGCACTTTGCTACGCCGTGCGCTCGCTCCGAACTTTACTGTCCGCAAACGCCTTAAACGCAAGCGTTTGCGGAGGGTTGCTACTCCCTCCGTTTTCTTGCAAGTGTACCCGAACTCCGCAAAAAGTAAACCATACAATTTGCTTACGCAAATTATAAACATTTTGTGAACTTGCGTTGCACAAAATGTTCGAGTGGTTGACTTTTTTCTCCGTTTCGTGTCCTTTGCTCGAAAAAAACGGAGGTTTTCGCAATGAAGAAAGAATTTTGGATAGGTAAGGAAATCGGCAAGCGTGAAGAAGCAAACGCCCGAGCAACTTCCACGTGGCGGGTTATGTCCGACATCGAACTGTACGAACAGTACGATGTGTACAAATCCGTCGACGAAGACGGACACTGTCGGGTTGTCCTCGACCTCGATACGTTCAAGGAACTATTCGCAGTCGCAGAGCGTCAACGCTTCGCCTGCGACCTCGTCCTTTCACTCACCGACGCAGAGCTAAAGAGAACACCGAGGCGCATAAAAGAAGCCGTTTGCTTCCTCGCACAGGACAGTGAAACCGCTCGTATGGCTTGGAACATCATCAGAGGCGAAGTCAGATACGACGCACGACGAAAGAAAAAAGGTTGACGAAAGTCAACCTTTTTTTGCTATTGAATAGCGGTCATCACCGAAAATCTCGTCGAAAAGATACTCGATTTTTTGGTCGAGTTTTTCCACCGACTTTTCCACCCTCCGCACTCTCTTGTTGAGCTCGGTCAGAGGGTTGTCAGACATTGCATACAGAAAGGTCGTTGATGCATCTCGGTGCTGTAGTGCGTTCATCGTCACGCCAAGTCCCTCATCACGAAAAAGGTCCACAGCAAAATGTTTTCTTGCACTGTGGGGAGCTATCCCGATATCATCATAACCGCACATCAGACAAGCTCGTTTGATATGTAAAAAAACAGTCTGCCTTGTTATCGGCTTTCCAAGCCGTTTGTGGTTGGTAGAGGCAAAAACGTATTCGTCGGGAAAGTCTCTGTTCACATACTCAGCAATAAAATTTTTTGACACTTTAGCCCTGCCTTTTTTACCCGTCTTTTGCGCTGTGTAGTGGAAAAAGCCTTTGCTGTCAAAGTCCTTGTTTTTTGCTTCAAGGGCGTCTGATATTCTGACACCCGTCTCCAACATTAAAAGCCATACTCCCCTTGACGTGTGTGGCATCGCAGAGGCTATATTAAGCGATTTTGCGTCATCAATGTACTTTGTTCTCATTAACACTCCTTAAATTGTTAAATGGTCTCATTTGCGCTCCCTCGTGCATATCCGAGAGCCTTTTTTCAATTTCCTTAAAGGAAAGACGAATATCAGCAGCTTTCTGTCGGAGTGCTTCAGATTTCTCATTATGTGCAATCCAATCTTGGGAGGCGTTTTCGTCAACTCTCCACTTTTTGAAAATAATAGTGTCATTTATAGAGCTCTCCTTGCAAGGAATTTGTTCGTAGGGTAAATCAATAAATTCGTACCGAGGGCGCCCGAGCTTCCCGCCCGAAAGGTAATACCGACCGCCAACTTTCTCCCCGCCAGACTTGGTAATGTACTTGTAGCAGTACTTAGCCGTTGCGACTCTTGCGTTCTTGCCCGAAAGTGGTATTGCGGTCGTGAAGCCATAGGGGAAGTCAATTATGTTGTAAACCTCTCTGCCCTTGTTGTCGCACAGAGGCTTGCCCGTGTGTGCGTTCGTAGCTCTCACAGTTTTCAGCGCAGAAAAATTACATAGACCGTGAAAATGAATTGCGCCGTCTTTGTGGTGTTCCGGAACGAACGCATACACAAGACCGTTGCGAACTACTCTGTTCGCAAGCCATACATTGAGCTTTTTTATGACCGCTGAATAGTCCTTTCTGTCAATCTGCCCCGAACTCAATGTCAGAGTGACAAAGCAATCAAATTCAGTGGTACACATCAAAAGGTCAAAGAGCTTATTCCGAGCTCTGCAGTAAGACTTCCGTCGATTTTCAGCAGACCGTATTTCATCGGGAAGCTCGTCGCAAAGCTCGAGCTCTAATTGCGTTGCCTTTCCGTTTTTGCGTTCAGAAGCACTTAACTCAAAATTACCTTTTAAAAAGGTCTTTTTCGGAAAAACAAGAATTTCGTATGGTTTATATTTTCCGCTTTCATCGGGTAAAAGCCTAATGCGAGCATTAGTTTTTACATCATCTTCCGAAAGGTGAAAAGCTGTTTTAAAATTGTCTTTTGACATGCTAAATTTGGAATTATTGATAGAATAATGTAGCATACAATCAAGTATATAAAGGGGGAACCGAGTGCCTTTAACGAAAGCGGAATTTTACCGCTCCGTTCGCACTTCCCTTGCGTTCTGCAGCGCTCATCGGTGAACATCACTGTGTCTTGCGTACTCGTTCCGCTCCCTCGTCGAGCGGTGCATTCCGCTCGGTGCGCTCACTCCGCTCCCGAGTGCGTAGCCGCATCAGGCATCAGACTTGGAGTTTTTTACTTAACCCCCTCCGCCCCCGATACAATCGGGGGAACACGGCTCGGGTGATACTGATACCAGCAGAGCGTAACCTCGTCGAAATTTGCTATTGACAAATACGAAATTGTGTGCTATACTATTACTACGGTGACGGTGATACTCGGGTGTGTAGCCCTA
>JAZOCR010000025.1:0-7282 GCA_045596605.1 Eubacteriales bacterium | reverse complement strand
AAAAAATCGGCAATTCAATATAAAAGAACAAAATAATAACAAAAAATTTGTGTAATTTGAAGGATACAAGGTTCAATAATTACACTATAAAATATTTTTTTAAAATATATCTAAAAATTTCCAAAATACTATGGATTATTTTTCAAATGTGTAGTATAATAACCGAAGAATACAAATTCTCCGGCTATTGTTTTGATATTTAGTTATATTTCTGTGTTCAGATTTTCAAAATATACCTCTAAAATACTCTTTTCAAGTATTTCCCTGAACTCTCTGTTTATGGGATGAGCAATATCGGATATTTTACCGTCTCTGTTCTTTTTGTTCGGCATTACTATAAAATATCTTGAATTTGCATATACTACTTTGACATCGTGTACAGTAAAGCATTCGTCAAAGGTAACTGACACAATTGCTTTCAATACGTTTTCTTCAAAGGTTTTTCTTATTTTGACTTCAGTAATTTTCATATTCTCCGCTCCTTTTTTGTGTATTATTTCAAAGGAGAGAGGAAATTATTCATTTATTTCTCACTATGATGCTTATAGAAAGGGTTACAGTTATGAACTATTCTCTTGACAACATAAATAATGCATATTTTATCGGAATCGGCGGTACAAGTATGTCCTCCCTTGCTTCAATTCTTATGATAAAAGGTAAAAGAGTTTACGGTTACGATATGAAAGAATCAGAAGCGACAAGAAGGCTTATCAGCGAAGGGGCAACTGTAAGTTATGATATAAGCAGTGATATTCCCGGTAATATTGACACGGTTATTTATACCGCTGCCATGAAAGATGACCACCCTCTTATGATCAAAGCTGCTAATAGCGGTGCAACAGTGCTGACACGTGCGCAGCTTTTGGGAATAATAACCAACAGCTACAAAACTTCGATAGGCGTTGCAGGAACACACGGAAAGTCAACAACAACAGGTCTTCTTTCGTCCATTTGCCTGTGCGAAGATAGTGAAACCGCTGTACTTTCCGGTGCCAATATTCCATTTATGGGCTCAAGCTATAAATGTGGAGACGGTGAAAGAATTGTCTACGAGGCGTGCGAATATAAAAATTCCTATCATTCAATGATTCCGTCAATAAAGGTTGTTCTTAACTGCGAACACGACCACGTTGATTTCTTCCCCGAAATAGGTGATGTTATTTCTTCTTTTTCAAAATATATCGATGAAGAAAGATACCCGGGAAGCGAAAATATTGCTGTTGTGAATAAAGACTGTAAAAACTGCGCAGCAGCGAGCAAGGATACCAAAGCAAAGGTTTATTGTTATTCTATAAAAGACACTTGTGATTTTTACGCTTATGACATAGATATATCTGACGGATACGGAAAATTTTCAATAAAACTTTTCGATAACGAAATCATTGAAAATATTTCGATAAAGCTTCCGGGTCTGCATAATATTTCTAATTCTGTTGCAGCAGCTGCTGCTGCGTATTTATCCGGAGTTTCAAAGGAAAATATTAAGAGAGGGCTCGAAAGCTTCACGGGTGTTTCAAGGCGTTTCGAGTATCTTGGCAAATACAATGGAGCAAAGCTTTTTGATGACTATGCCCACCATCCCGATGAAATTGAAGTAACGCTGCGTGCGGCAAGAAATCTGGGGCCCAATCGTGTAATATGCGTTTTTCAGCCTCACACTTATTCAAGAACCTATGAAATGCTTGATGCTTTTGCTAAAGCGCTTTCACTTGCTGACAAGGTATATTTATGTGATATATTTGCCGCAAGAGAAATAAATGTTAGCGGTGTCAGCTCAGCTGACATTGCAAAAAGGATGAATAACGCAGAATGCCCCGGTGATTTCGGTGCCATCGCAGAAGCACTTAAGGACGTACTCCTTGACGGGGATTTCTGTATAACTATGGGAGCCGGTGAAGCGTATAAGGTTGCAAGCATTCTTCTTGAAAAATAATTGACACAAGTCTCACATTTTTTGTGGGACTTTTTAAATTGAATTATACTTTATTCTTGATTATTTTGTAAAATAATTGCCTTATTCTACGAATATTTCCAAATAAGTGTTGAAATAATTGATATTCCGTGATATAATATCTATAATTGCAAATTAATAGTTATAATTAAAAACTAAGTCTTTTAATGAAAGGCAGGAAATAATAATGGAAGAGAATAAGAAAATTATTTTTTCGGGCGTGCAGCCAAGCGGCATTCTCACGCTCGGAAATTATCTTGGAGCAATAAAAAACTGGGTCAAACTACAGGAAGACTATGATTGTCTTTACTGTGTTGTTGACCTTCACGCTATAACTGTCAGACAGACTCCTGCTGACCTTAGAAGAAGAACTATGGAGGGCGTTGCACTTTATACAGCATGCGGCATAGACCCGGAAAAGAGCACTATGTTCGTTCAGAGCCACGTTCCTGCTCATGCAGAGCTGTCATGGGTGCTTGGATGCAACACGATGTTTGGCGAACTTTCAAGAATGACGCAGTTTAAGGATAAGTCAGCAAAGCACGCAGACAATATTAATGCGGGATTATTTACATATCCTGTGCTTATGGCCGCAGATATTCTTCTTTATGGCACCCACATTGTTCCTGTAGGTATCGACCAGAAGCAGCATCTTGAGCTCGCACGTGATATTGCAAATCGTTTTAATGGTGTTTACGGTGATACATTCGTTGTGCCTGAGCCATATATTCCAAAAACAGGTATGAAAATCAATTCACTCACCGACCCCACAAAAAAAATGAGCAAATCTGACCCGAACGAAAACTCATACGTAGCAATTATAGAGCCACGTGAAGTAACAATCAAAAAAATTAAAAGAGCAGTAACGGATTCAGATTCTTGCGTAAGATACGCTGAGGGTAAGGATGGAATTAATAACCTCATGAATATCTATTCATCCTTTACCGGAAAAACTTACGAAGAAATCGAAAAGGAATTTGAAGGTAAGGGGTACGGTCAATTTAAGGAAGCAGTAGGCGAAACAGTTGCCGATGGACTTCAGGATATACGCAACAAATACTCTGAAATTGTCAAAGACAAGGCATACATTGAAGAAATTATGAAAAACGGTAGAGACAGAGCGGCTTATATGGCTCGTAAAACTTTGTCAAAAGTTTACAGAAAGGTCGGCTTCTACGGTTTAAAGTGAGGTGTGAATAATGCAATTTACAGCTAATAACATCATAACACTCTTAATTACGATATTATGCGCATTTTTGATAAGCTTTACAACAACCCCTATTGCGAGAGTTCTTGCTTTTAATCTTGGCGCTATTGATGTACCGAAGGACAACAGACGTATGCACAAGGAGCCGATTCCAAGAATGGGCGGACTTGCACTTTTCCTTGGATTTTCCATTGCGGTAATGGTATTTTGTGAATTATCCATGCCGATTTTCGGTATGCTTGCCGGTGCTGCACTTTTAGTAGTTGTAGGAATTTTTGACGATATATACTCACTTCCCGCTCTTCTCAAATTAGTATTGCAGATAATCTGCGCAACTATTGCAACAATAATGGGAAACACCATTCCCGGCGTTACAATTTTCGGAAAATATATATCATTCGGAGTATGGGCTGTTCCAATAACGATATTATGGATTACTGCACTAATTAATGCCGTAAATCTTATTGACGGTCTTGACGGTCTTTCTTGTGGCGTTTCAGCTATATCTTCTGTTTCGCTTCTTCTTTCCTGCTTCTTCCTTCCGGAGCCGTCTTTTACAATAATTCTTATAACTGCAGCTCTTGCCGGAACATGTATCGGATTTTTGCCATTCAATTTCAATCCTGCAAGTATCTTTATGGGCGATACCGGAGCTATGTTTTTAGGATATTCTCTGGCGATAATTTCAATACAGGGATTTTTCAAAATTGATGCACTTATGTCCTTCTGGATTCCGTTCCTTGTTTTTGCCCTGCCAATCGGTGATACTGCTTTTGCCTTTATCAGAAGAATCCTGCACGGTAAAAGTCCCTTTTCTGCAGACAGAGGACACCTTCACCACAGACTTATAGATATGGGCTTTTCACAAAAGCAGTCCGTTATGATACTTTACTCTATTTGCGGTATGCTCGGCGTGTCTGCGGTGCTTTTTGCCAACGATGAAGCAACCGCCGGAATAGCCATTCTGCTTGTTGCGCTGTTTATTTATCTTTGCAATTGGGCTTTTGTCAATAAAAACGCCGAAACACGTAAGCATATGGGTATTAGCCTCAAGAGTGATGAAGAATATGACGATGATGACGATGATTTTGCTGAATAGGAATAAATATTAAAATTCAAAAGTCCGAAGGAAATTTCGGACTTTTGGTGTAATTAATGTGTAAACGAAAGGATATAATTATGAAAAAAATAAAGGTTATGCCTATTTTCGGAACAAGACCCGACGCAATAAAAATGTGTCCGCTTATTCACGAAATGAGAAAATTCAAAGAAATCGAAACTGTTGTATGTGTCACGGGACAGCACCGCGAGATGCTTCAGTCGGTACTTGATTTCTTCAACATCGTTCCGGAATATAACCTTGATATTATGAGACCAAATCAAACACTCGAAACTATTACAACGGATATAATAGAAAAGCTCTCCCCTGTTCTAAAAAAAGAAAATCCGGATCTTGTTCTTGTTCACGGTGATACAAGTACTGCGTTTTCAGCAGCAATTACTGCTTTTTACAATAAAATTCCTGTTGGTCACGTTGAGGCAGGACTTCGTTCCTATGACAAATGGTCACCATACCCTGAAGAAATGAACAGGCGTCTTGTTGCTCCTATCGCTGATTTGCATTTTATCCCTACAGCTATGTGCAAAAATCAACTTTTAAGTGAAAACATAACAAGCGGTTTATACATTACAGGAAATACCGAAATAGATGCGGTGGGATACACAGTATCGGATAGTTTTGAATTTCCACCTGAAATTTCATCAAAGCTCGACCCGACCAAAAAGCTTATTTTTGTAACCGCACACAGACGTGAGAATATAGGTGAACCTCTTGAAAACATCTGCAATGCTCTTGCAAGAATTGTCCGGGACAATGAGGATACTCAGCTTATTTATCTTGTGCACCTGAATCCCAAGGTTCAGGAAATTGTCAGAAAAATCCTTGATAACAAGGAGAGAATTATTCTCGCATCACCCCAATCTCCTGTTATTGCTCATAATCTGCTTGCAAAGAGCTATCTAATTCTTACTGACTCAGGTGGCATACAGGAAGACGCTCCTGCGCTTAGAAAACCTGTTTTAGTACTGAGACGTGAAACGGAACGCCCTGAAGGTATAGAAGCAGGTACGGCAAAGCTTGCAGGAACCGATGAGGATACAATATACCGAATGGCTACCTCACTTCTTAATGATAAAGATGAGTATAACAAAATGGCCAATGCAAAAAATCCCTACGGCGACGGTACTACGTCAAACAGAATATGTAAAGCCATACTTCATTACTTTGGTATGGGTGAAAGACCGGAGGATTACATTTAAATTAGATTTAATGAGGTGATATTTTGAAGCATGATTTAAAAAAAGCAAAAGGATTGTTTATTCAAATCCTTATTGTACTTTTGCTTTTCTCTATTGCCGTTTACAGTTTGTGGCGTATTAATCTGATTAAATTCCCGGAATTTATCGAAAATATAATTTCCCCTGATAATTCAACTGTGGGTGAATATGCGGGCGATGGATTTGAAATATTTGAATATATATCTGATGCATCAGAGGGAATATCTGAGAATATTTATCCTGAAATTTCCGCAGAGAACATGAGAGATATACTTCTTTCACTTGATACCTACGATAATTTTTATTGGGAAAGCACTTCAAAAATTTATTCTGAGCTTGGAAATAAATCAAAAATATGCCGTTCAAGAATTTCGGAAAAAAAATACAACATAGAACTTCTTGACAACAACAATATTACAACAAAAAAATGTATCAGCAACGGCGAAAAAGCTATCATATACAGCTACAACGGAAACAATGTCAGTTCATCCGTTTATTCAAGTGGGCTTATTGATTTCTATTCAGATTCGGGGATTATATCAATTTCTGATATAATAGATACCGAATACTCTGAAAATTCGTTAGATATCCGTAGAATCCAAAAGGACGCTCTAAACCTTATTTCCGTTGTTTACACATACGATCGTGATGGAAAAAGCATCAAAAACAGCCTCCTTTTGAGCCTTGACTACGGTGTGATTCTATTTGCTGAAATTCACGAGAACGATAAACTCGTATACAGCCTTACTACCACATCTATTTATTCACTTGAATCACTTGACGATTCTTTGTTTGTTGTTGATTAAAGTAAGATTATGGCAAGCAGTGCTATTGGCGTAATTTTGTCATTTGTATCGTTACCGCTAATAAACAGCAATGCTATTGCAAGAATAATCAGAAAATAATCACCGTCGATAAGTGACGTAAGCTTCTGAAGCTCACTGAGCAAGGATCTTGTTTTTTTATCACCGCTGTCAGTATGTTCGTTGTCAACATTAACATTTTTTACAACATCAGACACATTTTCTACCTGCTCGCTAATGGAAGTATCAACTATTTCCGGTAGAAGTTCTTGGTTATCCTGTTTAGTGTTGTCATGTATATCATCATTGACAATAATTTCTTTTTTGTCATTTCCGAGATTATTAAACCGCTCATATGCTGAATTATCAGGATATGTTTTTATAGGAATATTGCCACTTTTTCTTGAAACCGATCCGTTTTGCAAAGCCGAATTTAGTTTTGAAGGGCTTATATTTTCGAAAGTTCCAAAATTTCTGCTGTACATTATCTCACCTCTTTCGAAATTATTTACATCAAATTAATGAGTTTTGAAATTTCAGAAATATTTGATTTTCCAACAAGCTTCAAAAGCTTTAACCACTTGATAACCGAATCAGCGCTGTCACGTCTTCTTTTACTCATATAGGGCTTTAGTGCAACAATTAGCTTTATACTGTTTTCAACATCACCCTTTCCGATTATATCTTCAAGGAATTTTAGTGATGCATTATCTTTTGGTATAAGCGGTAATGTGTTGATTTTCCTTTCATCTTTTTCTTCTTGATGCGAATCTGTCTTATCTTCAGATAAATTCGAGTCTTCGCCAGAAGCATCACGTGTACTACTATCAGAACCTGACATAAAGCTTTCTGCAATTTCTGAAATCATTTTTATACTTTCTGGATCTTCGAGTATTTTTGCAATTTTTTCTGCAGCTTCACTCATATATATTCACCGCCATTACAGATTTTCTTTAAGCTTTTCTGCCATTTTTTCGGCATTTT
>JAZOCR010000024.1:0-6384 GCA_045596605.1 Eubacteriales bacterium | reverse complement strand
TTAATATTATTATTTTACCACACAATTTTCAAACTAACAACTGTTATTTGTAAATTATGGAATGTAAAGAAAATGCCCACGCCAAAACATAACGTGGGCATATTTTGGCTTAATAGTATATGGATATATTAAACCTTTTATTTAATTTTGTCAAGTTATTATTTTGCGCCATTGATTATCGCCGGAATATGTTTCTTGTAATTTTCGAAATTAAATGGCGGCATACCTGCAAGATAATGATTGAAACCGCAGGTACCGTCCTCAAGCTTCCATGTAATGTAAAACATTTTCTTGTCAGAATACATAAACGTTGTTTTCTTAATACGGAAGTTTGAATTTGGTGCAACACTGAAATTACCACTCATAACTATGCTGTCATTATCCGCACATTTTACTTCGTATGTTCCGTTTACTGTTTTTAGTGTGTTATTATCAGCAACGAGAGTAATACCCCAGCTGTCTATCTCATCAAACATAAGTGTAAAAGGTCTCTGGCTGTTTTTGATATAATGATAAGCAAGCTTTTTCTCATAGTAGTAGTCAACAATTGCATCTGACATCTGAGGCCATCCGTCAACAAGATTCCACCATATCATACCACTTTTTACAGGCTTTCCGCATCTTATTCTTTCAATAAAGAACTTCTTAGCTTCTGCCTGGGAAACCTGTGAAGCAAGTGCATAATCTTCAATATTTGTTGGTACACTTCCAAAAAGCTGGCGTATCTGATTCTGCATAAGATTTACACGAGCAGGATTTCCACACTGGTCACTTGAATGGAGAATCCACTGCTCATTATTATGATATGGCCATACATTTTCTTCATCGATGAATTTCTCAATTGATTCTCTGCCGGGGCAGCCGTGATAACCGCATTCAGAGATAAAGTGAGCACCGTTTTCCGTATAGAATCTGCTCTTGAAATAATCACGGGGACCCCAGATGTGATTTTCAGGAGCATATTTGAAATCGTTACGCTTTTCAAAAAGCTCGCCGGAAATATAGGGAGAGCTTGCAAGGTAAGGCCTTGTGCAGTCGTGACGTCTGATTTCTTCAGGAAGAAACTTTCTCGTAACTTTATATGTATCGGGGCTTATGTTATTACTGTCAAAAATGAACATAAGGTCAACTTCATTATCGCCAGCCCAAAGGACAATACTCGGGTGCTGTCGAAGCGAGCAAACTACACTCTTTACTTCAGCCCTTATTCTTTCTTCGAAATCATCAGTCATAGGATAATGCAGACAAGCCATGCCAAAGTCCTGCCATACCATTATGCCGTTTTTGTCGCAAAGCTCGTAAAATCTTTCGGATTCGTAAACGTTTCCGCCCCAACATCTTATAATATTACATTCAAGGTCAGCAGCCATTTCAACCGCTTTATCAACTCTTGCAAGGTCCCTCGAATGGAAGGCATCAAGAGGTACCCAGTTCGTGCCAAGTGCCATTATATCAACGCCATTGACAACAAAACAGAACCTACCGTCTACACCGTTTGTAACATCTGTTCTATCAAGCTTTACAGTTCTTATACCGAAGCTTATTTTCTTTTTAGACACACACTCGCCGTTAACAATAAGCTTGATTTCCGAATCATATAAATCAGCATTTCCGTATCCATGAGGCCACCAAAGCTTTGGATTTTCGATGGCAAAATTAACTTTGCCAACTTTAAATCTTACATCAGATATCACTGAAAATTCAGAATCACCGCACTTGCCGGAAAGCTCGATCTTAATATCGTCGTCTCTCTTTTTAACAGGCATGTCAAGCTCATACATAAGCATCATATATGCATTATTATTAAGAAGCTGTTGAGTAATAACGTATGTATCTTTGATTTCATATTCGTTATAGAACACAACATCAACATCACGCCAAATGCCGTAGTTTACGCATCTCGGCATAATATCCCAACCATAGCAGTGAGCTGCTTTTCTGTAATTTATTGATTCATTTGATTTAACAAGCCCCATGTTTGATTCAAAGAAAGCATTATCATAGCTTCCGTTATAAGCATCAAAAAGAACGGAAGAAATCTTAACCTGAAGAATATTCCTTTCTGCAATAATACCTGTTACGTCATATTCGTGTGGAATAAGTGCATTGTCTGACGTTCCTATAAGCTCACCGTTAAGATAATACTCAGCAAGACAATCAACAGCAGAAAATTTCAGCTCAATTTTCTTGCAGGCAGGAATTTCAGAAAGACTAAATTCCTTTTCATACCACCAGTCGTAGCTTTCATAAAGCTCGGTTTCACGAATATTCATTCCTTTAAAAAGATCTTTTGGTAAAACACCTGCCCTTGATAAATCAAGATGTACGTCACCGGGAACCTCCGCATCAACACAAGGAATGTCACTGTGATTCAATTCATCAGGGGCAATAATGTTGAGGACTGTTCTGTCATAATAATAGAGCTTCCACTGTCCGTTAAGAGAAATACTTTTCATTTTGCCTCCCAAATATAATTATAAATTAAAGAAATCACAGGGCTTTTCAAGGGCTTGATGAAGAAGCGCACCACAGGCACCTCGAAGAACCGAATGCTTTCCATATGGACTTATAATAAGTTTAGTGCTCTTATAATAAGCATCAGGTAGATTATTTTTCAAAAAAACGTCGCAAACTTTATACACTCTTTCAGAAAGCTGCGCTATTTTATCTGAAATAATAACCGCTTCAGGTGAAACGGTAGTAATGAAATTTGCTATAACAACGGAAAGATTTGTTATGTACTCATCAAAAGCATTGCAGGCATTTATTTCATCATTATTTACAAGCTCAATAACTTTATCAATAGAGTCTACACCACATTTTTTCATAAGCAGAGCTTGTGATGCCATATGACCTACTTTACAAACATTTCCGTCCTCATCTTTATATATGAGCATTTGTGCAACCTCACCCGCAAGTCCGCCGCCCCCACTGTATGGCTTTCCGTCTATTATAATTCCAGCTCCAAGTCCGCTGTCTGTTGCAATAAAAACAATATTATCGTATTTTGAATCATTATCACCAAAGACATATTCATTGAAAGCTCCACAGTGAGCGTCATGCCACATAACAACGGGAAGATTAAAATCATTTTCAATGGACTTTTTAAAATCAACTTCACAGAAACCATTGAAAGGGCCGCTTTCAAGAGCTGTAATTCTGTTATGCTCTTTTGGCAATGGTCCGGGGGCGGCAATTCCTATACCAAGTATTTTTCTATCATCGCTGCACCCAATTGATTTCCATAATAATACACAGCACTTCTCGTAAATATTATAACAATTCATATCGTCAGTAATCGGTAAATAATTATGGCACAGGATTTTACCGCCTGCGGTACACAGAATTGATGAAAGATATTTTTTATTTATTCTCAGACCTGCAATTGCATATTTATCACTGTTAAAATGCAGAGATACTTTCGGTCTGCCTCGTTCAGCCGATAGGCACTTTGCTTCGCTTACCACATTACAAGACACAAGCTTTGATAGAATCTTTGTTACAAGAGCGCAGCTTATTCCTTCTTCCTTTGCTACATCAATCCTTGAAATTCCGTCATTTGCGTAAATCTTACCAAGTACTGCAGAAATATTTGCTTCTTTTATGTTTTCAAGATTCGCACCTGTAGTAGTAATCGACAATATAACTCCGCCCCTTATTTGATATATTTTACACTGTAAAATATATCACATTTTATACATTTTGTCAATAGTAAAATACAAAAACCCGAAGCGAACTTCGGGTTTTCAGCATATTTAAAAATTATCTCATAGAATTAAGTGCATTAACAAGCAGACTTACCGCCTGAGCCCTTGTTAGTTCGCTGTAAGCATTTACGTTTACTCCGTCACCTTTTACTATTCCGAGACCATTTGCAATTGCAATATAGCCAATATCATCTTCCTTTATGTCGGAGTTATCAGAAAATTCTGTTTTATAAATTCCTTTAAGGCTTGCAACCTTTTCAAATCCGAAATAATTAAGAATCGAGCGAACTGCTTCAATTTTCATTACTGAACTGGCATTCTCATCAACCTGTGTGTAAAGGCTCATAGCCTGAGCTAGCTTAATAAATTCATTGCCGGTTATTGTTTTATCCGGCTCAAATTTACCGCCTTCAAAACCAATTCCGATATCTGCAAGCAGAAGCGCACTCTTTTCAATCCAGTGTCCCTCAAGGTCAGAATATGTGTACTCTTTGTTTACATCAACATATTCTTCACCGCTATAAGATACCTGCTTACCCGTGAACGGAGAAACATATGATGATTTTACATCGTAGCAGGAATAAACAAGTCTTGCAGAAACTTCCTTGCTGTAGAATTCACTTGAATCAACGTAACTGTTCGCAGCGTCCGCTGTTTCTTCAGGCGTTACTCCATAGTATTCAGAAATGAAACCAAGAAGCTCGTCTTCGTTTCCTTCCTCAAGAAGCTGTAAAAGCTTTTCTCTGTCAATATCCTCTGCGTACTTATCTATAACTTTTTCGATATCACCGCCATTTTCAAGAGTAAGAACAAGTGATGCGGTAAATGCAGCAGAAACGTCTTTTTTTGAGCTCTGAGTAATGGGAGTATAGATATAAACTACGTTCTTTTCATAGTTAAGTCCATAGCCATCAAAGGACAGAAGATATGCAAGTGCCTCTTCCGGCGTTATAGCACCCTTAGGAGATTCAAATTCAACGTTTGTATACCAGTTATAGCTGAAGCTATATATCTTTCCTGTCACACCATCAACGCCGACGTTTATATGGTTTGAAGAAAATTCAATCCCCTCGTTCACACGGTTGTAGCCGAACTGGTAAGCACCATATAGACTTTCTCTTACTCCGTCCTTGTGCTCTAAAATATCAATTGCGTTTGTCTGATAGGAATATGATGCAACAGAGCTTTCAAACTTTTCGGGAATAATTTCCTTTAAGAAGCTTTCAGCAATTTTGTTTGACTGCTCCTTATCATACTTAACCGCAGGAATTTCAAGACTATTGTTAACGTAATAATAGTAGTCATTCAGATTGCACTCATAAGAGATTATCTGACCGGTTTCCGCATTGACGGTTGCATAAGCATAGGCGTAATCGTAATACTTGTTTTCAATTACAGGATTTGAGAAATCTATGCGCCATATATATGCACCGTTATCATTCTGATAATAGCTTGTCTTTGCATTATTATAATTTTTAGACAGTGAAGCATCAACAGCAGTAAGAGAAGGATTTACGTAAAGATACTCATTTTCAGTAACTGCTCTTATAGCTTCTTCCTTTGAAATAAGACCTTCAAGCTCTTTTACGCCTGCTTTTTCTTCCTCTGTAAGCTCGTATCCGCCTTCATCCTTTTTAAGAGCTCCTTCGCTTTCTGCAGCATCTTCGCTGAATGAACCGTTGGTAGAATTATCTCCCTTTACGGACCATGAGGATTTTGCATCATATATTTCACCGGTACCAGCGTCAACGGCAAGATATGAGGTTTCGGGAGAATATACTAAAAATGCCTTTATGGTTCTTTCTCCGGTTTCCTCGTTTACTTCAGATTTTGTATGATACTTCATTACCATTTTCTGACGTGTGCCGAGAATTTCAGCGGCTTTTTCGGGTGTTATAATATTTTCGTGTCTTTCAATGTTTACATCATAATCATAATTTACGTTCATCTGTGTAACAGTACATGTCAGATAGTCAACACTGATGTCAACGAAGTTATCAGAAAACACATATCCATCTATGTATCTTTCAAACACATAATTATACTGACCGGAGTATATTCCGCCATTTACAGAATAACTAAACTTTAAGTTTTCATATGCTTCCGGGATGGTATCGGACAAAAATTTCTCTGCAGTTTTAAGCATATCATCCTTTGAGTAAACAGGAAGCTGCCCGTATATGCGGTCTCCCTCACGGTGAGTATAGCTTGTAATATTACCAAATTCATCACAAACAGTAATAATTCTGCTGTACACTTCAGATTCATCAGGCGTCGCCCATGTAAAACGCCACGATGCATCACTGTAAGCAGTCTTTGAATTGTATCGCCAGGTAAATTGAGAGTAATTCTCAGGAACATTAAGCTTAGGTTTGACTATTTTGATGATTTTCTCAAGATCCTCAGTTGTAGGCTCATTAACGGCAGAAGCACCAAAGCTTACAGAAAGACAAGATGCAAGCATCAAAGCTGACAATAAAACAGAAAGTATTTTTTTCATAGCTTACTCCTTTTCCCCGCATTAGCGGATAATTATTTCCGAACTTTATCTGTTCACTGTATTTGACGTAACAAACATCTAAAAAGTTCCAATGTTTTCAAATTTTTTTATATATTTTGATTATAAATTCTATTTTAGTATCAAGACACTCAAGATTTAAAATCTTTTCAGCATCAT
>JAZOCR010000023.1:0-16806 GCA_045596605.1 Eubacteriales bacterium | reverse complement strand
GCTTCCGCTTCTTCCTGCGTTTTGGGTATTACCTCAAATTCCTTGGTATACACCACTCTTGTTCTTCCGGCAGAGGTGGTTGCCGTTATCGTAATGGTTTTCTTACCGCAGGATAGCTTATCAAATTCGCACATCATATCCAGCTTTGCGCTGACCGCCGAGTATTTATAATATCCGTCGGTGTAGTAAGAGGGAGAATTCTGAATTGCCGAAAGCTCCTCTTCGCCCTTTTCGTTATTTACAGTTACCTGTATGCTTTTTACCGATTTTCCCTCAAAGGCAAGAAAGCCCTTACTCTTGCTTATAGAGAACGCCTCGCCCTCGGTGAGAACTGACGGAAAATCAAACTGACAGAGAATAATCTTATCCTTATTCTGACTTTCATAGTTAGGGGTATAGTATTTTACCTCTGAAAGAATCTGCGGAACGTACTGGTGAGGTGCGGTATGGTGGCTGTTCTGGGTTGCCCATATTCCGCCGTACCAGTTATCACAGGTCATAAAGTGCAGGTGCACGCCGTAATTTCCGCCAGTTCTTCCCATTATGGCAAATTTTTCACCCATCTTTACAGTATCGCCTATTTCAACGTCGTAGGATTTGAGATGATAGTACAGCGACACCCAGCCGCCCTCGTGCTGAATGGCAACGTAGTTACCCGCACCGCTGTTTGTGCCGGTTGCACAGTCCACCACAACTCCGTCTGCAACGGCTAAAATGTTCAGTGAGCCGGAAATGGATACTATATCAATCCCCTTGTGGAATTCCCATTTATTATATGCACGGAAGCCGTAGGGTGACGTAAGTCTTATACCGCCCTCAAGGGGAAGGCAGACCTTCTGCGTGTCTACTTCCAAAACTTTTTCGTTGTCGTCTGTATCTTCCTTGTCAAGCTCGCTTTTTACGGTATATTTATACCGGAAAACAAGCTGTTCTTCGCAGTTTTCGGCTGTAGCGTATACTTCAATAATCTGCTCACCAAGTCCTGCATCGGAAAAACGTATGAGCTTGTCAAAATAGTTGAAAATACTGTAGGACTTAACCTTGTCAGTCGCAGAAAGCTTTACTGTATAGTCCATATCCGTACCGGCAATTCTGCATCGTACAGAGGTCAGAGGAACGTTTGATACCACTGTGCCGTAAAGTCCGTGAGGCGCACCCTCTTTTATCACGTCACCGGACATCTTACGAAAACCGTAAAAGCTCAGTGCCGGTGCTCCGCTGTCTTCCGGTGCGCTTTCTCCCTCGCCAAGTACGGTATACTCGTATCTGAACACAAGCTGTGGCTCGGCTCCTGAGGCTCCGGCATATACCTCAAAGGTCTGTTTACCGGTTCCTTCGTCGGAAAAACGCATAAGCTTGTCAAAATATGTACTGACGTTATAGTTTTTTAAGTTATCCTCTGGCTTGAAGCGCAAAAAGGCGTCGGAGTCTGTGCCGACTATTACGCAGCGAACGTAGGTTATGGGCTCTTCCGAATGTATTCTTCCGTAAAGCCCGTGAGGTGCGCCTTGGTTTATACAGTCGTTTTTCATTTCCCGAAAGCCGCTGAATGTAAAGTCACTTTTGATTTCGGGAGCTTGTTCCTTTTCTTCCTTGTCCGAAGGCTTTTCCGTTTCCTCCTCTTTTTTACCGACTACGGTATAATCGTAGCTGAAAACAAGCTGTTTTTCTGAGTTTTCCGTAGCTGCATATATTTCAAGGGTCTGTGCGCCGAGTCCTGCATCGGAGAAGCATATCAGCTTATCAAAGTAGGTAAAAACGTTATAGCTTGTGATGTTGTCATCTGCCTTGAAGCGAAGAATTGCGTCCATATCCGTTCCAACTATTCTGCATTGCACAAGAGTTATGGCTTTATCGGAAATTATTCTTCCGTAAAGTCCGTGAGGTGCGCCCTCGGTTATGCTGTCCTGTTCCATAGGACGAAAGCCTGTATAGTAAAGCGGACTTTCGCTCTTTTCTTCTGTTTCTTCTGTGTCCGCACCCTTTTGCGTTTCCTGCGTATTTTCCTGATTTTCCTTCGGAGAGGTTACGTAAATGCTTCTTTCCTCTGCGTTCCACTCAACTCCCGCACCAAGTGCTTCGAGTGATGCTCTCAGGGTTACGTAGGTGGATGAATTTATAATTTTGGGAATTGCGTCAAGAGCTTCATAGCGTTCTTGATTACTTTCCCAATCATATACGTACATTACGTCACTTCCGATGGTGAGCATAACGCATTTTCCGTCGCAGTTAAGCACAACTATCTGCTCATCTGAAATCCAGTCCACAGTTATTCCTGCCTTTTCCGCAACCGCACGAATAGGCGCAAGAGTTCTGGAGTTTTCTATAACGGGAGTATTATCCGTGATAACAAGCTCTCCGTCTACGTATATTTTTATGTCGGAGTCTCCCTTTGTATTCACTGCAAAGCAGGGTGATGACATATTTATTATAAGCGCCAGGGTCAAAACAAGCGTAAATAACTTTTTCATTCACTCTCTCCAAGACAAGTAGTTAGATTTATCCATTATATACAGTATAAACTATATGTCGGTTTTTGTCAAATAAAATCCGGTGGAAAATTGTTACTTTTTTCTTATGGTATGAAATTTTTGAGCCCCGACACAGACGTCGGCAAAGAAAAAATATATTTTCGTTAGCCCGACACAGACGACTTCGTCGTCAGGTCGGGGGAAGGGTATGTTACTTTTCTTTGCAAAAAGAAAAGTAACCAAAAGAAGTTGTTCAGAGGACAAGTCCTCTGAAAACTCCCTTTTGTCACGTAACAACTTTGGTGGGTGTGCATCTTTTGTTGTCGCAAGACACTCTCGTAACCTTGGAGTTAAACCATACTATAAAGCACTACGTTTAGCTTTAAATCTGTATATTGA
Source organism: Eubacteriales bacterium (assembly GCA_045596605.1). Lineage (GTDB taxonomy): Bacteria > Bacillota > Clostridia > Oscillospirales > CAG-382 > SIG622. The sequence goes on along the minus strand of JAZOCR010000023.1, from coordinate 13,936 downwards.
TTACACTGTTGCTCATACTTGCAAAGATAGTATGTGCAATTGTGTAATCTTTGTATGGCATTAACTTTGTGGTTAATTCTTGATAGTATGGTTAAATACCAACGTAACGAATGTTTTTTCGTGAGTTGAAGTTTTAGATTTGCATAAACTCGTAGCGGGACAAAAGGAGTTCTAAGAGGCTTGCCTCTTAGCGTACCTTTTTGGTACTTTTTCGTTACGAAACGAAAAAGTACATACCCCCGACCTGACAACGAAGTCGTCTGTGTCGGGATTCCATTTAAAAAGCAAAAAGGTGTAACCGAAAATCAGTTACACCTTTGTATGTGTTTTAAATTTTTCAGAACGGAAAGTCCTCTTCTGTTTCTACAGGCTCAATGTAGGTTTCGTCAATGTTGACACTGGGCTCTGCGCAGACCGGGTACTCAAAATTGTGGAACCAGTGGTCGTTTTTTGCAATTCTTCTTTTAGTGCGATAAAGTTGCTTTTTTTCTTCGTTCTTGTATATTGCAAGAAGCACGCCGCCTGCCGTACCAAAGGCAACGCAAAGTGTCCAGAATGCAGCCGCAAGCCCCTTTTTTTCACGCACTGTCACGCAGAAAACCACCAGACAACTAAATGCCTGGACTATAAGTGCAATACCGAGTATTATGCAAAGCTTTGCTTTCTTAATCATATAAGCACCTCCGATTTACGTATATAATAACGCTTTATTTATCTTAAAAATTCACCCTTTGCCTTAAGGTAAGCATTCATAAAGCCGTCAAGGTCGCCGTCCATTACCGCAGAAATGTTTCCGTCCTCGTAGCCTGTTCTTGTGTCCTTTACAAGAGTATAGGGCATAAATACGTAGGAACGAATCTGTGAGCCCCACTCAATGTTGAGCTTGTCACCTCTGATGTCCTCGATTTTTTCAAGCTTCTCACGAGCCTTTATTTCCGCAAGCTTTGAGCGTAGCATCTTAAGGCAGGTTTCTCTGTTCTGAAGCTGGCTTCGTTCGGTCTGGCAGCCAACGGTGATACCCGTCGGAATATGGGTAATTCTTACTGCCGAGTCGGTTTTGTTTACGTGCTGTCCGCCGGCACCGCTTGAACGGTGGGTTTCCATTTTTAAATCCTCATCACGAAGCTCTATGCTTCCGTCGTCCTCAAATTCGGGAGTTATTTCCACCGAAGCAAAGGAGGTCTGACGTCTGCCGGAGGCGTCAAAGGGGGAAACTCTTACAAGTCTGTGCACGCCGCCCTCGCTTTTGAGGTAGCCGTATGCAAATTCACCGGAAACCGTAAAGGTTGCGCTCTTTATGCCCGCTCCGTCGCCGTCAAGATAGTCAACGAGCTTTACCTTAAAGCCACTCTTTTCTGCCCATCTGTTGTACATTCTGTAAAGCATCTCTGCCCAGTCCTGAGCCTCAGTGCCGCCTGCTCCGGGGTGAATTGAAACTATTGCGTTGAGTCTGTCAAATTCACCGGAGAGAAGTGCACGTATATTCTGCGCATCGTATTCCTTTTCTACCTTTGAAAGCTCTGCGAGAATTTCCTCGGTAAAGCTTTCATCATCCTCCTCAAGTGCCATGGCGATAAGCTGCTCAAGTGCCTCTGCATCGCTGCAAAGGGTGTCGTAGCCGTCTACCGTCTGCTTTGCACTGTTGAGCTCGGACATTATTGTCTGTGCATCATCTCTGCCCCAGAAGCCCTCGGCGCAGGTTTCCTCCTCAAGCTTCTTTGCCTTTTCACGTGCTGCAGGAACGCCCATGCTGTCCGACAGTTCTTCAATTTGCTCCATCAGTGCGCAGAGCTTCTGCTTTGCTTCTTCAAGCTGTATAATCAAGTATATCCATCCTCTCAAAATATAAATACCAATTCCATCTTATTATATACTATTTTTTTCATTTTGTAAATAGCTTCCTGAAATTTTACATTTAAAACATCTTTTACGGCGTCAAATTACAAAAAAGCACTTGTATTTTTGATAAAATGAGTGTATTATAGTATAGGAAGCTTTTTATGGGGGTGAAAACCGTGAATTATCTTAAAAGAACCTGGGCGGAAATAAATCTCGACAACCTTGCTCACAACTATCATACTATAAGAAAAATCGCAGGCGAAAAGGTTAAATTTCTCGGCGTTGTAAAAGCGGACGCCTACGGACACGGTGCAGTACGTATTTCAAAGGAACTGCTTGAGCTTGGCGCAGACTACCTTGCGGTAGCAAGCGTTGACGAAGCAGTGGAGCTGAGACAGGGTGGCATTAATGCACCGCTTCTTATTTTCGGACACACACCATATGACCAGACAGAAAAACTGCTTAAATACGATATTACCCAGGCGGTGAGCTGTGAGGCAAAGGCGATAGAATATCAGAAGGAAGCGGAAAGACTTTGCGGAAAGCTTAAAATTCACATAAAGCTTGACACCGGAATGTCACGGCTGGGTTTTCTGTGCGCAGACAGCCATTTTGATGACTGTATAAGCGGGATTGCAAGAGTATGCACGCTTCCGAATCTTGATGCTGAAGGAATTTTCACACATTTCTCTGTTTCGGACGACGACTCCCCTGAAAGCGTTGAATATACAAAGAAGCAGTTTGAACTGTATAAAAGGGTGATTTCTGCTCTCTCGGAAAATGGAGTGAGCTTCGAGCTTTGCCACTGTGCAAATTCCGGTGCCTTTGAAGGCTTTCCGGAAACCTATCTTGATATGGTGCGCCCCGGACTTCTTACCTACGGCTACGGTGAGGGTGCAAAAAGGCTTGGGCTTCGTCCTGTGATGACGGAAAAAACCGTTATAGGCACGATAAAGGTGCTTGACAGTGATACCTCGATAAGCTACGGCAGGCTTTACAAAACGGAGAATCGTACGAGAGTGGGTGTTCTTCCTATAGGCTATGCAGACGGATTTTTCAGAAGCTTCTCAAACGGCTACCAGGTGCTCACGCCCTATGGGAAAGCAAAAATCTTAGGTAGAATTTGCATGGATATGTGTATGGTAGACCTCTCGGATTATCCGCAGAGCGAGGTTGGAGATGAGATTGAAATATTCGGAGAGAATAACTCCATTGAAGCTATGGCAAAGTACGCAGACACTATTCCTTACGAAATAACCTGTGCCCTTTCAAGGCGTGTGCCGAGAATGTATATCAGAGGCGGCAAGGTTATTGACAGAGAGCTACAGCTAAGCATCGATATATAGTGTAAAAATATATAACAAAAAAGAAGAATTCCGCTTTTGGAATTCTTCTTTATTTTTATATTTACATATTATGAAAATATATCAGATATGGAGAACTCTTTCCTTTATTTCCTGGGTTCTGCCCTGGTTCCAGTACTGAGTTCCGATATAGCCGCAGGTACGTCTTGCAACGTTCATCTTAGCCTGGTCTGTGTTGCCGCAGTTGGGGCATCTCCAGATGAGCTTTCCGTCCTCGTCGTTTACTACCTGAATTTCACCGTCAAAGCCGCACTCGTGGCAGTAGTCGCTCTTTGTGTTGAGCTCTGCGTACATTATGTTATCATAGATGAACTTCATAATTTCAAGCACAGCGTCAAGGTTCTGCTGCATATTGGGAACTTCAACGTAGCTTATAGCACCGCCGGGAGAAAGGGTCTGGAACTTTGCTTCAAGAGCGAGCTTTTCAAAGGCATCGATGGGCTCGGTTACGTGAACGTGGTAGCTGTTTGTGATATAGCCCTTGTCGGTAACGCCCGGGATTACGCCGAAGCGCTTCTGCAGACACTTTGCAAATCTGTAGGTTGTGCTCTCAAGGGGAGTTCCGTAAAGTGAGTAGTCGATACATTCTGCCGCTTTCCACTTTGCAGTGTATTCGTTGAGCTTTTTCATAATCTCAAGACCAAGTGCCTCGCCCTCCGGCTCTGTAAGCTTCTTGCCGTTAAGGCTGTAAACACATTCCCAAAGACCTGCAAAGCCCAGAGAAATTGTAGAATAACCGCCGTGAAGATACTTATCTATAGTTTCGCCCTTCTGAAGTCTGAGAAGTGCGCCGTGCTGCCAGAGAATAGGAGCAGCATCAGAGAGAGTGCCGGTAAGTCTTTCGTGACGGCACTGGAGAGCTTTATGGCAAAGCTCCATTCTTTCGTCAAACACTCGCCAGAATCTGTCCATATCACCGCCTGCGGAAAGACCGATGTCAACAAGGTTCACGGTAACAACGACCTGATTGAAGCGTCCGTAGTATTTCGGCTTGCCGTTTTCGTCAACGTAAGGTGTGAGGAAGCTGCGGCAGCCCATACAGGTGTAGCAGTTACCATTGCCGTTCTTGTCTATCTTATTCTGAAGCATAATCTTTTCAGAAATGTAGTCCGGAACCATTCTCTTTGCGGTACACTTTGCCGCAAGCTTTGTAAGATACCAGTATTTGCTGTCCTCGTGGATGTTGTCCTCCTCAAGAACGTATATGAGTTTGGGGAATGCGGGAGTTATCCATACGCCTGCTTCGTTTTTTACGCCCTTATATCTCTGCTTGAGGGTTTCTTCAATAATTATTGCAAGGTCACGCTTTTCATCCTCGTTCTTTGCTTCGTTAAGATACATAAATACCGTAACGAAAGGAGCCTGACCATTGGTGGTGAGAAGTGTTACAACCTGATACTGTATAGTCTGAACACCCTTGCGGATTTCGTCACGAAGTCTGTCCTCAACGATTTTTGCTTTCTTTTCCTCAGGAACCTCAAGACCTGCGCTTTCAAATTCTGCGTCAAGAGCCTTTGCAATCTTCTCACGGCTTATCTGAACAAAAGGAGCAAGGTGTGTAAGGCTTATGCTCTGACCGCCGTACTGATTGGAAGCAACCTGGGCAATAATCTGAGTAGCAATATTGCAGGCAGTTGAGAAGCTGTGAGGCTTTTCAATCATAGTTCCGGAAATAACGGTACCGTTCTGAAGCATATCCTCAAGGTTTACAAGGTCGCAGTTGTGCATATGCTGTGCAAAGTAGTCCATATCGTGGAAATGAAGAATACCTGCCTCGTGTGCTTCAACTATGTCACGGGGAAGAAGTATTCTCTTTGTAATATCCTTGGAAACCTCGCCTGCCATATAGTCACGCTGAACGCTGTTGACCGTCGGGTTCTTGTTGGAGTTTTCCTGCTTTACTTCCTCATTATTGCACTCGATGAGTGAAATAATCTGGTCGTCGGTTGTGTTGGACTGACGGATAAGGTTTCTTCTGTAACGGTAGGTAATGTACTTTCTTGCAATGTTGAAAGCACCAAGCGCCATAAGTCTGTTTTCAACAAGGTCCTGAATTTCTTCAACGCCCGGCGCTCTGTTGTAGCTTGTGCAGGCGTCCTCAACGCTCTTTGCAAGCTCGCTTATTTGCTCCTTTGTAAGTCGTTCTGTTTCTGAAACTTCGTTATTTGCTTTTTCCACAGCGGTAATAATTTTTGAAATATCAAATATTACTTCTTTTCCGCTTCTCTTAATAATCTTCATTTTTATATCCTCTCTTTAAATATTCGCCTGTGGTATATATCTTTGCTGTATTTGACTAGGATTTAAAAGTGCGGCATCTGGAAATTCGCCGCTAATATATTATACCACATATTGTGGTATTGTCAAGCACAAAATACTACATTTGCGAAAGTTTGTGCATTTCATAGATTTTGGTTTTTTTACAAATTTTCGAGTTTTAAAATAATTCACATTTTTTGCTTCAAAAAACAAGCTATGCTTGAATTTTATGCATCACAGGAAAAATTCAGACATTTTTACGCAAAAATCTTCTTTTTTTGCAAATTTGGTAAATATGCCGAAGTGACATTCCGGGAATGTCTGTAAAAAACTACTAAAACACAAGATATTGTGTATATATTTGGAAATATATCACAATATATGTAAATTGTTTTGACGGAAAATAATTACAAATTCAGGCAAAAAAAGCTTTGCGCAAAGAAATCTTCCTATATATTATAGGCTATAAACAAAAAGTTTTCAAAAAAAACTTTTATTTTCCGGGAACTTTTTGTATACTTGGTACGTCTAATGGCACGGACACGAAAAGTCCGCACATAAAACGTAATTTATTTAAAAAAAGAAAGGTAGAAACCACAATGAAAAAGACACTTGCAATTGTACTTACTCTCATGCTCGCAGCTACTGCATTTGTAGCTTGCAACAAGGAAAACACCGGCGACAACGTAAACGATGACGCAAACAACGAAATCGAAAACGTGGAAGGCGAAAACACAGAAAACACCGAAAACGAAGGCGAAGAAAACGTTGAAGGCGAAGGTGACGTTGAGGGTGACGTTGAAGGCGAAGGCGAAGTTGAGGGCGAAGGCGAATACGTTCCCAGCGAGCTTGAAGTAATCGTAAACAAGATTTACGAAAACAAGGCACCTCAGTTTATGCTTATGACTATGCCCGTTGACCTTACAGATGAATTCTCCTACACAACATACCTCGGAATTAGCGATCCTTCCGTAATTTCCGAAGCAGTATTCTCCGAGTCTATGATCGGCGCACAGGCTTACTCTCTCGTAGTAGCAAAGGTTGCTGACGGTCAGGATGCTACCAAGATTGCTGAAGAAATGAAAGCAAACATCGACCCCAGAAAGTGGATCTGTGTTGAAGCTGACGATATCAAGGTAACAACAAGCGGAAACTACATCTGCTTCTGCATGATTGACTCTGAATTTGCTCCCGACTTCACAGCTCAGGACGCAATGGACGGTTTCGCAGCAGCAATGGCTGAATAATTCATTTTACGTTGGAATTATTCTGACACAGGACTTTTAAAGACCTTGGGCAAGCTTTTGGAAAGAAATATCTTTTCTCCAACGGCTTGCCCTTTTTTTGAAGTAATGAATAATGAATAGTGAATAATGAAGAATGAATAATTAAGGTTGAAATCCGCAGGCGGATTTCTTCGGTAATTTAAATTATGCAGCTTTAAGCAACAACTATTCATTGCTTGGGTCTCCATATTTTTGACGCCTTTGTGATATAGAGTGACATTTTCAATTTTACAATATAATTGAAGTTTTGCGACAGCAAAACCACATCAATTATTCATTATTCAATATTCATTATTAATTTATTTCGCTGAAAGGAAAATAAACAAATGATTTTTTCAAGTATTCCCTTTTTGTTTTATTTTTTGCCGCTGGTTGTGGCTCTGTACTTTGCAGTACCAAAACCGATACGTAATTTTGCACTGCTTTGTGCCAGCCTCCTTTTCTACGCCTGGGGCGAGCCAAAGTACGTATTTCTTATGGTCGGCTCGACAGTTATCGGTTATATATTCTCACTGTTTATTGAAAAATGTGAAAAAAAATCCCTTAAAGCAAAATTGCTTCTGTTTTTCGGAGTCGGAATAAATCTTGCGGTGCTTGGCGTATTCAAGTACGCTGACTTTACAATAAGCGGACTTAATCTTATCCCCGGCGTAGATCTCACACTTCCGGGAATAGCCCTTCCCGTCGGCATAAGCTTCTATACCTTCCAGATACTGAGCTACTGCGTTGACGTATACAGAGGCGACGTTCCCGCACAGAAGAACTTTATAAATTTTGCCGCCTACGTAACAATGTTCCCCCAGCTTATCGCAGGCCCTATCGTTCGTTACAAGGATATCGAGGGTCAGCTTACAACCCGTACACATTCAACAGAGAAGATATACAAGGGTCTTCAGAGATTTATTATCGGTCTTTCAAAAAAGGTACTTATCGCAAATCAGCTCGGTGAGCTTTGCTCTGCATACAAGGCAAGCGACGAGAGCACGGTGCTTTTCGCCTGGATGTACGCTATCGCTTACGCACTCCACGTTTACTTTGACTTCTCCGGCTACTCGGATATGGCAATAGGTCTTGGCAAGATATTCGGCTTCGAATTTATAGAAAATTTCAATTATCCCTACATCTCTCGCAGTGCAACCGAATTCTGGCGCAGATGGCATATGTCCCTTGGCACCTGGTTCAGAGATTACGTTTATATCCCGATGGGCGGCAACAGAGTTCCCTTCGTAAGATGGATATTCAACATACTCACAGTATGGGCACTCACAGGACTCTGGCACGGAGCAAGCATGAGCTTTGTGGTATGGGGACTTTACTTTGCGGTGCTTCTTGTTCTTGAAAAGCTGTTCCTTAAGAAATTCCTTGACAAGCTCCCGAGAGCACTTTCACACATCTACACACTGCTTGCAGTATTCATAAGCTTTGTAATATTCGACTCGGAAAGCTTTGCTTTTGCAGGTCAGAGAATAGCGGCACTTTTCGGTGGCGGTACAAGCGGACTTGTGGGCGCAGAAACTCTTTATTACCTGCGCAGCTACGCACTGATATTCATTGTCGGAATAATTGCAAGTATGCCGATAGCAAAGCTGTACCGTGCGAAAGTAAAACAGACAAAGGCAGTTGTAGCCGTAGAAACCGTACTTTGCGCAGTGCTTCTTATAGTTGTGACCGCATACCTGGTTGACGGCTCGTTTAATCCGTTCCTCTACTTCAGATTCTGAGAAAGGAGATGTAAAATATGAAAAACTTTAGAGTTCCCGCCATAATTCTCGGCGCAATAATATACGTGTTTGCAGTGCTTTGCATCGTTCTTCCGAAGGATGACATATCCGAAAGCGAAAGAAGAAAGCTTGCGGAGTTTCCGGAGTTTTCTCTTGAATCCTTTATGTCAGGAAAATTTGCAAAGGATTTTGAGGAATACGCAACTGACAACTTCCCCTTCCGTGACGCTTTCCGCACCATAAAATCAAGTGTAAATTACAACCTTTTTGGCAAGAGCGACAACAACGATATATATATTTATGAAGATTCTATGATGAAGCTTGAAAAGGATTTTGACGAAAAATCCGCTTCCAATGCACTGCAGAAATTCCAGTCCCTTTACGATAAGTATATTTCGGGAAAGACGGATAAGGTATATATTTCGATAGTGCCGGACAAGGCGTACTTCCCCTGGAAAGACGGCAAAAACATCCCCTCTCTCAACTATGACGAGCTTTTTGAGTACGTAAAGGACGGTACTCCCTGGGCGAAGTATATTGACGTAACAGACACCCTTTCTCTTTCCGACTTTTACAAAACCGACTCCCATTGGCGTCAGGAAAAAATCTCTGCAGTTGCAGACAGAATAATGTCGGAAATGGGCTACACCCTTTCGGGAGAATACACAGAGGTTGACGCAGGAATAGACTTCCGTGGCGTTTACAGCGGTCAGGCGGCAAAGCCGGGCGCATCTGAAAATCTGGTATATCTTATAAATGACACCCTTTCCGGCTGCAAGGTAACGAACTTTGAAACAGGAAAGTCCGATGTGGGAATATACGACATGGAAAAGCTCACCTCCCGTGACCCCTACGAGGTATTTCTCTCCGGTGCGTGTGCGGCACTTTCCATTGAAAATCCCAATGCCGGAAATGACCGTGAACTTGTAATTTTCCGTGATTCCTACGGCAGCAGTATTGCACCGCTTTTCGTAGAAAACTATTCAAAGGTTACGCTTCTTGATATTCGTTATATGAACCCTGAATTTGTAGGAAACTTTGCAAGCTTTGAAAACGCAGACGTGCTGTTTCTTTACAGCAGTACTCTTATAAATTCAAGCTCTGCGCTGAGATAAGACGGATATAAAATAAAACAATTAAAGCACGGAATTTCCGTGCTTTTTTATATTTATTTGTGTAGCAACAAAAAGAGCTGTTTTTTTCTGTGTTTTTTGCGAGGCGGGGCTTTGTTTAACGTTCTCATAGCTTTTCTCCTTCCTTTTTTTGATTATGTTAATAATTGCAATTATAACCGAATAATAAAAAAGTGCGCAGCCGAAGCTACGCACAAAAAACACATAGCTCCGATTGTCGCCAAACAAACCCACACAACTCACAGAGTATATGCAGAAAAGAGCATCTGTATTTTTTACGAAAATAAAAAAATACACATACTAAGTGAGTAGATATTTGGATTTGTTTGGCACAGTTAGTATACCACACATTATATGCTTTGTCAATACCGAGTTTACGAAAAGCCCGACACAGCCGACTTCGTCGGCTGGTCGGGGGACGTTACTTTTTCTCTACAGTAAGAAAAAGTAACCAAAAAGCTCCGTTCAGAGGACAAGTCCTCTGAAAACTCCCTTTTGGCACGTAATAACTTTAGTTGGTGTACGTCTTTGGTTGTCGCAAGAAGCTCTCGTAACCTTGGAGTTAAACCATACTATAAAATACAGCGTTCAACTTTAAATCTTTACATTGATTACAATGTTGCTCATACATACATTGAAAGTATGTGCAGTTATGTAATCTTTGTGTAGTATTACCTTTGTAGAAAGTATTGGATGGTATGGTTTAACTTCAAAGTAACGAATGTTTTTTCGTGTTCTAAAGTTTTAGATTTGTATAAACTCGAAGCGGGACAAAAGGGAGTTCTAAGAGGTTTACCTCTTAGCGACTTCTTTTTGAATACTTTTTCTTTTCGCAAAGAAAAAGTATTATTCCTATAAGGTTCTTGGTATATGAAGAATTTTCATTTGAAAATTCTTCGGACATAAGAAAACCGTAGGTTTTCGTTGTATCTCACTGTAGAGAAAAAGTAACGTACCCCGACCTGCCGGCTTGCCGGCTGTGTCGGTCTTCCGTAAAAAAAATAGGGCGAGCACTGCCCGCCCATACCATGTGTTAGCAAAAATTCTTGTAATAGCTCTGCACCTTTATTATTCAATAACCCGACAGTGGTCTATCGAATAGTATTCAAAAAGGTCAAGTACTGCCTGGTCAATTACCTCGCCGCATATCGCAATCGGTATCGCCGGTGGACAGCTTACGTTTGTATCCGCAAGGATTTTCCCTAAACTTTCCGATGTTTTCACAATTCGGCTTTTTGAAAACATCGCTTCTCTCGGTGTGAGCCTTGCTTGCGGTCTTGCCATTGGCATAGGCGCAATGCTTATTGGGGTTCGCTTTTCTATACTTAAAAGTGCCGCTTCAAGACGCAAAAGCTCACTGTCTGAAATCTGCGGCGTAAGCATTAAAACCGTGTAGTCCGGGTCGGAAAACTCACATACAATGCCTTTTTTGTAAAGAATATCGGAAAACTCCGTGCCCGTGTAGCCGTAGGATTTTGTGTTAAAGGTTATTTTCAGCATTTCGTCACCGCAAAGCTCATAGCCTGCATGGCGAAGTGTATCTTTAAGTGCCGAAGCCTTACCGCAGAAATCCGAAAGAGCCTCTTTGTAGGTGCCACTTAAATAGAGATTTACTGCGTCAATGGACTGCAGAATAACATATGACGGACTTGTCGAAGCAAACAGCGACATCGCACTTTCCGCTCTCTGCATCAGAATATCCGGTGCGTTTTTTGATATGTGAAGGTAGGCTCCACCTGTCAGCACCGGCAGGGTTTTGTGTGCCGAATCACACGAGAGGTCTGCGCCAAGAGCTATCGGGTGTTTGCTTTGAGGCAAAAAGCTCAGATATGCGCCGTGAGCGTTATCCACCAGAAGTAAAGCACCGTGCTTTTTGCAAACCCTCGAAAGCCCCGCTATATCGGCAATATTCCCGAGATAGTCCGGACTTGTTATGTATACCGCAACCGGCTTTTCCGCCATTTCCGATAAAGAAGCATCAAGGCACTCCGGTGTAATATTACAGGAAACTATACCGCCGCATTCCTCTTGCGGATATAGCCATACCGTTTCAAAGTCAAGCAGTGCCAGGGAGCTTACAAAAGCCTTGTGGGCATTTCTGCCTGCGGCGATTATCGGCTTTTTGCCGTTCTCCACTGCAAAGAGCAGTGCAAGATAAAGCATAGCCCTTATTGCAAGACTGCACCCCTCGGTAGAGTATACTGTTTTTGCTGTGCCGAAAAGCTTTGCGGCATTTTCTTCACTTTCCTTTATTATTCCGCTTGCACTGTAGAGAACGTCTGCACCTTGAATTTCAGTAATGTCAAGAGGCTCTGCACCGATAAAGGCTTTACCCTTGTGTCCCGGCATATGCATACGCAAGCTGTCGCTTTGTGCATACTTTTTTACAAAATCACATATTGGCGTATTCATCAGCCGTCATTCTCCAGAGTTTTTGCCGCCTCAAGCATAATGGCGCATTCCATGCGCTTGCGGAACAGCTCACAGCCGTACTCGTATATGCCGTTCACCGAGCCGGTTGCGTGATATGCGTTTGCCGCACAGCCGCCGGAGCAGTAAAGCCTTGCCCAGCACTCTTTGCATTCGGGGCGTGTGTATACGTTGCAGGCGAAAAATTCGTCCTGAATGTCTTTATTATCCACACCGTTCCATACGTCACCGAGCTTGAATTTTTCCTCGCCCACAAACTGATGACAGGGGTAAAGGTCGCCCCAGGGCGTTACCGCCATATATTCCGTTCCCGAGCCACAGCCGGAAATTCTCTTATAAATGCAGGGACCGCCCTTAAGGTCTATCATATAGTGGTAGAAGGTGAAGGGTGTACCTTTTCTGTGGTTTTCAAGCATAAGCTCTGCGAGCTTTTCGTACTGCTCGAGAACTATCGGCAAATCTTCCCGTGTCAGCTCTGATTCATCTCCCGGCGCACAAACAACCGGCTCCATACTAAGCTCACGGAAGCCAAGCCTTAGCATTTCCTCAATGTCCTTTAAAAAGTCGGGATTTGCGTGGGTAAAGGTGCCCCTCATATAGTAGTTTTTATGTCCTCGGGCTTCAACAAGCTTCTGAAACTTCGGAACTATCTGCTCCCAGCTTCCTCTGCCGGCGTAGTCCACACGGTAGCGGTCGTGAACTTCCTTTCTGCCGTCAAGGCTGAGCACTACGTTGCTCATCTCACGGTTTGCGAAGTCAATCACGTCGTCGTCAATCAGCATACCGTTGGTGGTGAGAGTAAAGCGGAAATTCTTGCCGTGCTGCTTTTCTATGCTTCTTGCGTATACAACAAGCTCTTTTACCACGTCAAAATTCATAAGCGGCTCGCCGCCGAAAAAGTCTACTTCAAGATTTTTTCGAGTGCCCGAGTTTGCAATAAGAAAGTCAAATGCCTGCTTTCCTACCTCAAAGCTCATAATAGCCCTGTCACCGTGATATTTTCCCTGGCTTGCAAAGCAGTAGGAGCAGTTAAGGTTGCAGGTGTGCGCCACGTGCAGACAAAGCGCCTTTACTACGCCCGCACTTTTTTCCTTGAGCTTTGGAGCCATCGGCTCAAAGGTGTCCTCGGCAAAGAGCTTGCCTGCCGCTTTGAGCTCCTCAATGTCCGAGAAGCAGTCGTCGATATCGGCTTCTGTTACGTCATCTCTGTCACTATATTTTTTTAGTATAATTTCTTTTATTTCACTGCGGCTTTTATTCTCATACATTTCTATAATGTCGTATGCGACCTCGTCCACAACGTGAACAGAGCCGGAGCATACGTCAAGAACAATATTTAGACCGCCCAGCTTATAACAGTGTATCATTTTAATCTCCCTATTTTAGCCTTACGAAAAATGCCGCCGAAAGTGCGGCGGCATCCAAAGCTTTGTGTTAAAGTATCTTCAAAGTAAAGATTACTTGTTTTCCTGCTTGTTTTCGCACTGCTGGTTAGCAATACCGCAGCTTGTCTTGCAAGCAGACTGGCAGGATGTCTGGCATTCGCCGCAGCCGCCGTTCTTTGCGCTAGCACAGAGATTCTTTGTTTCAAGTGTCTTAATACGCTTCATACTTTTATCCTCCTGATAAAATTTATTCAAGCTATTATACCACACAATTTCCCACAAGTCAATTATTACTTGTGAAATTCATTTTTTTGTTACATTTTCTGCAAAAATTCAAAAGTAGTCCCCGCAAAGACGAGCCTTGCGGGGATTTTAATATTAAATTTACAGATTATAATACTTATCAAATTCCGCCGGATGAGGAATCTTTGCGAGCTCTGCACATTCTGCACGCTTTGTCTTTATGAAGCTTGTAAGGAGTGCTTCCGGGAATACACCGCCTGCTGTGAGGTAATCGTG
>JAZOCR010000022.1:0-5965 GCA_045596605.1 Eubacteriales bacterium | reverse complement strand
GGTTATTTTTATGCACTTTGGAGGCTATATGCTTGAAAACATAAAAATTGATAGTCTTTTTGATACAGAAAAGACTATCGCAAGAGGTATTTTCCAAAACCACACTTACCCATGGGAAATATTGCCTTATATTAAGGAATTTACAATAAGTCTCGGAAAAAACCTTCCCGCAGATAAATTCAATCAGATAAAAGAAAACGTATGGGTTGCAAAAAGCTGTAAGATATACCCGAACGTTTACATAGACGGTCCGTGCATAATAGACGAGGAAACAGAAATAAGACCCTCTGCTTTTATAAGAGGAAGCGTGATTGTCGGAAAGAACTGTGTTATCGGAAATTCTACGGAGCTTAAAAACTGTCTTATATTTGACAACGTTCAGGTCCCTCATTTTAATTACGTAGGTGATTCGGTTCTCGGTTACAAGTCACACATAGGAGCAGGAGGCGTTACCTCAAACGTAAAATCCGACAAAACACTTGTAACGCTCCGCATCGGTGACGAAATTATCGAAACGGGCTTTAAAAAATTCGGTGCTATGATAGGTGATTACGTAGAAATCGGATGTAACAGCGTTCTGAACCCCGGAACTATTATAGGCAGACATTCAAACGTCTACCCCACCTCATGTGTAAGAGGGTACGTGCCTGAAAACTGCATTTACAAGGCTACAAAGGGTATTTGCGAAAAAAACAAATAACTTAACTGAACAGTTTTATTTGAAGTCGGTTGCCGACAGAAAGGATAATTATGGGAAGACTATTCGGAACAGACGGAGTTCGTGGCATTGCAAACGGAACACTTACCTGTGAGCTTGCAATGAACATTGGCAGAGCCGCCGCCTGTGTACTTGCCTCAAATACAAATAAGCGTCCGAGATTTATTATAGGAGCAGACACAAGAATATCCTCGGATATGCTGATAAACGCAATTGCAGCAGGACTTTGCTCTGTCGGAGCTGACGTAACAGTACTCGGCGTAGTGCCTACACCTGCAGTTGCTTATCTTGTAGGAAAATACGGTGCTGATGCCGGAATTATGATTTCCGCTTCACACAACCCGGCTGAATTCAACGGCATAAAGATATTCAGCTCAGACGGCTTCAAGCTCCCGGACGCACTTGAAGAACAGATTGAAACTCTCATTATTTACAACAATCTTGGCTCAAGCGTAGTAACAGGCGAAAAAATAGGTAAAATTACATATTCCCACTCTGCAGTTGACGATTATATAGCCCATCTTCGCAGTAGTGTCAGTGAAAAGTTTGACGGTCTGCGTATAGCTGTTGACTGCGCAAACGGCTCAGCATCGGTAACTGCAGAAAAGCTTTTCGAAGGTCTCGGTGCAGAGGTAACAATACTTTCAAACACCCCTGACGGCACAAACATTAACAGAAACTGTGGGTCTACACACCTTGAAAATCTTACGGAATATGTACTCAAAAACAATCTTGATTTAGGTATTGCTTTTGACGGCGATGCAGACAGATGTCTTTGTGTTGACGAAATGGGTAACCTCGTAGACGGAGATTTTATTATGGCAATCTGCGCTCTTGATATGAGAGACAACGGTAAGCTTTCAAAGGATACCGTCGTAGGAACAATTATGACAAACTTCGGCTTCACAAAATTCTGTGAAGAAAACAATATTAAGTTTATCCCGACAAAGGTCGGCGACAGATTCGTACTGGAAGAAATGCTTCTTGAGGATTATAGCTTTGGCGGTGAGCAGTCCGGTCACGTAATTTTCAGAGATTATGCAACGACCGGTGACGGTCAGCTCACTGCACTCCAGCTTCTTTCCATAGTTGCAAGAAGAAAAGAAAAGCTTTCAGAGCTTGCCCGTGTAATGACTCGCTATCCTCAGGCAATGGTAAATATTACCGTTTCCTCCGAAGGAAAGCTCAAATTTTACACAGACACAGTAATTAAGGAAGCTATTGAAAACGCTAAGACAGCTCTTTCCGATACGGGCAGAATAATAGTACGCCCCTCCGGCACAGAGCCTCTTATAAGAGTTATGACGGAAGGACTTGACAAGGAGCTTATTGAAGCTCAGGCAAATTCCGTTGCAAAGCTCATTCTTGAAAGACTCGGTTGAAATAAAGCTCACGCTTTATTTCACTCAAAGAGCCAGCGCCAGACCTTTATATAAAGGTTGACGAGGTGGAGGTTTATCGAAGGTTTCGGCGGGCACCTCCCGGCAGACTTAGCTGTCGTTACATACAGCACAAATACGTAGGTAACTGCGGAACAAAAGCTGCATGATTCTAAAATATTTTAATAGGATTTTAAAGGATATGCATACGTGTCTAAAGCTCTCACGTACCGGGTTTATGCATACCCTTTATACGGTTTCGCATATGTGCGGAATTATTGGTTACACGGGACAGGAAAACTCCGTTCCGATTCTTCTCTCAGGACTTCACAGCCTTGAATACAGAGGCTATGACTCCTCCGGAATTTCCGTTTTTGTTGAAGGTGGAATTACCACAGTTAAGGCAAAAGGAAAAATCACAGAGGTTGAAAAGCTGCTCTCGGAAAAGTATTTTGACCTTTCATCCCCTTGCGGCATCGGACACACACGCTGGGCAACTCACGGTGAGCCTTCTGACACAAACTCTCACCCCCACGCCACAGAAAATATGTCCCTTGTTCACAACGGTATTATTGAAAACTACCTTGAGCTTAAAGAGTCTCTTATAAAGAAGGGTTACAGCTTTGTATCTGAAACTGATACAGAAGTTGCTCTCAAGACTATTGACAGCAAATATAAGGAAGTCGGTGAGCCGCTTAAAGCTATAAAGCTTGCTCTTTCTGAAATTCACGGCTCCTATGCCTTCGGAATTATTTTTAAGGACTATCCCGGCAAAATCTTTGCTACCAAGAAGGACAATCCGTTAATAGTTGCGGTAAGCGACACAGCAAGCTTTATCGCATCGGATATGCCTGCGGTTCTGAAATACACCGACACCTACTTCAGAGCAGAAGAAGGTGAAATCGCAATTCTTGACGGAGCAAAGGTTGAATTTGTAGACCTTTGCGGAAACCCAATTGAAAAGAAGCTCGAAAAGGTTGAGTGGACTTACGACCAGGCTACAAAGGGCGGATTCCCCCACTTTATGATTAAAGAAATATTTGAGGAGCCGGATGCTATTCATAAAACAGTTAACGGAAGAACTCCCGGTTATATTCCCGAATTTGACATTTCCTCTCTTAGCGAGGAAAGACTTGCAAAAGTAAAGAAAATCCATATCGTTGCCTGCGGTACTGCTATGCACGCAGGACTTATCGGAAAGCGTATGATTGAAAAGTACGCAAGAATTCCCGTAAATGTTGAAATTGCTTCCGAGTTCAGATACAATAACCCCATCCTCTCAAAGGACGATATCTGCATAATTATTTCACAATCCGGCGAAACCGCTGACACTCTTGCGGCTCTCCGTCTTGCAAAGGAAGCCGGTCTCTACGTTCTGTCCGTTGTAAACGTTGCAGGCTCATCTATTGCACGTGAGTCTGATGGTGTAATTTACACCTGGGCAGGTCCTGAAATTGCAGTTGCAAGTACAAAGGCATACATCGTTCAGAACTGCATACTCAATCTTATTGCTATAAAGCTTGGTATAGCTACGGGAAATCTTGATGCCGAAACTGCAAAGGGCTACGTTAAGAATCTTGTTGACGACCTTCCTGCTGCAGTAAACAAGGTTCTTGAAATGTCTGAATATATAAAGAAAGTATGTAAGAACTACGTAGAAGACGAGCATCTTTTCTTTATCGGTCGAGGTATTGACTATCTTCTTTCCTGCGAGTCTTCGCTCAAGCTCAAGGAAGTATCCTACATTCACTGCGAATCTTATGCTGCAGGCGAGCTTAAGCACGGCACTATTTCTCTTGTTACCGAGGGCACAAGCGTGGTTGCATTCGTAACCTCAAAGGAGCTTTACGCAAAGACTCTTAGCAACATCAAAGAGGTAAAAGCAAGAGGTGCGCACGTTACAATCATTTGTGACGAGGAAATTGAAATTTCCTCTGAGGCATACGATGAAATAATTGCACTCCCCCACGTTGACGGAGAGCTTACCGCCATTGCGGCAGCGACAGCATTCCAGCTTATTGCTTACCACACTGCAGTACTTCGTGGCTGTGACGTTGACCAGCCGAGAAATCTTGCAAAATCCGTTACTGTAGAATAAATAAGTCACACAATCCGCTCCGGACTACACGGGGCGGATTTTCAATATTCAAAAAAAGAAAACTAATAATTACTTTTTTATAAACTATAATTCACAGTCGTATTTTTTATCACCACCGAGGAAATAATTATCTTGTAATCAAATTTTGCGGAGATGATAAAATGGTTTCAAGCGGTAAGGTTGAAATATGCGGTGTAAATACTTCAAAGCTGACGGTTTTATCTGAAGAGAAAAAAACAGAGCTTCTAAATAGAGTCAAAAACGGTGATATCAAAGCAAGAGAGGAGCTTATTAACGGCAATCTCAAGCTTGTGCTGAGCGTCATAAAGCGTTTTTCAAGGCGTGGAGAAAATCCCGATGACCTGTTCCAGGTTGGTTGTATAGGTCTTATAAAAGCCATTGATAATTTTGACAACGAAACCTACGACGTAAAGTTTTCAAGCTACGCAGTGCCTATGATTCTTGGTGAACTGCGAAGATTTTTCAGAGATAATTCAAGTATACGTGTAAGCCGCTCGGTGCGTGACCTTGCATACAAGGCACTTCAGGCAAAGGAGGAGCTTTCAAAGAAGCTTGAAAGAGACCCCAAAATCGAGGAAATCGCAAAGGAGCTTGGTAGCACGAAGGAGGAGGTTGCCTCGGCACTTGACGCAATTGTAGACCCTATTTCTCTGTATGAGCCGGTATACTCGGACAGCGGTGATTCAATATATATTATGGATCAGCTGAGCGACACGAAAAACACCGACGAAGCATGGCTTGAAAGTATAGCCTTAAATCAAGCCATAAATACACTTTCACCGAGAGAAAAAAGAATTATTACTATGAGATTTTACGACGGCAAGACTCAGATGGAGGTCGCAGAAGAAATTGCAATAAGCCAGGCACAGGTTTCAAGGCTTGAAAAGGGTGCGCTTTTGAAAATAAAAAAACAAATCACATAAAAAAATTAAGCTTGCATCGCACAGACGATACAAGCTCAATTTTTCTTTGCCAATACAGAAGGTTAAATAATGTCCACGATAACACGCTTATTTTCACGCATTGCGGCAACCTTCATTACAGTACGAATAGCCTTTGCTATTCTTCCCTGCTTTCCGATAACCTTACCCATATCGCTTTCGGCAACAGAAAGCTCAAGATAAACGGTATCGCCGTCTTCTCTCTGGGTAACGACAACGTCATCGGGGTTCTCTACTATTGCCTTCGCAATATTCGTAAGTACAGTTTTCATTATGAGAACATTCCTTTCGTTGACGTAGGAGCATTTTATAAGGCTATAATTTCAAGAATTATGCGCCGTATAAAACCTCAAAAATATCTTTTGCCCAATAAAGAGAATAAAAATTAAAGGATTTCGCTCTTCTTAAGAAGTGACTTAACTGTTTCTGTGGGCTGAGCGCCGTTAGCAATCCACTTCTTTGCCGCTTCTGCATCAATCTTGATTTCAGCCGGCTCTGTAAGGGGGTTGTAGTAACCGATTTCTTCAATGAAACGTCCGTCTCTGGGGTAACGGGAATCTGCTACAACTACTCTGTAAAAGGGAGCCTTCTTTGCGCCCATTCTTCTAAGTCTGATTTTAACTGCCATTGATTTGTCCTCCAAAAATATATAAATAAATTTTGTTTTTATAAAAATCCGTTAAAACGGCATTTTCATCTTTTTGCCAAACATGCGATTCATCTGCTTTTGATTGCCTGTGAACTGCTTCATCAGTTTTTTCATTTGGTCAAACTGCTTTAAAATTTTGTTTATTTCTTCTACAGAAGT
>JAZOCR010000021.1:0-8650 GCA_045596605.1 Eubacteriales bacterium | reverse complement strand
TACAATATAGTTGAAAAATTTTTAAGGGAAGGTATATATGAAGCTTTTCACAAAAAAGGTTGACAAGATAAAGAAAGACAAAAAGGGTGCGGTTACCGTAATTATTGCCGCAGCAGGAAGCGGCACAAGACTTGGCGGAGTTTCAAAGCCGCTTATAAAGCTATGCGGAAAATATGCAATTGAATACTCGCTTGATGCCTTCTCTGCCTGCAGTGACGTAACAAGGATAATTATTTGTACAAAAAAAGAAGATATACCGGCATATGAGAAAATTATTTCCGAAAAGAATTACAGCAAGGTCATTGGAGTGATTGAGGGTGGAAGCACAAGGCAGAAGTCGGTAGCTTTAGCTTTCAGGGCTGCGCTTGGAGAGATGATAACTGATTTCGTGGCAATCCACGATGGGGCAAGACCGCTTATTACCACAGAGGAAACAGAGAGAGCGATTGCCGACGCAAAAAAATACGGCTGTGCGGTTTGTGCTTCGGTTTCTTCCGACACAGTAAAGCGCACTGATGCACGGGGCTTTGTATCGGAAAGTGTAGACAGAAATAATTTGTATCTTCTCGGAACGCCGCAGATTTTCTCCTTTGAGATATACTCTGCCTCTCTTGCTCTTGCTGAGAAAAGCGGTTTTGAAGCTACAGATGACAGCTCTCTTGCTGAAAACGCAGGCTTCAGGATAAAGCTTACGGACACGTCAAAAAACAATTTTAAAATAACCTATCCCGGTGATGCCGCTCTTGCAGAGCTTATTTTAGAGGGCAGAAAAAGTGGAAAAATATAATCTCACACCCTATATAAGGCGACACTCTTTTTAATGGAGGTACAATCTAATGATAAGAATAGGTCACGGATATGACGTACACAAGCTCGTGTCGGAAAGAGAGCTTGTGCTTGGCGGTGTTAAAATCCCACACACACTCGGACTTCTTGGGCACTCTGATGCAGACGTACTTACTCACGCTCTTTGTGATGCGCTTCTTGGTGCTATGGCGCTTGGAGATATTGGAAAGCATTTTCCGGACAATGACGAAAAATACAAGGGAATATCAAGTATTATTCTTCTGTCGCAGGTGAAAAAGCTGATGGATGAAAAGGGCTTTGTGCTTTCAAACTGTGATATTACGGTAATTGCCCAGGCTCCGAAGCTTGCGCCCTATATTCCGGATATGCAAAGAAATCTCGCAGAGGCTCTTGGCACCGACCTTTCAAACGTGAATATAAAGGCTACCACAGAGGAGCATCTTGGCTTTACCGGACGCTTCGAGGGCATTTCTGCTCACGCAGTAGTACTTCTTCAGAAGATATAAAACAAAAACAAGCGGGAACCTGTTCGTTCCCGCTCTATGCGTCAGCCTATAAATTGAGAAGCTCCCTCACCGAGCCCAAAGCTTACGGTTATTGCGTCGTTGACACGGTTCATAACGTCGTCGTCAAGGTGTCCCATTTTTTCCTTGAGCCGCTTTTTATCTATGGTTCTTATTTGCTCAAGAAGTATAACCGAATCCCTTGCAAGTCCGTACTTATCCGCAAAAACTTCTATATGTGTCGGAAGCTTGCTTTTATCGGTACGGCTGGTAATTGCGGCGGCTATAACCGTTGGGCTGTATTTATTTCCCACGTCGTTCTGTACTATCAGAACCGGGCGTATTCCGCCCTGCTCTGACCCTACGACAGGGCTCAGGTCCGCATAATAAATATCTCCTCTTCGTACTGTCAATTTATTCACTCTCCGCTTTTACATACGCTTTTTCTGCGTATGAAGTATGTTTTGTAATTCCGTTTTTATTTTTACCAAAGATAACATTCTTATTCCGTTTTTATATTTTTTTACACCCGATTTTTACGTCCCTTATTCGACCTTTTACGCACAGCGCCTCCTTACATTATAATATACTTAAAGCCTCTTAAGGTTTACTTGCTGTGTCCGGCTGTAAAAAAACAATATCCGGAAATTGGTTTTAAAGAGTATTTTTGACAGATAGTCAAGGCACTTTTTGCCCCTCTTTTGCACGGGAAAAATTTTATAAAAACAAGTTTTCAAGGAGAATACAAATGAAAGTTTACACCCCTTCCGACATGCGAAAAGCTGACAAATACGCAATTGAAGTCCTTGACATTCCGGGTACTGTTCTTATGGATAATGCCGCAGGAGCGTTATTTGACTCTCTTTCCGACTATATTGGCAAAGGCAAAAAATTCGTTATACTCTGCGGAAAGGGGAATAACGGTGGCGACGGATATGCGCTTGCGCTAAGGCTCCGTGATACCTTTGAAAATGTAGTATGTATTTCGGTTTTTGGCGATGTGCCGAAAACTGAAGATGCGCTGTATTTCTACGAGCTTTGCCAAAAAAAGAGCATAGCCATAATTGACTGTGAAAGAGATTTTGACGTAGCCTCTGAAAAAATAACCGATGCTGATGTAATAACAGATGCTATATTCGGAACGGGATTTTCCGGAGAAATAAAAAAAGACAGCATATGCGCAAGAATTATTGAGCTTTCAAACAGCAACCCTGCATACAGGCTTTCGGCGGATATTCCCAGTGGCATAGATGCAGAATACGGCAGTGCTTCGGCTATATCCTTTTGCGCACACAGAACGGTAAGCTTTGCAAAGGGCAAGCCGGGTATGTACTCTTACGGTGCAAGAGAGCTTTGCGGTGAAATTGAAATAGCAGAAATAGGAATATCGGACAGTGTTTTTGAGAATTTTAATACAAAATACGAAGTAAGTGATAAGAAGCTTATTTTATCTTCACTCCCGGCAAGACATCAAAACTCCAGCAAGGGAAGCTACGGAAAGCTTCTGATTATTGCAGGAAGCAAAGATATGCCCGGTGCGGCACACCTTGCCTGTCTTGGGGCATTAAGAATGGGAGCAGGTCTTGTTTGTCTTGCATCGGAAGACTCTGTGCTTAATATTATAAAAGGCAGGCTTTCAGAGCCTGTATATTTACCTGTAGTCGACACAGATGAGGATACTCAAAAGCTTATAGAATACGCAAAAAGCTGCAGTGCTGTGCTTATTGGCTGTGGGCTTGGCACGGGCGAAAGGGTTACAAAAAGAGTCTGCGAGCTGATACGAAGCATAAGCGTTCCGATAATTCTTGATGCAGACGGAATAAATGCGATTTCCGGTAATATAAATGTATTATCGGAAGCTAAATGCAATATTGTTCTGACGCCGCATCCGCTGGAGTTTTCAAGAATCTCCGGTCTTTCGGTATCGGAAATACAGAAAAACAGAATAAAGAGCGCACTTGATTTTTCGTTAAAACATAGTTGCACCCTGCTTCTCAAAGGAGCAGGAACGGTAATTGCCGAAAAGGGAGAAAGGGTTACCATAAACACAAGCGGAAATTCTGCTCTTTCAAAGGGTGGCAGTGGTGACGTGCTTGCAGGTATGATAGCTTCGCTTTTGGCGCAAGGTGCGTCCTGCGGTGATGCCGCAGTATGTGGGGCATATCTTCACGGTCTTGCCGGTGATGCTCTCTCTGAAGAGCTATCCCAGTACGGTGTACTTCCCTCGGAAATACCTGAGCGTGCGGCAAGAATACTTGCGGATATTCTGAAATAATAAAAATAATGCTTCCGGAGAGTAAGGGTCGGAGATATTCCGGCGTTTGAAGGGAGTATTCTTTATGAGGACAGGTTTCAAAGGACATTGTGGTACAAAGCTTTTACTTATCGCTGTAATATCGGCACTTTTTCTGTACTCCTGCACCGGAGGCGGAAAAAAGGAGCGATTTGTAAAAAACATTGCTGACAATCTTCGCACATCCTATATGAGCGAGCTTACCTTTAACATTCGCACCGGAGAAAAAAGCTATGACGGCACTGCACGGCTTTTGCGGGATATGTCTGTGACAAAGCTTGATATTTTATCCCCTGAGCCCTTTTCAGGGCTATCCGTTGAATACGATACCGCCGGTGCGCCCTCCTCTGTTGCAGTACATTTTGCAGGTATTGACACCACACTGCCAAAGGAAGCTCTTTCACGCATAAACATTCTTGCCTCCCTCTCGGCTGACGACTTTTTATCCGTGCTTTCAAAGACGGCAGGAGAAAACATCACCGAATATCAGATATCCGAAGACAAGGTCGGATACTGTGCAAGGGTGATTTACGGCGAGGCGGAAATAGTTTTCTGCTTCTCAGAGGATGGAAATGTTCCTTACTCCTTTGAGTATTCCTCGGATGACATAAATGCGAGTGTGGTATTTACAAAATTCAAGCTTGACACAAATATAGAGAACAAGTAAAATATATACAGACGACAAAAGAAAGGATTTTTAAGATGGCTAAATGTAAAAAGTGCGGTGCGCATCTTGCCGCAGACGATATTTTCTGCCCCGTTTGCAGAGAAAAGGTTGCAGGTGACACTTCAAAGGACAGTAAAAACGATTACTTCGATAATTTAAAAAACACCGAGGATTTCACAAAAGCATATTCAAAAGGCGACATTGAGGAAAACAAGGTATACGCTATTCTTTCCTATATTCCATTTGTATGCTTTTATCCGGTTTTCGTTTCCTCTAAAAAATCTGCGTACACAAAGTTTCACGCAAACCAGGGACTCGTTCTCTTTATAGCGGAGCTTATACTTTCGGCAGCTATGTGGGCAATTGAGTTCGTACTGGGCTTTATTCCGATAATAGGCGACATTCTTTCTCCACTTTTCTCGCTCGCTTTCACGGCGGTTGATATTCTCATAATCGTGGCAATAGCTTACGGCATTTATCTTGCGGCTACCGGCAAGGCAAAGGAAATGCCGATTATCGGTAAAATAAGGATTTTGAAATAATGGAAAACAGTACTTTTGAAAATCAGCTATACGTAAAAGAAATATACGTTTCCGATGATATTCCGCAGGATAACTATATCAGCGGTCTTCCGGTTGTAAAGCATCTTATGCAAAGCTCCATAACCTTTACAAAGCCGGTTACCTTTTTCGTGGGTGAAAACGGTATTGGAAAGTCCACTCTTATCGAGGCTCTTGCGGTATCGCTTGGCTTTAACGCTGAGGGTGGAAGTAAGAATTTCAACTTTGCAACAAGAAATTCCCACTCGAACCTCTTTGAATATCTTACTGTAGTAAAAAACTACAGGCGTGCACGGGACGGCTATTTTCTTCGTGCGGAGAGCTTTTACAATGTTGCCACAAATATTGACAAAATGGATGGTGCCCCATCCTTTGACGCACCTGTTATAAGCCACTACGGTGGCATATCCCTTCACGAGCAGTCTCACGGTGAGAGCTTTATGGCTCTTGTAGAAAATCGGTTTGGCGGCAATGGGATATACATTCTTGACGAGCCTGAGGCGGCACTTTCTCCAATGCGTCTGATGTCCCTTATCTGCAGAATAAATGACCTTGTAAAGAAAAACTCCCAGTTTATTATCTCTACCCACTCTCCCATTCTTATGACAATGCCAAATTCTGAAGTCTTTGAGATAACAAAAAACGGCGTAGAGAGTGTTCCCTACACCGAAACGGAGCATTACCGTATTACTATGAGTATGCTGAAGCATCCGGATAAGATGCTCGGATATCTTCTTGACTGACAAAAAATTCAGGGCGTATCGGATTTACCGGTACGCCCTTGCGCTTTATTATTTTTTCTTTCTAAAGTCTGATATTTTTTCTTTTATCTGTGCGCTTAATTTTCCCTGCTTTTTTTCCTGCTTATTCTCACCGACAAAGGGCAGGTCTTCGGGTGAAGCGTAGTCCGCCGTAGAGGTAGACAGCTCCTTTAATGTGAGCCGTTTTTCCGTAAAATGCTTTAATTCGTAATAAATAACCGAGAACAGCGGTACTGCCAGAAGCATTCCGAATATTCCGTAAAGTCCGCCCATGATGACAAGCGACGTAAGCACCCAGAATGACGAAAGTCCGGTTTTATCTCCGAGAATTTTCGGACCGATAAAGTTTCCGTCAAGCTGCTGAAGCACGAATACGAAAAGGATAAACCAAAGGAATTTGGTTGGGTCAACAAGCAGGATGAGAAGTCCCGTTGGAACTGCGCCGATAAACGGTCCTGCTATCGGGATAACGTTGGTTACGCCTATTATAAAGCTTACAAGAGCCGGGAACGGGAAGCTGAATATAAGGCAGCTGAAGTAGCAGATTATTCCTATAATAGTGGAGTCGATGATTTTTCCGACGATAAATCCACCGAAGCGGTAATCACTTTCATAGGCAACGGAGAGCACCTTTTCGTAGGTTTCCTTTGCAGTGAATGCTGCGAGAAACTTTTTTGTCTGTGCCTTGAAGCGCTCCTTGCCGACAAGCATATAAATGGAAATGAAAAGTCCTATAAGGATATTTTTCACCTCAAGGGCAAATTCTTCAAGAAAGCTTAAAAACCTGGGTGAGATATCTTTAATCAGCGACATAACGTAATTGATAAGCGCAATAATATTCTCCTCAAATTCCTCTGCCACAAAGAAGCCCTGGATAAAATCGTACCTTTCAACAAATCCGTCAAACCAGGCAGAGCCGGCGTCGATATACTTCTGATAGTTATTCATAACGTCCTTGACGCTTGAGGTCAGCTGCGGGATAATTACACTTACAAAGCCGTACAGTGCCAAAAGAGATACAATATACGAAAGAGCTATTGATATGTATTTTACTGCTTTTATATTTATTTTTTCTTTTTTGATTTTTAAAAGCTTTTTTGCAATAAGACGAATCACTTTGGAAAAAAATCCGGATATTTTATTAAGAACATAAGCTATTGCAAAAGCATAGAAAAAGGGTGAAAGCACTCCCATATACTTTGCAAAATCCATATTCATTATGCCGCCGACAATAACAAGTGCACTGAGCACAATGGTTATAAATGCGTAAATTGCTATGGTTGCGTAGTTATTATTCTTATTGAATTTCAAGTGCTTCACCGACCTTTCACATTGTTTTAACCCTGCAACACTATACTACCATAAATATTGCGGCATGTAAAGTGTTTTTGGGAATTTTTTCACTAAATTTAATGAGGTTTTAAATAATGCGCCCTGCTTCTTTTTTGGCAAGGCGCATCTTCCTATTTTAAAATTATAGCTTTTCAGGGAAATATACCGGGTTACCTGTTTCTGCAGACTCGAAAGCTGCTTCCATAACCTTGAATACTCTCATTACCTGGTCGTGGGTTACAAGAAGGCTTTCCTTGCCGTCTATTGCAGCACAGACGTTACGGTAGAAATCGTGTACGTCGGATGTGGGACGGTCTACCTCGTAGGTGTCGGTGGTGATCTCGTCTCTGGGTGCCATTGTTTTTGTAAGGCCTGCGGCGGTCTGTATCGGCACAACGTCGCTTTCGTGCCAAGCCTTGCACTTTACAACCTGTGTCTTTTCACGCCAGTCACGTATAAGTGCCGTACCCTTTTCTCCCTGCATATAGAATCTGGGAAGTGAAATGAAGTTGTATGTTCCTACTTCCACATACGCTCTTGCGCCGCCTTCAAAATAGATATTAAGCTGAACGTTATCGTCAACCTCTTTATTTGTAAGGTGGTCAAAACGACAGTATATTTTTTCGATTTTCTCAGTGTATATCTGAAGTATCTGGTCGATAAGGTGAACACCCCAGTCAAGAAGCATTCCACCGCCGTGAGCCTTTTCACCTCTCCAGTCGGAAGGAATACCACGTGAGCCGTGGATTCTTGATTCAATATTGAAAATCCTGCCTATTTCACCGCTGTCGTGGATTTTCTTCATTGCAAGAAAATCTACGTCCCATCTTCTGTTCTGATGAACAGTGAAAAGCTTTCCTGATTTTTTTGAAGCATCTATCATTTCCTGAAGCTCCTTAGAGCTCATTGCAACCGGCTTTTCGCAGATTACATTCTTTACGCCGAGAAGGCTTTTTACAACTGCATCACGGTGTGAGTCATTTGGAATTGCTACGGTTACAAGGTCAACAGATTTATCGTCTATTACCTCCTGAATGCTTTCGTATACGTGTATTCCGTTTGCACGAGCCTGCTCGCACTTTGCGGGATCTATATCATATATACCTGCAAGATTTACAACATCACTTGTAAGGGCGTTTTTTGCGTGGAAGCCTCCACCCATTCCGCCGTAACCGATTACGCAAAGATTATGTTTCATAATTTTCCTCCGGATTTTTTGTTCCGCTTTTGCGAAAGTTAAAACTGTTTTATACATTGCTATTTTGAAATCGTGCGTATCACACATTTAGAATATTATAGAACATTTTCCTTAAAAAAGCAATAGTATTTTTTAAACATTTTGATTATTGTTGACATTTTTATGATTTTTTTGCAATTCGTATGAATTTTTTTGTGCACTTTCCCCTTTGCTTCACAAAAGTTTTTGTAAAAACATTGTTTGTTAATATTTTTATATGCAGAATAATTCCATTTTTATTTATACTTAAAATTTGTCACTTTTGTAGAAATAGAACAAATGTGCTGTTTTCTATTGACATTTAGTGGATTTTATGGTATAATACGGTACAGTCGGAAAAGCAAGTGGTTGTGCGGATTTTTATTGTAAATCCGCTTAATTTAAACAGTTTAGAGAACATTTGTTCTCGCTTTGCTTTTAATTATAAAACGAAAGGAATGATTATATGAAAAAGATAACCTACGAACAGTATGAAAATGAAATTCTTTCA
>JAZOCR010000020.1:0-2605 GCA_045596605.1 Eubacteriales bacterium | reverse complement strand
GTTATTGTAATCGAGCATAATCTTGACCTCATTAAAACCGCCGATTATATAATCGATATGGGACCTGAGGGTGGTGACAGAGGTGGTACTGTTATTGCTTGTGGTACACCGGAGCAAGTAGCAGAGTGCGAAAATTCATATACAGGACAGTATCTGAAAAAAATGCTTTAATCTTATAGTCACATTTGTTTTATAAAGGAGTAATTTATGGGATTTTTTAATGATTTCGCAGATGCACTTGAAAATACTGCAAAGCAGGTTGGTAAAAAAGCATCTGAAATTGCAGACAGCTCTAAAAAAGCAGTGGAAGCTGCAGCTATAAAAGAAAGACTATCTCGTGAGTATGAAAAGCTCGGTCGACTTGTTGCTGAAAACGAGATGCTTTCTGCAACTGCTAAAATTTCCGGTGATGAATACACTAAAATTTTTGAAAAAATTTCAGAGCTGAAAGCAGAGCTGGACAGGAAAAGCACTAACGTCAAGAAGTGTTACTGTGGTAGAAGCGTAAGCAACGACGCACTTTACTGTCCATTTTGCGGAAAAAGAATGGAAAAATAATAGTTATATTGGAAAGGAATAAAATTTGATTGCACTCAGTTTATCGGAAGTAACGGTTGCCTTTGGCACAGATGTTATACTTGATAAAATTTCTTTTAGCATAAATGAGGGAACAAGACTTGGCGTCGTCGGAGTAAACGGCGCCGGTAAATCACTTCTTCTGAAAACAATATGCGGCATTAATGAAGCGGAAAGCGGAAGTGTATTTTTCGGTAAAGACAAAAAAGTAAGCTACCTTGAACAGAACGCAGGTTTTGAATCGGAAAAGATCCTTTTTGATGAAATGCTTGGGGCATTTTCTGATCTTCAGGAGTGGGAGGAAAGAATAGCTTTTCTTCAAAATAAAATGAATCAAAATCTTCCTGAAGATGAGCATATGATGTATGTTAAGGAATATACTCTTCTTGAAGAAACCTTCAGAAAAAACGGTGGATACGAGTATAAAGGCAGAATTAAGAGTATGCTTACCTCACTTGGATTTCCGCCTGAAAAGCAGGTGCTTCCCATAAGCGCTCTTTCCGGCGGGCAGAAAACAAGAATTGCCCTTGCAAGAACGCTTCTTTCTGAGCCGGATATACTTATGCTTGACGAGCCAACCAACCATCTTGACATAGAAACCTGCGTTTGGCTTGAAAACTACCTTGCTTCATATAAAAAGACGCTTATTGTAATATCCCATGACAGATATTTTCTTGATAAGGTTACGACTCATACCCTTGAAATAGAAAACTGCGGAGCAAAGCTCTATAACTGTTCTTATACAGGATACGTAAAACGCAAGGAAGAAGACAGAAAGAACGATGAAAAGCATTACTTAAATCAGAAAAAGGAAATCGAACGTCTTGAAGCGTTTATAGAGAATCAGCGAAAGTGGAACAGAGAAAGAAACATTATCGCTGCAGAAAGCAGAATGAAAGCAATTGACAGAATGGAGAAGATTGAAAAGCCGAAAAATCTTCCCGAAAGGGTTTCATTTAATTTTTCATCAGGTAAGAGCTTTTTGATGTCAGAGCGTATGCTTGATGTGCGTGGGCTTTCAAAATCTTTTCCGGGCAAAAAGCTTTTTTCAAATCTCTCTTTCCTTTTGAGAGGTCAGGACAGAATGTTTTTTACCGGCTCAAACGGTGTAGGTAAGTCTACGCTTCTTAAAATACTCAGTGGAAGAACTATAGCTGACAGTGGTAGCTTTGAGTATGTTAAGGGTATTAAGATAGGCTACTATGACCAGGAGCATCAGGGACTGAATCCGAATAACACCGTACTTGATGAACTTTGGAACAATTATCCGGACAGAAAGCAAAGTGAAATCCGTGGCGTACTTGCAAGGTTTCTCTTCAAGGCAGAGGACGTATTTAAAAAGGTAGAGGTTCTCTCCGGCGGCGAAAAGGCAAGACTTACCTTTGCAAAGCTTATGCTTGAGGACTTGAATCTTCTTATACTTGATGAACCTACAAACCACCTTGATGCAAATTCCAGAGAGGTACTTGAGGATGCTATTTTAGGCTACGACGGAACTGTTATGGCGGTTTCCCACGACAGATATTTTCTCTCAAAGCTTGCAACGAGAATACTCGATATGCGTGAGGAGGGTTATACCGATTATAAAGGAACATACGCAGATTACGAAGAATATAAGCGAAGAATAGCAAGTGCAAATTCTGAAGCTAAAGCATTTGAGGATAAAACAAATTCTTCATCAAAGGAAGATTATTTAAAAAATAAAGAAGAAAAAAGCCGTAGACGCAAGGCGGAGAAGCGACTTGCTGACAGTGAAAAGCGTATAGCTGAAATTGAGAAAAGACAGGCGGAAATAGAAAAAGAACTTGAGGAATTCGCATCTGATTATCTGAAAACCGCAGAGCTTTTTGAAGAAAATTCAGCTCTTTCGTCTGAACTTGAAAAAGTTTATGAACAGTGGGACAGCGCAAACGCTGAGCTTGAAAGTTAAATATAAGCCCCTTAACAAACAAAAGGTTTGTTAAGGGGCTGTTTATATAGATTGTCATCAAAATCAAAGCACTGCATGAAGCAGGGCAAGGTATTATAA
>JAZOCR010000019.1:0-12793 GCA_045596605.1 Eubacteriales bacterium | reverse complement strand
TTATTTCCTCACGGATGTTCGTGCTCGTAAGCTTTCCGTCAATCAGTATTGCCATTGTCTGTTCCCTCCGTTTGTGTCTTTGTGCTTTTATTCGCTTCTTCGCCAATTGCTTTTTCGCTGTCTGCAGCATTGGTGCTTACTGCAAACTGACTTTCATATTCACCCGCATCCTTTAAAGCACTCTTTTGTCTTGCTAAAATCACAATAAGCGCAATAGTTGCAAATACAAATGTGAGAAGCGCAAAAAGCTGTGAAATTTTGATATCAGAATTCCAAAGGTAAAGGCTGTCCGAGCGAAGTCCCTCTATAAAGAAACGTCCAAAGCCATACCAGGCAAAATAACTAAGTACAATCTGTCCGTCAAATTTTTTCTTTTTGTAAATAAGGCTTATAATTATAAAGCCGATAAGGTTCCATAGAGACTCATAAAGGAACGTAGGGTGTACGGTCAAAAATTCTCCGTTTGTAGCATTTGAGCTTACTACCATTCGCAGAAGGTAGTTATCCTCAAAAGACGGTGTTTCAATAATTTTGCCGAGAAATTCAATTCTGTCAAGATGACCGAATGCCTCGCCGTTGCAGAAGTTTCCCCATCTGCCGATGAGTTGTCCCAAAAGCAGAGAAGGGGCGGCGACATCGGCAATTTTAGAGAATTTTATTTTCTTTATTTTGGCTATAACAAAAACCGTTACGGCGCCTACGATAACTGCACCGTATATAGCAAGCCCGCCGTTCCATATGGCGATTACATCGTAAAAGCTGTTATATTCATCCGGTGAGGTTATAACGTAGTAAAGTCTTGCTCCGATAATTGCAAAGGGAATTGTAAAAATACCAAAGTCTAAAATACTGTCAGTGGATATGCCCTCTTTTTTTGCGTTTCTTGTGGCGACAAACAGTGCAAGAAGTATTCCGGTACATATTATAAGTCCGTACCACCGTATTTGTAAGGGAAAATCCGGAAAGATTATCGGATTTATTTCAAAAATCTTTTCAAAAAGTCCCGGAAATGAAACGTATGTCATTACATTTTTTCCTTTCTGTTGTTTTTATAAAGGAAGCACCTTTGACAGTACGAAGCTGTCAGAATCAAAAGAGGTGCGAAGCCGCTCGTTTACCTCTTCGAGAGTTGTGTCTGCTATTACGTTTGCCTCATAAAGCAAATTTGCTCCGCTGAAAATATATGCAAGGAAAGAATTTGCAATATCGTCAGTGCTGTCAAAGGTGCGAACACTTGCAGAATACAGTGCACGCTTTGCACGCTCAAATTCTTCCTTGTCGATGCCTTTTTCCTGGTATCTCTTTATCTCAGCCTTTATCTCGTCATACACCTTGTCGGGATTTTCGCAGAGTCCTGAAATTTCACTGTAAGAGAATGCGCTGTGTGCGTCAAATGCGGCAGAGAAGGAGGAATTTATAAGTCCTTCACTGTAAAGGCGTGAGTAAAAATCACTTGCCTTGCCGAAAATTACTCTTAAAATAATACTCATTTCTGCGCTTTTTTTTGAAAGCGCATCTCCACTCTCAAACTGAACAGCATCCTTTATGCCGACTGCAAACATAGGCATGGAAACCTGCATTTTTTCGCATATTTCCGGCATGTTTACTTTCTTTGGCTCATCGGGGTAAATTCTTTCTACCGAAAGTGACGGTGCTTCTTTCAGCACCTTGTCGCAAACGCTTTCCACTTCCTCTGGTGAAACGTTTCCACATACGCAAAGAGCCATATTGTGAAGGTTATAGAAGGTATTATAGGTCTTATAAAGAGTTTCCGCAGTGATTTCTGCGATAGTTTCAACTGTTCCTGCGGTATCGATATTTACAGGGTGATTTTTATAGAGCGCACGAAGCATATTGAAGTAAAGACGCCAGTTGGGGTTGTCGTCATACATACGGATTTCCTGACCGATTATACCCTGCTCCTTATCAACAGTTTCTTTTGTGAAGTAAGGATGGGAAACAAAATCCAGAAGAATTTCAAGGTTCTGTGTCATACAGTCGGTTGCCGAAAAAAGATATACGGTTATATCGGAGCCGGTGTAAGCGTTGGCGCTTGCACCGTATTTTGCGTATCTCTTGAAGGTGTCTATGCCGTCCTCGTTTTCAAACATTTTGTGTTCGAGAAAATGTGCAATTCCGTCGGGAACACGGATTCCCTCACCATTAACCTTAAAGTGGTTGTCAATTGAACCAAAGCGTGTGCCAAATACCGCATAGCCCGTGCCGTGATTTTTCGGAATAACGTAAACGTCAAGCCCGCTTTTGTGCTTTTTATAATAGTATTTTTCGTCAATTTGTTTGTTTTCAAATATTTCAAAGCCCATTCTGCTTCCTCCGTTATTCCTCGTCTTCACTGCCCCCGTCAAGGTTTGTTCCCTTGAGGAAGTATACCGTGTCAAGCACGACCGTGTTCGCAATCTCTGTTATTTCTTCTTTGGTTGTTGCGTTTATTCTTGCAATTATTTCTTCAAGAGTAGAAATGTCAGCTCCCGATACTATTCTTGTAAGATAGAATGATGAAAGCCTTTCTGCGTCGTCATAACAGCTTATATAGCTGTTGGAAAGGGAAAGCTTTGCCTCTGCTATGTCGTTTTCTGAAAATTCACCTTTTTTCATAGCATCAAGCTGACGCATAATTTCATCTTCAGCCTTCCTCTCGTCGCCCACCTTTACACCGCTTGCGATGTTTATAATACCCTTCTGGGAAATAAAGCGTGATGAGCAGTAATAGCAAAGGCTCATCTTTTCACGAACGTTTTCAAACAGCTTGCTTATCGGAGAACCACCGAATATTTCATTGAATACCACGCAGCTTTCTACGTTCTTTTTGGAAATATCAGCACCGCATCTGAAGCCCATAGCGAGCTTGCCCTGATTTACCGGCATTTCCTCGCATACACGCTTTATTTCCTTTGCGCTTTCTTTTACTATAGATGCACAATAGCCGGTAGCCTTTCTTGCAAAGGGTGACAGCTTTTCTTTGAGTGCCATAGTAAGTGCGTCTTTATCGCAGGTGCCGACGAAAAATACTTCTATCGGTGCTTTGGCAAAGGCATCAAAATAAAACTCTGTAAGGCTCTTTGCACTTATTTTACTTACGCTCTCTACTGTGCCGAGAGGTGAAACTGCATAGGGCTCACCCTCGCACATTATTTCAAAAAGACGCTTGTTTGCATATGCACCCTTATTGTTGATTTCTGCGTCTATTCTGTCGCAAAGGTTCTTCTTTTCGCCTTCAACGTATTCTTCAGAGAATTTTCCGTCTACAAGGCATGGTGAGAATACGCAATCCACCATTATTTCGCAGACAAGCGAAAGAAGCTCTGTACCGTCTGGAACAAATTCGTCACGGAGAAAGGAAGCACCAAAGGTAATAAGCTGATTTTCACCTACTTTTGTGCTTGAACTGCCAAGAGAGGTTGCATAAAGATACTCAAGTCTGCGGTTGAATTCCGTCATAGTTGGATATTTCGCACAGCCTCTTCTGAGCACCTGACCGAGAAGTGAAGCATAAGGTGCAGTCTTTTCGGAAAGCGGAATTGTAAAGTTTATTTTGAGAAGATTTGTTTTGAATTTATCCGAATCAATGATGTTCAGGTTTATACCATCAGCAATGTTTATTCTTATCATGATAAATCCTTTCATTTGTCTAAAAGAAATACGTTATACTTTAATATTATATTACACAATAAATGAAAGATAAAGTTATTTTTTGTTAATTTAGGACTATTCATCTATATTTTGAAGATATACGGAAATTCTGTGGCTGCCGCCCTCTATTTTTATTTTGCCGACGGTTTCTTCTCCGTCAACCGTAATCCTTGCAGTGTCGCCGCAGTAATATTTTATATAATACTGCGCCTTTTCATTGTTTTTGTCCTTAAGAGAAAGATAAAGAGTCATACCGCAAAGGAGCTCCGGAAGAAGCATAGGTCGCAGGCATTCTATTTCTATACTTGCATCACCGTCTACTACTCCTGAAAGCTTTATTCCAAGCACATCTCTTAAAAGAACCGTGTAATACCAGCCTGCAGCGCCGGTATATATAGTCCAACCGCCCCTGCCGTAATGCTCAGGATTTGAATAAATATCACCTGCAAGGTAGTAGGGCTCACAGCTATAGGCGTTTTTTGCGTCATCTCCGAGAGCACCGATTGTACGAAGCACTGTGTTCTGGGCGTTTACTGCACGCTCTGCAAGATATGAAAGCTCTGCTGACTTTTCATATTCTCCCGCCCTGTATAGAATTTTCGAGGCACAAAGAAGTCCCCTTGCTCCCCATACTGCCGCATGGGTGTACTGACCTCCGTTTTCACGTATTCCTGCAACATAGCCCTTTATATATCCGGGATTTTGCCGTGAGTTTTTAAAGGGCGGGTCAAAGAGCTTGAAAATACTGTATTTTTCATCAAAGAGTCTGTCGTATGCATTTTTTGATACTTTGTATATCTGACTTGTGCTGCTTCCGGATAAATAGGGCGCAAAGCATTGGGCAAGAAGGTCGATTTTACATTCGTCATTACCTTGTGAGCCGAGAGGGGAGCCGTCGGCGTAGTAGCCACGCAGATACTGACCGTCTTTTTCACTGTAGCCGCAGTTTCTGATTGCTTCCAGAAGTTCGATTTTAGCATGAGAATATCTGTTATGCGCTTCTGTGTCCTTGCGCTTTTTGCATATGTCGCAGAAAAGGTCAAGCACAATATAAAGGAACATACCAAGCCATACCGATTCTCCGTCGTATCTTGTTCCGACATTGCTGTAGCCGTCACACCAGTCACAGCTTCCAATAAGGGGAAGCCCGTGCTGTCCGATACGTGAGATTCCTCTGTCAATGGCACGCACGCAGTGCATATACACGCTCTCGGATATTTCACCCTTTTTTGCCTCAATATATTTTTCACTTTGAGCTTCGGAAAGCTGTTCTCCGTCAATATAGTGTACATTTTTATTAAGAAAGTCGCAGTCCCCGGAAAAAGCGAAATATTTTGCGCAGACGTAGGGAAGCCACAGATAGTCATCGGAGCACAGTGTACGTACACCCCGACAGACACTTCTGCCGATGTTTTTTCCACTGCTTTTACTTTCCATATCGTGCCACCAATGAAGAACGTCACCCTCTACAAACTGCCTTGCACAGCATCTGTAAATATGCGCTCTTGTCATATGCGGATTTGAGTACATAAGGCACAGGGAGTCCTGAAGCTGGTCCCTGAAGCCGTAAGCACCGCCTGACTGATAAAAACCGCTTCTTGCAATAAATCTTGCCGCACCATTCTGATAAGGAAGAAAGAAATTGAAAAGCACGGAATATGACAAAGCAGTGATATTGTTATTATCGGGAAGCATTTTAATATCGGGAATCAGTGAGTGCGCAAAATTTACAGCTTTTCGATGTTCAGATATACCATCTGACATAGCTGCAATCGAAAAATCAAGGAGTCCTTGAATGTTGCCAGTATCCTTTACAGCACCAAGTGCAAAGCGGTAGTATTCACAGTTGTCGCTTTCCTTTGCCACAAGATATACCGAGGCACAGTCACACTCACCTTTTGAAATGTCGCTACCCGGCAAAAACAGAGCAGCACGGTTTTTAATATATTTGGCACTTTTTACCGAGTCCTCATTTGACTTTAATGCGCAAATAAAGCCTGTATAATTTGCAAAAAAGTCGGAAAAAGGATTTTTGAATAAAAGCACTCCGTTTTTTTCACTGTATTGAATAAATTTATTTTCACTGCTGTCTTTACCCATAACGGGAGCCGCATAATACATAAGCTTTCGTGATTCGGTGCTGCCGGCAGGGAATTTCAGACGCACGTCACAGTATTTTGTGCCAAGCTTTTCTGAAAGATAAACCGTTACCGAGTACTCTATTGCATCTGCAATTCCTACGTAAACTGCTTCTCCCGGTGCAAAGGTTACGTATCTTGCCATAGCGCACAGGTCGTAAGCACGTTTTTCGGAAATAAGATATATTCTTTCTCCGCTTGTTTCCGAAAGGGCATCGTCACGAAAAGGAGTAATTCTTCTGTTTTGTGCGTTGTAAGTCCAGGTGTAACCAAGGCTTCCCGATGTGACAAGGCAGGATATGCGCCTGCCGGTGAGAATATGGGAGTGAGGGGACTTTAATTCACGGTCTTTTCTGACAATGAAGCAATTTTTCTCAAAATCTCCTCTCGGTGTGGATATAACCGGAAAAGACTTTTTTGGAAAATCAACTGAGAGGTTCGGTAAAGTAACAGGTAGCCTTAGTTCGTTGCCCACCGGAGTATCAATTAATGCTTTGCTGTCGTACAGAATGTCTATTTTTATACACGAGCGTAAAAGTATTGCATTTGCATAGGATTCAGCATCGCTTCTGTCTATAAGGAAAATACCTCCGCCGCTTTTGGAAATAAGCTCTGTGCAGTCGCATTTTGCTATAAGCTCACATATCTCAGAAGCTATAGGACGGCGGTATCTTTCCGTTTCAGAATAAATAATACACAAATCGAATTTTGTCTTGCAAAGCTTCAATAGCTTTGCCGTGCGAATGAACTTTTCAAGCTTTGGAATAAGCGCACCGGATATAACCACCAAAGATACGATTGGATAATCCCCCGATATTCCGTGCCTCCATAATTTATCCATTCCAATGTGAGTGGGAATTTTATCCGTATGAAAGAGAGAACCCGAACCGAAAATTATTCCGGGAAGAAGCCTTTCTGCTGCGGACGGTGATTTGTCTGCACCGAACATTCCTATGCCTGCACTTGTGGTAAATTTTTCAGAAACATCCGAAAGAGCCCTGACTTTTTCTTCAAAGGATTTTTTTCTTGCATTTTCTATAGAGCGAATAATCTTATCCTTTGAAGTGCCCTGGCATATGAGTAGCTCCGAGGTGTATCTGTCGCCGTTTTCGGCAATTTCCGTCCGTATTTTGCAGTACGGTCTTATACATGCGCCGAGGTTGTTTTTGGAGCTTTGGGAAAAGATATCTGAAAAATCCCCCGGCGAGTGCTTATATGTGAAGCAGTCGTCAGCTCTTGTATCAAAGACAAATGGGGCGTTAATATCGGAAAGCGCAACACCGAGTAGCACTTCCTTTTCTCCTTCGTTTCGCATACGTCGCCTGTAAAGAAGAATGTTACTTTCCTTTATAAACTCCGCTTCTAAAAACAGCGAAGAAAAACTCATATGAGAAAGAAAATGTTCCTTTTTTGTAAGCACGGGGGTAAAGCAAAAGGCAAATTCTAAAGAGCGGCTCTCTTTATCGTGATTTGTGTTTTTCGGAGTTGCAAAGAGCTTTACGCATATCACCGCAAGCTCACTTCTTGTAATGGTGGTGCTTTGTGAAAATTCAAGAACTCCCGGAAGCCTTGAGCATAGCTCTGTGTATCCTCCTGTCGCTTTGAGGCTGTACACGGTTTCCCGTGGGTTTATTCCGGGAAGCAAGGACGGTGATAAGGTTTTGTTTTGGTAATGTGCAAAACAGTACAAAGAATTTGTACATTCATATTTTTCAAAATCGCAGTGATTTATAAGAATACTTCCGTCTGATATTTCAAAATGCCCAAGGGACGTTGTCGTGCATTTTACATTTCCGTCAGATATAATGCATACCTTTGGTGCACAAGGATTTGCTCCGGTATATATTTTTCCATGGGAAGTCCCCTGGTAAGAACGCTGTGTGGGAATATCGTTCCCTTTTTTTATCCGGCGTACTCCGGCGTTTACGGGTATCCTTTCTTCAAGAAGCTCTCTTGCGCTTGCCATTGCTCTGTCGTTCATAAATCTTTTTGTCAGGATACCGTCAAAGGCGGCATTGCAAAGCGCAGTAAGGCTCATTCCAAGATGATGGGACATATAGCTTTTGACAACAGACCCTTTTTTGCCACTTCTTCTCGGCGTAAAATCTATTGCTTCAAAAAATCCGTATTTGCCGTAATATCCAAGCTTATGAAGTCTTTCAAGATTTGCAAGCGCACGGCGTTTTCCTATACACATACTCAGAAAGCTTGAGTAAGGCGATATAACAAGGTCCTTTTCAAGTCCGCTTTTAAGTGCGGTGCATGGCACTCCGAAGGCTTTGTACCTGTAATTCATCTCGCTGTCAAAGGAAAAGTAACCGCTTTCGGAAATTCCCCACACAGAAGTGCCTGAGCTTTTGGCTTGGCGGCTTCTTTGGGCACGCAGTGCGAAAAGCAGTGCTTCGTAAAAAAGAGAGTTTTTGTATACCGGAAGAAAAATTGGTGGCATAAAGTATTCAAAGGCAGTTCCGGTCCAGGAGTAAAGGCCTATATAGCCGCCACTTCCAACAACCGTGCGTGAAAGAGCCTGCCAATGCTTTTTTGGTACGTTTCTTTTTGCGCACTGTATAAAACTGATGGTTCTTGCTTCGCTCATAAGAAGGTCATAGCAGCCGTCGTTTATTGTATATTCGCCGCCTGGCTTTATTTCTGCGCCCAGTGAAAACAAATTGCGTTTTTTGTTGTAAAGCAGCCTGTAGTCCGTATCGCCTTCGAGCTTTTCAATTCTTGCTATAATCTCTATAAGAGAGGTGGACTCAAACACG
Organism: Eubacteriales bacterium; assembly: GCA_045596605.1. GTDB lineage: Bacteria > Bacillota > Clostridia > Oscillospirales > CAG-382 > SIG622. The sequence goes on along the minus strand of JAZOCR010000019.1, from coordinate 4,239 downwards.
TATTCACGAAGTCCTTCTTTAAGGGTTATAAGACACGCCGTAAGGTTTCCACTGTCAACGGTAGATATATAACGTGGCGGTAGAACCAACAGATTTTCGGTATCGTACCAGTTGTAAAGGTGTCCGTGCCATTTTGGCATCTTTTCAAGCACAGAAACGGTGTTGGCTATTCTTTTTTCAAGCTCATCTGTGGTTATAAAGCCGAAATCACGGGCACACAGTGTAGACAAAAGATAAAGACCAATATTGGTGGGGGAGGTGCGGTGTGCTACGTTTTCCTGCGGAGCAAGCTGAATGTTGTCCGGAGGAAGATGATTTTCCTGCGCTGTTACGTTTTCGGAAAAGAATCTCCAGATGTCCTTTGCATACTCACGGGATTTTGCTTTTATTGCTTTTTCTTCATGGGTATCTTCTGACTTTTTGTCAAAGGACGTGTGATAGCATATTATAGGGAAGGCGAGCCACAGAAGTGCTACTGCACGCAGAAAGCCGCTTGGTGAAAAGGCGAAAAGTAAAAATCCCGCAAAGGCACAGAAAATATTTTTATGCACAAACATCAAAAGACTTCCGTCGCCTGCGTCACTTTGTGCCGCAGTTTGCCATTCGAGAAGCTTTTTTCTGCTTACAAGCATTCGGTACAGACTTCTGAAGATAGCATCAACTGATGAAAGGGCAATTTTCGGAAGCATGGCAACGCCGAAAATCATACGCATAATGCTCTGCCATATTCCGGTAGTGACGCCTTTTGAAAAAAATCTTCTCGCAACACATTTAAAGGCAAGGGAAAAAAGCATACTTGCAAGGTCAAGCAATACAGGAATAAAATGGTATGCAAGACTGGAAAGCAGGAGCACGGTTCTTACAAACGGACTTGTAAAGGGTGCAAGAAAAACACAGAAAAAGGCAAAGCAGGGAACTGCAGCGCTCCTTGCATTGTCAAAGAGCTTAAAACGGGATAGTGCGTTTATATTGTTTTTACGTCTGTCATTTTTTCCAAAGCTTATGCTATCCAAAAGAAATATAAGGTTCTGAATATCACCACGCACCCATCTGTGACGGCGCTTCAGGTAAGAAAGCTCGTGCTTTGGAAAGCCGTCTGTGAGTTCTATATCGGTGATAAGTGCACTGCGCAATTTTGCACCCTCAAGACAGTCGTGACTGAGGATTGTATCTTCGGGGAAGGTGCATCGCTCGTCTATTACATAGCTGAAGGCTTCTACGTCAAAAATACCTTTTCCGCAGAAAATTCCTTCTCCGAATATACTCTGATATATATCAAAGGATGCGCTGGAATATATATCTGCGCCGCCAACTCCGCAGAAAAGACGGGAAAAAGGGGTGCGTGTTGCGGCGGCAAGGTCGGGAGCGCATTTTGGCTGCATTATGGCGTGACCGCTTGTTACAATGCCCTTTTTCTTGTCAATCACCGGCGTATTTAAAGGATGAAGCATCAAAGAGCACATATCCTTTACCGCATCAATCGGAAGATTTGTATCGGCGTCAAGAGTTACTACGTATTTTATTTTTTTGTTGCCGAGTATTTCTTTTGCAAGTGCACAGGAGTGGCTGCTGAAGGTAGTGGCTTTGCCACAAAGCAGTCTTACAAGCTCTACTACTGCGCCTCTTTTTCTTTCCCAGCCCATAAAGGCTTCTTCACTTTTTGAGTAGCTACGACGGCGTTCAAGCAGAATGAAGCTATTTCCGTATTTTCTGTTCAGTGCATCAATTCTTCCGTAGGCGTAATTTATTACGGCTTCATCAGAAGGTGCCTTTGCACTTGAAAAATCTGAAATGTCGCCAAGAATACCGAAATAAACATTTTTACCGCCATTTGAAAGATATATGCGTTCAAGTCTGTCAAACAGCTCTGCATCGTTTTTCTCTCCAAGAAGCAGTGACGTTATTACTACAAGAACAGGCGAATCGTCAGGAATTTCCGTAAGCTCCATCCTTGCGAGAGGGAAGCTTTTGACTGCCCTTGAAAAAACAAAATCTGTGAGCTGCTTTACCGCCTCCCACACGGGAAGCAAAGCAAAAATGCATAGAGGAGAAATAAGAACTAGCAATATCATTGTGATAAGAGTTATTCCTGTCAGAGAAATGAAATATGCATATTTGGTGCTTTTACGTGTCTTTAAAAGAGGATAACCAATATGCCGTTCCTTTTCACTTGTCGCACTGTTTGCACGTTCAAGAAGCCTTTTTGCGTACTTGGTTTCCGAAACGCCAAGTGCCTTTGCCTTTTTGCACAAAGCGTGAAGATACAGATTTTTCGTGCTGTTCGTCATATTTGAGTATGCTTTTGATGGGTCAAGACAGAGAATTTCATCTACTTCTGATTTGTGTGCTTCAGAGTCAAAGTCGTGATAAGAAACGTACCTCAGAGAGGCAATAGTGTTACCAAGGCTTTTTGCATATTTTTCTTCTTTCTTTGGCGAAAGTCGGTCTTGGGCTTGATTATATTCAAAAAGTATCTCTTTAACACGAGTGATAAGTGCAGCACGAAAAAGGGCACCTGCGCAGAAGTATTCGTCAAGGATAAGCGTGCAGTTGTTTTTTAGTGCCTGCAGTATTTCACTGCAGGAGTGCTCAGAGAGAGGAGCATCTGAATAACGACAGAAGCGCAGCGCTGCAACGTAAACTCTGGGAAGCTTATCTACAGACGGAAGAAGCGGAGCTTTTTTCAGAGTATTACTGAACGTGTCATATTCATTTTCTATAATATAAAAATTATCAAACAGCCACATATAAATTCCGGGAAGCTCTGCAGAACTCGACTTTTCAAACTTTTTGCAAATTTCCGACCACACTTTCTTAATTTGCAGAAAGTCACCTCGAATAAGCTTTTGCAGCTTTGTTTTTTTGCAAAGCTCTGCCTCTAAAAGTCCGTCTGCTGAAGCTTTCGCAATTTCCTTTACTGTTTGCAACAGAGTGTCATTTTCCCGATTATCAGCGCTCATATTCCACCTCTTAAATTAGCTTTATATTTGCCGAAATATAACGGCTTGTTTTCTGCATATTTTTTGCGTGAGCGCACATATTTATACATTTTTGTATGGTATTGTTTGAACGCTTGCAATTTCAAAGGTGCAGAAATGTGAAAATAATGTAAAATAACTGAAATTTACTTGACAAATGTGGAAGTTCGGAGTATAATCTAAGCATCAGATTTATCACTTTAACACGGTGAAGTGATAAACAAATAAATTTTAATGTATTTTTCGGAGGAAAATTATGAAAAAGATTATTGCACTTGTACTTGCAGCACTCATGTGCGCAGTATGCTTTGCAGGCTGTCAGAAGGAAGATAACGTTCTCACCTGCGGAGTAACCATTTTTGAAAACATGAACGAACAGAACGAAGATGGAACCTGGACAGGCTTTGAAACAGAGTTTGCTCAGGAGGTTGGTAAGCTTATCGGCATGGATGTTGAATTCCAGATTATAGACTGGGCACAGAAGTATAACGAGCTCGAGTCAGGCGCAATTGATTGTATCTGGAACGGCTTTACTGCAAATTCTTCTGACGATGTAAACGGCGTTCAGGTTAAGCGTTCAGATCTTGTTGATTTCTCATATGGATATATGCTCAATCAGCAGTGTGTTGTCGTAAAAGCAGACAATCTTGCTAAAGTTAAGTCCGAAGCTGACCTCGCAGGAAAGACCGCATGTGTAGAAGGCGGAAGTGCCGGAGCAGCATATGCAGCTGAAGTAACCGATAAGGATAAAATCCTTGCTACAACAGCTCAGATCAATGCATTCACAGAAGTTAAAGCAGGCGCTGTAGATTTTGCCGTAGTTGATATTATTCTTGCAAAGAACATTTGCGGCAACGGCGACTATGCTGACCTCGCAATTGTAGAGGATATCGTTCTCGACTCTGAAATCTATGCAATCGGATTTAAAAAAGGCAGCGAGTTAACTGCAAAAGTTAACAATGCTATCAAAACTCTCGAAGAAAACGGAAAGCTTATGGAGCTTGCTAAGAAGTACGGATTTGAAAACGTTCTTCAGATAACTGAGGTTATTGAATAATATTTCGGCAATATTTTTAATTAAAGGAAAAAGTAATAATGGAATTTTGGAAAGTTACTTTAAGTCTGCTGGATGGTTTAGAAAACACCTGTATGATCTTTGCGCTAACACTTGTGTTAGCGCTTCCTTTAGGTTTGGCGATATCCTTTGGAACTATGTCCAAATTTCGCCCGATCAAGGCAGTATTTAAAACCTTTGTATGGA
>JAZOCR010000018.1:0-4663 GCA_045596605.1 Eubacteriales bacterium | reverse complement strand
GTCATTTTTATTGATTATTTTATAGTTTATTTCTCTGAATTTTACCGCTAACTGTCTTTGGAAGAGAATCTCTGAACTCAACTATTCTCGGATACTTGTAAGGCGCAGTCTTCTGCTTAACATAATTCTGAATTTCAACCTTAAGCTCATCCGAGGGCTCTTTTCCGCCAACAAGAACTATACTTGCCTTTACTATCTGACCTCTTACCTCGTCGGGCACGGCAGAAACACCGCACTCAAGTACGTAAGGAAGCTCCATAATTACGCTCTCAATTTCAAAGGGTCCTATGCGGTAGCCGGAGGACTTGATAACGTCGTCAACTCTGCCCACATACCAATAGTAGCCGTCTTCATCACACCAGGCAACGTCACCTGTATGGTAGTAGCCGTCGTGCCATACCTCGTTTGTCTTTTCGGTATCACCGTAGTATCCGGTAAACAGACCGCAGGGTGCACCGTCTTTTACGTTGATACAAATTTCGCCGGACTCACTGGTCTTAACCTTGTTTCCGTCAGCGTCAAGAAGCTCAACCTTGTAAATAGGTGCAGGCTTACCCATAGCACCGATTTTGTGAGGCTTGCCAACAAGATTGCCGATAATCATCGTGCTTTCCGTTTGACCGAAGCCCTCTTTAATCTGAAGTCCCGTAGCCTTTTCAAACTGACGGTATACCTCGGGGTTAAGAGCCTCACCTGCAGTCGTCATATGACGAACCGAGGAAAAATCATACTTTGAAATGTCCTGCTTTACCATCATACGAAGCATGGTAGGCGGAGCACAGAAGGTTGTAATTTTGTGCTTTGCAAACATCGGCAGAATTTCCGATGCGTCAAATCTGTCAAAGTCGTAAACAAAGGTTGCCGCCTCGCACAGCCACTGACCGTAAAGCTTACCCCACATAGCCTTTGCCCAGCCGGTATCGGAAATTGTGAAGTGAAGTCCGTCGGGGTCTACGTTGTGCCAATACTTTGCAGTATGGAAATGTCCGAGCGGATATTTGTAGTTATGTGCGGCAATCTTGGGATAACCGGAGGTTCCGGATGTAAAGTACATAAGCATAGTGTCGTCGCCGCCGGGTGCGTCGCTCGTGCGCTCGAAGTGGGTGCTAAAGCGGCTGTATTCAACGTCAAAGTTTCTCCAGCCCTCTTTTTCGCCGCCGACAATCATCTTATGTACAAGTCCGGGGCAGGACTTCTGTGCAATATCAACGTAATTTGCAACCTCTCCGTCAGCCGTACAAACAATTGCACTTACACCTGCAGAATTAAAGCGGTACTCAAGGTCGTGCTCGTGAAGCTGGTCAACCGCAGGAATTGCAATAGCACCAAGCTTGTTAAGACCAAGCATTGCTATCCAGAACTGATAGTGACGCTTAAGGATAAGCATAACCCTGTCGCCCTTCTTAATGCCGAGAGATGAGAAGTAGTTAGCACACTGGCTTGACTTCTTTCTCATATCCGTAAAGGTAAAGCGGCGTTCTGTTTTGTCCTTTGAAATATGAAGCATCGCAAGTTTCTCGGGGTCTTTTCTTGAAAGCTCATCAACAAGGTCAAAGGCAAAATTGAACTTATCGATATTTTTGAATGTAATGGAAGTGGGAGTTCCGCTTTCATCTTCAACTGTGTCGATAAAGTTATGATAAATTCTGTCCTTTGTATCTCTGTGAACAGAGCCGATAATCTGCTCTGTTTTAACCATATCCGAAGCAGAATTTTCCGCAATATCAGCATCGGCACGAAGTACGATAGCGTAGAACTTACAATCCTTGCCATTCACCGCAATCATACCGTGAGGAGTGTCACTGTTATAGTAAATACTGTCGCCGGGGCCAAGCACTTCCTTATGGTCGCCAATCTGCACCATAAGATTACCCTCGATAACTATGTCGCATTCCTGACCGGTGTGCGTGGTAAGCTCAATATCCTTATTCTGCGCTTCCTCATCGTATGCGCTGACAACGTAAAGAGGCTCAGCAATACGGTTTTTGAAGGCATATGCCATATTGTAGTAAACCATTCCGTGAGCCTTGGCAATCTGCTGTCCTGCACCCGCACGTGTTACAGTATAGGATTTAAGATTAGGGCTTATACCCTCGATAATATCCGTAACGTTTACACGGAGCGCTGCCGCACAGCGATAGATAAAGGCAAAGTTAAGGTCTGCCTCGCCATTTTCACATTTTGCGTATTCCTCTGCAGTAATGCCGGTTTTCTGCGCCATTTCATCGAGTGTATAGCCTTCGATTTCACGCAGCTCACGGATACGCTGTGCCATTTCTTTGATTTTTAAATTAATGTCCATTGGATTTTCCATCATCTGAAATTTCCTCCTTGTCCGAGGCAAAAAAAATCTCGCCTCAAAGTATCGTTAAAATTCTTTGAGACGAGTGTATTCACCCGCGGTACCACTCAAATTGCGGTAAAATCACCGCCACTCTCAGAGCCCGACAGCTCTTATGCCTTTACGCAGCAATCACGGAGAGGTTCTACTTGCACAAGCGTTCTTCCTCTCGGCTCAGAAGCTACAAACATACCCACTCCCCCTGTGGCTCGCACCAACCGCCACCTCTCTTTTGGGTTCTGAAGGTATATCCTCTTCGTCACAGCCTTTAATTAGAATAAAGTATATCACAGTTTTTTCCGTATGTCAAGCGTCTTTGCAAAAAATTCAAAATTTGTTATTAAAGCGGAATTTTTATTATACAAATTTGAACTCTCCGAGCTTTGACGACTCCACGTAATCCTTGCCAAGGGCAAGAGCTTTTACCATATGGGGTGTTTTGATATGCGCCTGCTGATGCGCAAGGCTTTCCCATTCCTCTATAAGAAGCAGCTCATTTTCATCCTTCTGGGAAAAATAATAGTCATAGCGCACACAGCCGTCCTCGTTTCTGATAGCGTCAAGATATCCCTCGCTTAAAAGCTTTTCGACATAAGCCTCACGCTTACCCGGGAAGCATTTGAATACAACGTAGATAGTGTACATATATGTTCTCCTTTCATATAATTATGCACATTCGAGATTACAAGCATTAACAGCTTATATCCATATTTAACCTCTTGTATTTTCCTTGTTTCTGTATATTACAAGTTTAGAAAATAGAAACTCCAACACAAAATTCGAAAGCATAGTCACAATAAGAATTATGTAGTCGTTAATACCAATACCTTCCGCTATATGACCAAGCCAGGTTGATAAGGGTGTAAAGACGGCATAAAACCCGAGTAATTTCGACATAGCTACAGGAACGTTGGCACAAGACTTGAATGTATATCTCCTGTTGAGCGTAAAATTCCAGATTATTGATAAAAGAAGTGACGTAAGATACGCCGGCCAATAAATCCAATGCAGCACATCGTTAAACACGGCGAAAGCCAAAACCTGTATAATTCCGGCAGATGCCGAAAAAAGCGTAAACTTTATCATTTGCCAAACGTGGTCTTTTTTCATATTTTTCATTCTCCTTATTCTCGTTGTCCAAAGACAACATATCGCATTCGTCAGAATATATCGCACCGCAAGGTATATCGCAAATTCCGCAAGGAATTTATATCGCTGATTTCATCTTTGATGAAATCATTATACCACACCCAAACAAAAATGACAACCCCAAATTTCAAGGTTGTCATTTTTCTTCTTATTATAATTTGTCTTCTACTGCACCTGCCGCAGAAATTCCCGAGAACATATTAACCTTGTCCGCCATATAGAATACTGTCATCCGCTCTGCGTTTCCGGATGCCTCTGTATCAAAGCCTCCGGGGAATCTTCCCTGGTGCTTTTGGGTAAATTCACCTTCCGGCATCTGCTGTCTTTCACCATCAGGTCTTTGCGGTCTCTCGCCGTCGGGTAGCTGCGGCATTTCTCCGTCGGGCATTTCAGGTCTTTCACCGCCCGGCATCTGCACCATTTCACCGTCAGGCATCTGCGGCACTTCCCCCTCGGGCATATCGGGCAATTTGCCACCAAAGTCCTGCGGCCTTCCGCCGCCGAATCCGCCTCTTACGTCAGTTCCGGTATAGCCCTGCTTTATGCCGTCTTGGTATGCAGTAATAGTTTCAACGTCATAAATACCGCCCTTTTCCTCGCCGACGATGCTTCCGCCAATATAAAGCTCGTATTCTGCGCCAAGCTCAAAATTCGATGACGAAATAATTGCTCCACTGAAGACTCTCATATTATCTTTTGCATTTTCGTCCATAGCCGGAGAGTAAGCAAAAATAACCTTTCCATCCATATCCTTAAACACTATCGAGCTGTCGCTGCTTTGCTGACCTGCAAACTGCAGATTTACAGTTACCTGCTCGGAATCACTCTCCGCCCAGTCCATAGTAGAGCCAAAGGCAACAACCGTACCACCGTTAACAAAAGAACCAAGGTCACTGTCAAGCCCTGCATCAGCGCCCGGGTTTGCGCTTGAAACCACAGTGCCGCCGTTTATTACAAGATAGCCGTTTGAATCTATTCCGTCACCCTCTGCACCGAGTCCTGCAACTATGCGTAGATTACCGTCGTTTATGGTAGTTACCGAAACTCCGTCTTCGTTTGTGTTTATGCCGTCATTCTGGGAGTAAATGTTTATATTGCCGCCGTTTATAGTAAGGTGAAGCTCGGTGTCAAGTCCCTCGTTGTCAGCGGTAATATTCATAGTGCCTGGACCAA
>JAZOCR010000017.1:0-7955 GCA_045596605.1 Eubacteriales bacterium | reverse complement strand
CCGCCATAAAAGCGTTTGCTTTTGAAGCATTTGAACACGGTGGTATAAGTGAGGCATCTGTGTTTTTGCCGTTTATGAATGAGGCTGATATATTAGAACTTATGAAACTTGCATCGCAGACAAATAATTGACTTATAATATAAAATATGAGCATGGTGTAGGTTCAAATCCGATCACAAAAACCGGAAAATATCTTTTTTATAGTCGATAGACAGAAAAAAGCACTTCGAAAGAAGTGCTTTTTTCAACTAAATCCGTCCTGTCGGACGGAATAAATCCCACTATCGTGGGATGAAATCACTTGCGTGGAGAAATCCGACTTCGTCGGGATAGGGACGGATTTAATTTCATCTGAGGCCGTAGGCTGAAGATTTCATCCGAGCATAGCGAGGATTTCATCGTGACGAAAGTCACGATTTCACTAAAATTTGTAAGAGTTCAAAGCCGTATGCAAGCACAGAAAAGCCTTGCCTGTTACAAGTTTTATTCAATGAAATTTTTCCTACACATAACTTTTCTATTGAAATATTTTTATTATATGATATAATAGAGTAAAGGATTGAAATGTGCTCTGTGTATTTAAAAGGAGAACTGATATGAGAAAATTTAATATAAGCTTTTTTATTGTTGTAATTATAATTAGCCTTTTGGTGTTTTCGTCGTGTACAGAAAATAATGATAATACAAATTCTAACGAAACAAATGAAATAATCAGCGAAAATTTTTATAATAAAAATGGTGAAGAACAATATGTGTTACCGATACACGTTGAATACTGTGAGAAAGACGATATAAGTGAAGATTTGTGTTTTGAGTATACTGATGAAGAATATAAAGCACTTGGATTAGAATCCATTATTTTTACAACTGATACATCAGTAAATGATTTCAAATTTATTTCAGTAAGCTATGCTGAAAACGATTATAAAGCAGGAGACAAACTGTATTCTATCGGGGAATTTGCTTCTGATGAGGCATTTGTTGCCCACACAATAATTGGCGAAGGTATGGCTTTGCGAGGCATATCTTTTGTTGATGAAAATGGGGTAACAAGATATTATGCAATAATTTGGAGTGGCTACGACGGCACAATTTCATTGTTGGAATTTGGCAAATAACATTTTCTGAAAGTAGATTTTAGAACTCCTGATCATATTAGTTGTGACATAAATGCTCTCTGTGCATACAATAACCATATACCACAATATGCGGAGGCAAATATGAACAACAATATATATGGTAATATGAACTTAACCTCGGTGTTTCGTTACAGACCGCAGGCGATAGCTGTGCTTCGGGGAAGTGAGCAGTATTTGGGAATTTACGGAAATGTAAGATTTTACCGTGTGGGAATTGGCGTAATGGTTGCCGCACAGGTGTCGGGGCTGCCAAGCTACAATGACAGATGCCAAAATCCCGTTTTCGGCTTCCATATCCACGAGGGCGAATCCTGCACAGGCAACATCGACGACCCATTTGCTGATGCGGGAAACCACTATAATCCCTATGACTGTCCTCATCCTTATCACGCAGGAGATATGCCACCCCTTTTTGCAGCTGACGGCACTGCCTTTTCAGCTTTTCTGACAAACAGATTTTCACTTCGTGAGATAATAGGAAAAACCGTTATAATACATTCTATGCCAGACGACTTTACAACACAGCCCGGTGGAAACTCCGGAGAAAAAATAGCCTGCGGTAAAATTGTTGTTTTGTAACTGGCTTTATGATAAAAATCCGCCGTGATTTTTCACGGCGTATTTCCCTGTTTGAGCATTATTAATATCCCACTATATTTTGTAAGCCTTTTCGGTGGGAAGTGCGAATACAATTCCGTTTGCGGGAGAGGTGAGTCCGAATTCCTTGTTTACGTCTTCCATAATCTGACGGCTTGTATTTTGCGGTGCAAGAATAAAGAGCATTTCACGTTCACCGTCTATTTCTGCGCTTGCCATTCCGGCAAGCTGTTCTACCTCTGCCAGTCTTCCCTTAATTACCGTTCCTCCGGTTGCGCCGGCTTTTCTCGCCACATGCATTACGTCATTGGAATATCCGTCATTTACCGAAATAATAATTAAATTGTTATGATGTTCGTTTTTCATAGCGTCAGTTCCTTTTTCTGTGTTTTTAGTGCTGCCAAAATCAAGTATTTCCGTGAGAATTCTGCTTGCGGCAGATATTTCAAGAATTATCATTAGACCGCCGTATTTTGAATGACTTGCGAAGCTTGCTCCGAAGTTTGTCATTATATCTTTTACGATACCCTCGGTGGCAAGGCTTATAATAACGTCCTTGTCTTTAGTACCAATACCGAATATGTCCATCATTTCTGTGGGAGCAGTACCAAATCCAACAGTCTGAAAATTCATTCGCACGTTAAGCTTTTCCAGTTCCTTGATAAGCTTTTCGCCTTTGTCACGTTCAACTATAGACAAAAGAACCATAGGGCGTTTATTCATCAGCTTCTCCCTCCTTATCAAAGAATATAATATCGTCCTCAATCATGCTGATTTCGGTATGCAGCTTTTTAAGCATTCTTGCACGTTTTCTTCTTTCGCTAAGACCAAGTATTTGAATGGTTATAAGAGGTGTCATAGCAATCATCGCAACGATTCCGAATGCATCTGTCATCACGTTACCGCCGATTGCTTCGCAGGCGCCCATTGCAAAGGGAAGCATAAAGGTTGATGTCATAGGACCGCTCGCAACGCCACCGGAGTCAAAGGCGATACCGGTATATATGTTAGGCACGAAAAAGCTTATAATAAGTGATACAGCATAACCAAAGATTAAAAAGGGCATTATCGGAATACCGGTAAGTACTCTGAGCATAGAAATGCCCACTGAAACCGAAACACCTACCGACAGGGCAGTGGCAACAGATTTTTGTGAAATAGCACCGTTGGTTATTTCGCTTACCTGCTTTTTAAGGGAATGTACCGCAGGCTCAGCCGAAACCACGAAAAAGCCCATAACCATACCTATAGGAACAAGCATAGCACTAAAAGAGCTTTCTGCAATTTTTGCGCCGATAAGTCTTCCGGCAGGCATAAATCCCACGTTTGCGCCGGTAAGGAACATAACAAGACCGATATAAGTGTATACAAAGCCAACAGACATCTTGAGTATGTTATGCTTGTGGAATCTCTTTGTGATAATCTGGTAAATAATAAACAGCAAAACGATTGGCACGAAGGCAATTGCTACTTCTTCTGCGTATTCAGGTAGTGCGTGGGTGAACTGTCTGAAAGCCTGTCTTGTTGTAAGAATATCCGGTATTTCGTAAACTGTGGTTGCAGCCTTTGGCTTGAAGAAAATACTTAGAAGAAGTACCGATAAAATGGGACCAATACTACACAGAGCAACAAGACCGAAGCTGTTTTCGCCGGCGTGCTTACCTTTTTTAACAGAAGCAAGACCTGCACCGAGAGCCATAATAAAGGGAACTGTAATAGGTCCGGTTGTAACGCCACCGGAGTCAAAAGCCGTTGGAACGAATTCCTTCGGTGCAAAGAAAGCAAGGCCTATAATTAAAATGTAAAATATTAAAAGCAAGGTTCTAAGTGGAAGTTCCTTTTTGCTTCTTATAAGCGTAATACTCAGGAACACTCCAACGCCTATACCTACACAGCAAATGAGTATAGCGTTAGGTATGGTGGGCACCTGCTCTGCAAGAACAGTCAAGTCCGGCTCGGAAACAGTAATAAGAAAACCGAGAACAAAGCAAATAATCAGAGGAATTAGAATTTTTTTACTTTTATTGAGCGATTTACCTATACCGTCACCAAGAGGCTCCATGGATATTCCTGAACCAACCGTAAAAAAGCTCATACCCAGAATAAGCAATATCGTTCCAAATAAAAACAGAACAAGAACACCTGCATCAAGTGATACGCAGGTGACGGAAAGAACAAGAACGATAATCGCAATCGGCAAAACCGAAGAAAGCGACTCTTTTATTGATGCGAAAATATGTGCCATTATATTGTGCTCCCATGCTGAATTTTCTTTTATAATAAGGTAAATATTACATTAAATTACTAGTCAAATGTTTTATAAACATACCTACTATAAATTCTATCATAATATGAATGGCAAATCAATAAACAAAGTGGAACATTTTATGAAAACTATTTTTGATACTGCCTATTTTTCAGAAATAAAATGCAACCCGGAGACTGCAGTGTATACAATCTCCGGTTTTGACTAATTCGGATATATCATATCAATATATGCGTACAGTGTATTTTCGCTCATGGTTCCTCTGTATCCGTAAAGAATGTTCCCGTCCTTGTCAATAAAAAAGGTTACGGGAATGCTCGAAATACCGTAGGTAAGACTCGCATTAAACCTTGTATCAAAATAGACGGGGAACGTATAGCCACCCTTTGATACAAACTCATTAACGCTTTCCACCGTATCATCTGTGCCGTCGGTTTGATTTACCATCATAAACTCAATTATGTCGCCGTATTCCCGATAAGCTTTTTCAAAATGTGGGAGCTCGGCTTTGCAGGGACCGCACCAGGTTGCCCAGAAATTTAAAATTATTGGTTTTCCAAGCTTTTCGGAAAGCTTTACAGCTTCACCGTCTGTGTCGAGCACCTCGAAATCCGGGGCGGGGATTTTCTGCTCATTTTGCGACTCCTTATCGGGAAGGGGAGCGTTTGGAGCATATTTATCTGAAAGATAGTTATATCCTGCTACTGCACAAACAATCATTGCAGCAAAAAGCAAAACATATATTATTAGCTTTTTTATTTCCATAGTAACCTCCATACTGCCAAAGGGGCAGAGCAATATTTAAGAAAATATACCGAGAAGCTTTGACAACACTCCGAAAATCATTGATATTCCGACTACTATAAGGAATACGCCGCATACGGCATTTATAATTCGGTAGTGTTTTTTTATCACCGAAAAGGCACTTCCGAGCTTTTCTAAAAGAAGAGCAGACAAAAGAAAAGGGATTCCGAGCCCTGCCGAATATGCAAGCAGCAAAAGCAAGCCCTTTGTTGCCGTGCCAGAGCTTTGAGCCATCGCTATGGCAGAGCCGAGAAAAGCACCAATACACGGCGTCAGGTTTACCGAGAATACTATCCCGAAAACAAAAGCGGAAAACACGCCGTTTATTTTTCGTGCAGTGCTTGCGCCCTTGAAAAAAGGAAGCCTTATAACTTCAAGATAAGAAAGTCCAAAAATTATTACAATTAAGCCGCATATGATATTTACTGCGGTTTGGTATTTCATGAGAAAAGAGCCAAGCGTTCCTGCAAAAACTCCAAGAAGACAGAAAACAGAGGTAAAGCCCACAACAAAGCTAAACACCCGTGGGAGTGTTTTTCTTTTCTCTGTGCTGTTTGCGGCAAAGTACGAAATATAGACTGGGAGCATTGGTAGCATACAGGGAGAGATAAATGAGATTATCCCTTCAAGAAAGGTTATTATATATTCCAAAATTTCACTTCCTTACGTTTGTGTTAGATTATTATATCATTTTTATCTTGGTTTTACAAGTGTTTGTGAGTGTTTAATAAGATTTTTTAAATAGTTATAATTGTGGTTGCTTTGTTAAGGTTATTATGCTACAATTTATTAAGTAAAAATAATCCCAAAAAGGTAACGTTTTTAAAGTTTTACCGGTTTATATTAGTGTAAAATAATTCAGAAAGGAATATTAATTATGAATAAAAAACTGCTATGTACTATTTTAGGCGTTTTAATACTTATGTGCTCCGGGTGTGAAAAGGAAGATGCGCAGACAAAAACGAATACTGATATAACAGAAAATAATGAAATTACAGAAAATAATGAAATTACAGAAAATAATGAAATTACAGAAAATAGTGAAATTACAGAAAATAGTGAAATTACAGAAAATAGTGAAATTACAGAAAGTCCTATTGATTACAGTATATATTATCCGCCTATACTGCCGTGGGCTGAAAATGCGATAGTTCCTGATTTTTTGAACGAGGAACAGCGACTGTTATATCTCCGTGCGACGACTATTTTCCCGATTTTCACCGGCTCACCGCACGTTATTCACGAATTTCCCAAAAAAGACAGTGGTTTGCCTCCTGAAATTAATGAGCTTAATGAGATTGATTATCGGGAAGTTACTGTTGACGGCTATGAATTTGCCGCTTTTGGCGTTATTGGAAGATACGAAAACTTTAATGAGTTTGAAAATATGGTGCTATCAGTGTATACGGAAGAATACTATAAAAGTGAGTCCCGGAACTGTATGAATATTGACGGAAAGCTCTATATTCTTGAAACGGCAAGAGGTGGGATGTTTGGATACCGTCCTGACCTTTGTCCAGATACCTTTGAAATTATTTCTATGAGTGAAAACGAAATAGAGTTTTATGTTATTGGTCACTATTTTAATACATATTACCCTGATATTGAGGGCGGCGAACAGCCTGTATTATCTAAAAAGTATCCGATAAAAATGGTGCTTACAGATGACGGATGGCGAGTAAGTCTCTTCAATATGGCATCACATCCTAAGGATTAAGGATGTGTAAATACGTAAAAAAGTATTATAAGGAGAGGGCTTTATGGCAACAAATAAACTTAAATTTCGTATAATTTCGGTAATTGCTGCGCTTGCACTTATTGTCTGCACAACAGGCTGTACGAAGCAGAATGACAACAACAACAGGAATGTTGAAACGTCAAATATTGGTACAAGTACTGAAATAGCAAACATCACCGAAGCCTTTGGCAACGGTCCATTTACAGGCTTCATACAAGACACCAAGCCTGATTTTATAGACGTTTACACCGAAAAAGACGGAGAATATATAGTAAGTATCCCCTGGGACATTATTGACGCATTTCCCGCAACCGAGAGGGGCACAGAGACTGGTTGGATGTCGGGTAATATTGAATTTTACTGCGGAAATATTGATGATTTTCTGTGGGCAGTCGTTACCGCCGGCCCTGTAATGCAGTCCTCACACGTGAATGTTGCAACATCTCAAGACGGTGGAAAAACTTGGAATACAGATAAAGAGCGAAATATGCGTGACGGTGTTGTTACCGGTGCACTGTTTATCTCCGATAAAATAGGATTTATTACATACGAGGACAGAATGTATAATAAACCGAGAATAAGCCGCACCACCGACGGCGGTGTAAACTGGGATATTATAGAGTTTGAAGTTCCCGGTGGACTCCCGGCTGATTCCTATTTTACAACGCTTATGCCGAGCTTTGACGGAAACCGCATCACGTGCCCTGTCAAAGTGACAGAAAACGGCCGAGTGACTACTGTGGTAAATCTTGTAAGTGTTGATGGCGGAAACAGTTGGGAGTGGAGAAAAATAAGCAGTGAGGATAGCAAAGAGAAAGAGCCTTATATTTCCAAATCTATTCCCGACCCGAGTATTAAAACGATTGAATTTGAAAAAGCAGAAATTATTCCAACGACTAATTGGAGCAAGGAAGTTACAGAAAAAGTATCTTACGATGCTTCTATGGCTTTTGTTGACGCAGTGCTTAATATATATGAAAAAGAGCTTCCTGACACATTTATACTAACATATGGCGAGGTATCCTTTGCGTGTGAGCGGACAGAGGCAGACTATACAGTTTCAGAGTTGTGTTTTGACGGCAATTATTATATTCTTCCTATGGCATTTCCACTTAACCCCCTTGAATTTCACTTTGTATCTGTACCGGATTCTGTTGTTATCGGCGGCACATTTGACAGAAGCAACGAGAAATATGAGTATCTCGGCAGAACCGTGTGGTATTACATTACCGACGGCAAAGTGTGGCAAATGGAGAACGTACCGGCGAAAGATGGCGTAAAGTACAATTTTTATTCAGGCGACGGAAAAATCACATACCATAAAGGCAACGCAGATTATATTATCGCTGCGCAGGCACTGGAACTTATGATAGAGGCGTATACCTATGACGATCAATTCTACTCCGAAAGA
>JAZOCR010000016.1:0-3445 GCA_045596605.1 Eubacteriales bacterium | reverse complement strand
GCAGGCTCCTTCCGTCACGGCTACGCCGTGCCACCTCCCTCCCGGCGGGAGGCTTTTTGCTAACCCCATTATAACACAAATCGGCAGAGAAAACAACATCTCTGCCGGATTTTGTAGGGGCGACCATTGGTCGCCCGTTTTTTGCGGATGGTTGCGGGCGATCAATGGTCGCCCTTACGGTAAACTTCCTTATGAGAAGGAGCCTAGGTCTGTGGTTTTTATAATTACATAACTCTTATAAACTTTGCTCCGTCAATTCCCTCTACCTTTTCCTTGAGTGCTCTCTCGGTTGAGGGCTCGGTAATAACAAAATATTTACCGTCAACAAGGATAGGCTCTTTGCCAAAAGTCTCACGGAGTGCCTTGTCGTCATCGGAGCTTACAAGCATACTGAGAACTGCACTTTCATAGTCGCAGTAAATGTCCTCTTTTTCAGCCTCCCAGCCGATAGTCTTTCTGCAGTCACGGATAACGTCAAGAACGTCAGCCATTACTGCGCTTGCAGTCGGAAGCGCACCTGCGCCACGACCGTAGAACATTACGTCGCCAACGGCGTTACCCATAACGGAAATGCCGTTGTATACGTCATCGATTCCGGAAATGGAAGCTTCCAATGGCACAAGGAACGGAGCTGTTATACAGTAAATCTTGCCGTTCACGTCTGCACATCTTCCAAGAAGCTTTATGCGGTAGCCAAATTCTTCAGCGGCAGATACGTCCTGTGAGGTAATCTGCGTGATACCCTCGCAGTGAACCTTCTCTGGATTTATTGCGCTACCGTATGCAAGAGATGCGAGTATTGAAATCTTACGACAGGTATCAAGTCCCTCAACGTCAGCCGCAGGATTTCTTTCCGCATATCCAAGCTCCTGAGCCTTTGCAAGAGCATCCTCAAAGGACCAACCTTCCGAGAACATCTTTGTAAGTATGTAGTTTGTGGTGCCGTTAAGAATACCGTCAACAGACAGTATTCTGTTTGCCGCAAGGCACTGCCACATAGGTCTTATTATCGGAATACCGCCGCCAACACTTGCCTCAAAGAGATAGCTTACGCCATTTTCTCTTGCAATTGCAAGAAGCTCTGCGCCGTATTTCGCAACGACCTCTTTGTTGGAGGTAACAACGCTTTTTCCCGCAAGAAGCGCCCTTTTTGAAAAATCGTATGCAGGATGTGAGCCGCCCATCGTTTCAACCACGATAAGAACCTCATCGTCGTTTAAAATCTTATCAAAGTCATCTGTCACTCTGTCACCAAGTGGGTGGTCAGGGAACTTTCTAAGGTCAAGTATATGTTTAACGTTTAGCTTTTCACCACAAAGTCTTTCAGAAAGCGAGTCTGCATTTTCCGATATAACGCTCGCGACTCCGCTTCCTACGACTCCAAAGCCGAGAATTGCAATATTTATCATAAAGTGTTCCTTTCAAAGCATTGAATATCCTAAATCTATTGTATGTAATACAAGCACACTTTGACTATGCCCCATACAAAACGTCGGTATCATTTTACCACAAAAATATGTATAATTCAAGCGGTTCGGAGAAAAAATTCCAAACCGCCAGAATTTTTATAATACTATACTATTACTTGTTTTTCTTTGCAGCGTTTGCAACGAGCTTTCCAAGTGCAATAAGAGCTATTGCGTTGGGAAGTACCATGAGGTAGTTAAAGAAGTCTGTAAGCTCCCAAACAAGTTCGTTTGAAGCAAGAGTTCCAAGGAAAATAAATGCTATTGCAATTACGGAGTAAACGATTGTAGCCCACTTCTTGTTCTTGAAAAGGTACTGAACATTGAGCTTTCCAAAGAAGTTCCAACTAAGAATTGTAGAGAAAGCAAAGAAGAGAAGACAAATAGCTACGAAGATGCTTCCGAAGTTTCCAAAGAAATCGGGAAGTGTCGTTGTAAATGCAGTCTGCATTGCATTGGTCTTACTAACATCCTGCCAAGCTGTGCTTCCATTTGTATAGAGTGTTGAAATAACAACGAGAGCTGTCATTGTGAGAACTACGAATGTATCTATAAACACACCAATCATAGCAACTACACCCTGGTCGTGGGGCTTTTCAACGTTTGCCTGAGCATGTGCGTGAGGTGTAGAACCCATACCTGCTTCATTGGAGAAGAGTCCACGCTTTGCACCCTGGCTGATAGCTGCCTTGATAGCTGCACCGAATGTACCGCCGAGGAGAGCCTGAGGAGTGAAGGCATACTTGAATATCATACCGAACGTTTCGGGAATGTCTTTAATATTGAATGCAAGAATTACAAGACCGCCAAGAAGGAAAAGACAAGCCATAACAGGAACAAGCTTTTCTGTAACGGAAGCAATTCTCTGAATACCGCCAAGGAAAATGAACGCAGCAATAAGGGCGATAATTGCACCGATTATCCATGTAGGAATGCCGAAAGCTGTGTTGCAGGACTCGGCAATGGAGTTTGACTGAACCATTGAGCCCATAAAGCCTAATGCCAAGATACTTGCAATAGCAAAGAAAACGGCTAAAATTTTACCGAAAGTGCCGGTGTAAGCCTTCTTTATGTAGTAAACAGGACCACCGTGAACCTCGCCGTTCGCATCTCTTACCTTTGTTTCCTGGGCAAGAACTGCTTCTGCATATATAGTTGCCATACCAAGGAATGCGATAATCCACATCCAGAAGATTGCACCGGGACCACCAACGAGAATAGCACCTGACGCACCTACGATGTTACCTGTACCAACCTGAGCCGCAATAGCCGTTGCAAGAGCCTGGAAGGAAGAAAGACCACCGGCAGCATTTTTAGCACCAAACAGCTTGATGTTACCGAAAACCTTCTTCATACCTTCGCCGAAGCAGCGAACCTGTACGAAGCGTGTTCTTATAGTGAAGTAAAGACCTACACCGATAAGAAGAATGATGAGAATGTAGTCTGAAAGATAGGCGTTTGCTTTCGCCACAATGTTAAGTAATGCTTCCTGCATAAGAGGAACCTCCTTAAAATAAAAAAATAAAACTATTGATAAAAATCAATAGCTCCGAAAAATAAAACACAACCAGACTAAGTCTTATATGTCTGCCCTGTCCTTTTGCCTGAGAGATTCGGCGGTCATACACCCGCCTTGCACCTTCGGCACTCACAACTTCGTGAGATTCTCCAGAGTACCCTCCACCCTCGGTCTCGAATGATTCCAAGAGCTTCAATGGATGATTATTATCTTGTATATATAATACCATACTTTGTATAAAAATGCAATAGGTATTTATGTATTTTGGTATTTTTCTGCAAAAACATAGCATTTATGACACAAGACACAATATTTTTTGTTAATTTTAACGAATTAAATTATTATTCTGTCATAAACTGAATAAAATAGTATGGTAAAAATCAAAAAAAGCAAACAGTGGAGGAAAAATGGCAGAAAACAAAAAGCTTATAAAAATCACCTGTATACTACTATGCACCTG
>JAZOCR010000015.1:0-5349 GCA_045596605.1 Eubacteriales bacterium | reverse complement strand
AACAAATTCTTCCTGTGGTTTAACACAAAGATAATTTATTTTAAGCGGAAAGTGCCGATACTTCGGTATTTTCCGTGTATTTTTTTGTTTGCAACTTTTTAGTACTTTATTTTGTCTTTTTTTCAAAAGCTATTGACTTTTGACATCTTTGAAGGTATAATCAAGGTTAAGGTAAAAACACCTTGATACTTTAATTCTTTTAAGGAATAATACGACACTAAAAAGGAGATTTTGCTATGATTAATATAGGCAAAAAAAGAGAGTGCTTCTTTGACGACTATCTTATTGATACGGCAAGAACCACTGCCGAGGCAAGAGTACATCAGCCCGTGCTTCGTGAAAAGACATTTTCATTTGACAAGCCCTGGGAGGGTGACGGATGCGACTTCCACAATTTCTTCTGGGATGAAGAATACGGAAAGTACAGAATGTACTATCTTGGTTGGGGAAGCGGTCAGCTTATGGATCCCGACAGCCCCTCGACTATCCGTGTTTGCTATGCGGAAAGTACGGACGGAATTCACTGGGAAAGACCTAATCTCGGTATTTACTCATACGGCAAGTCAACAGACAACAACGTTCTGTTTGACAAGCTTCAGTATCCCAGACTTGATAACTTTATGGTATTCAAGGATGAAAACCCTGCTTGTCCCCCCGATGAAAAGTATAAGGGAATTCTTCGCAGAGTTGTAGACGGCGAAGACTGGAAGAAGGTACACTGTGACTTCGTTCTTCTTTGTATGGTAAGTGCTGACGGTATTCATTTCCGTGACGGCTGGCCTGTTCACCTTCACGGAGCTTATGACTCACTCAACGTTGCTTTCTGGGACAAGGAAGCAGAGATGTACCGCTGCTACTTCAGATGGAACCACGTTCCCGGCGACCCCTCTACAAATGAAAAAATGGGACTTGGTATCCGTGATATAAGATACATAGAATCAAAGGACTTCAAGAACTGGTCTGAAGATAAGGTTCTTGACTTTGGTGACGCTGAAGATATTCCTCTTTATACAAACGTTGTTCAGCCCTATTACAGAGCTCCGCACATCCAGGTTGGCTTCCCCACCAGATATATTGAAAGAAAAGAGTGGACAAAGTGCTATGATGCGCTTTGCGGCAAGGAAAAACGTCAGGAAAGAATGAAGCAGGAAGCCCGCTTCGGTCTTGCAATCACCGACTGCGTATTTATGACCAGCCGTGGCGGCGAAAAATTCAAGAAATACGACGAAGCGTTTATGCGTCCCGATGCAGAATGTCCTTACAACTGGGTTTACGGTGACTGCTATCCTTTCTGGGGTATGGTGGAAACCCCCGGTGTACTTCCCGGAGCAGAGCCTGAAATCTCAATGTTCTTCTGTATGAATCACTGGATGGGTATGCCCGGTGCTGACGTTTACAGAGCAACTATCCGCCGTGACGGCTTCGTATCACGTCACGCAGACTTCAACGAAAGAATGCTTGTTACAAAGCCTTTCGTTTATGACGGCAAGGATATGTATGCGAACATCTCAACCTCTGCAAGAGGCTATATGTATTTTACTCTCAAGTCCAAAGACGGTGAGGTAATCGAAAGCTGTGAAATGTTCGGCAACTCCTCCGACAAGAAGATTGGCTTTGAAGACGGAGCAGTAGAGAAACTCTGTGGCAAGGAAGTTGTACTTGAAGTTCGTATGCTTGATGCGGATATTTACGCGATAAGATTTGAATAATACAACGAAAAATTCTGAAGAATTTGTATAACAAATTCTTCCTGTGGTTTAACACAAAGATAATTTATATTAAAATGAAAATTTTGCGAAGCAAAATTCTCCTCAATTCCGAGGGAAATTTGCTTCGCAAATTTCCTGCATAAGAAACCGAAGGTTTCGTTGCCGATTCCGATTTCCGAATTCCGAATTTTAAAATCCCCATATCTTCATTTTAGGATGAAAGACAAAAAGAGGTGTGCAGAATGCATACCTCTTTTTATTATACGAATATCAGAAGTTGGATGTTTCATCTCCGAAGTAATATACGTACTCCTTGCCGGGTGTTGTACGCCATACGTCAAGGTCATCGTGCACGATGGGCTCAATTTCTCTAAAGTAACGTCTGAGGTCTTCAAGAAGCGGCTCGGTTTCTTCTCTTGTGCGTTTTGTGAATCTGTTTAAGTATATCTTTGCAATTCTTTCTGCAATGCCTGTATTATAGACAAGATACTGCCAGGATTTTTTCTGTGCCTCGTATTCGAAATTATCTTCTGCAAGTATTTTCTCTACCTCTGCTCTGAAGGATACCGCAAGCTCTATCGCTTTTTCGGACATTTCGTATCTCTCTTTCGCAGGAAGCTTACTGAGTGCTTCAGAACCCATATCGGGGCCGGGGCAGATAAGAAGCGAAAGCTTTTCAAGATACTGCTGTGCCTTCTTGTACTCCTTGCCGTAACAGTTCTTCATGTACTTTTCCTTCATCTCTTCATAGTCAACATCTTTATTCCAGAGAGTCTGTGCAAGGGTTTCCATAAGAAGATTATTCGGGAAGCTCATACGGGAAGACTGACAGCTTGTGTAGCTTGTGATACCGAAATTGTCAAGAGCGCGGATATCTCTGTGAACAAGATAAGCAAGTCCGTCACGGCCAATGTCATAGTTAGGTCTTGTCCAGAGGTGGTATTCAAAAATCCCGCTCTGCGTGCATCCGGTAGCCTTCTGCCAATCCTTGAGGAATTTCATAGACTGAGAAACGGATTTCGGAAGTGTTATATTGTTTCTTACATACGGCGGAGCATCTTCAAGGTTTGTAAAGTCAAGGTCAAGATAAGAGTCAGCATAGCTTCTTGTTATGGGGCAAACACACAAAGAAAATCTATCGGGGTTTTTAATTTTTTCAGTAACCGGTGCCCAAAGAGTATCCGTATATATTGAAATACCTACCTTTGTATCCATACCGTTCTGTGTAAGCTTTTCGTCAAGGCGGTTGAGAAGTCCTACATAGAGATCGGATGCTGTCTTATCCTTACAGTTTTCACATTCACAGTGGCTGTTGGAGCCGTCTGCAAGAGTAAAGCCCAGAAAGGTTACGGCAGGGTTATCCTTAAGGTACTGAATAGCTGCATCCGTCATTGTTTCAATTACGTACGGGTCAGTATAGCACAGGTTTGTGTTGAGCGGAACGCCACCATTAAGTTCACGCTTACCGTTTTTCATTGCAAGAACGTTTTTATATTTTTCCGGAAGCTCACCTTCGTATTTGAACCAGCCCGTGCCCTTTACGCCGAATGGGTCAGATGTCCAGCCGTGGCCGGGGGCTGCGCAGCCGAGAGAACGATCGAGAATATCGTCAAAAATCTGCTCCTGAATATGTATTACATCTTCTTCGGTAATCTGCTTCCCTTTAATATACGGGTTGTGCTCGTGTCGGTACCAACGGTTAAAGAAGGTAAAGGGTATAAAGAACTGAAGATTATATGTGTTAAGACCAACCTTTGGCATCCAGTCGATTATATTGTGAACGTGCGCATAGGAGATTGCGCCCTCAATACAAATAGTTCTGCCACGGTAGTATGGTACTTCGCTTACCTTTACATTGCAGGTATCAAGCGCTTTCTCGGGAATGATTTCTTCGCCGAAGCCGGGACGGATCCAGTCAACGCCAAGCTCACGAAGAAATCTGTATGCCGCAAAGAGCACTGCTCTGTTATTTGCGCCTGTAATAATACCACAGTAGTTCTGAACATCGATAAGGATTGCGTCGTCCTGAGTCTTATCCTCTACCGCAGGTAGCTTTGCATCAAATTTATCTGACATACCTACCCAGAGAACGTCGGTAAGATTTTCATCGTAATCGTCGTATATGCGCATATCAATGGTTGCATCTTTGTCCATAAGCTTAAGATACTTTGCAAGTTCATTTGCGGCAAACTTTACTGTTTTATGTCTGCCGATTCTGCCAATTGTGATTGTGTTGATCGTTATCATGGTTTCCACTCCTTTCGGTTCAGTTACATTATAACATAAATTAATATTTTGTCAATGAAATTTGCTATTTTTAACTAACACTATTTTGTGTAAAAATAACACTATATTGCTTTTGGGTAAAAAACTACCGAGCCACAATTTCTTGCGGCTCGATAGCTTTGGGAGTTATTATATAGTCACGCCAATTTAAAAATTAGACGCACTATCGGTAAAATAATAGGGATGCAGTGCTTAGAAGTTTGAAGTTGCATCGCCGTAAAAGTAGGGGTACTGTCTTACGGGTCTTGTGCGCCATACGTCAAGGGCATTGTGTACCTCAGACTCGATGCTCATAAAGTATGATGCAAGGTTATCAAGCAGAGCCTGCGCTTCCTCCTGGGGCTTGCCGGAGAATCTTTCTATATAAACTCTTGCAACCCTTTCTGCAATACCGGTGTTGAAAACAAGGTATTCCCAGGACTTTCTGTGAGCTTCAAATTCAAAGTCGTTTTCTTCGAGTATCTTTTCTACCTCAGCTCTGAAAGATATTGCAAGCTCGAGCGCCTTTTCAGACATTGCCTTTCTTTCTTCCATAGGAAGATTCTTGAGAGCCTCAGAGCCCATATAAGGACCCGGGCAAACAAGCTTTGAAATCTCTTCGAGATAAGCTTTTGCTTTATCGTAATTCTTGCCATAGCACTTCTTCATATAGTCTTCCACTACAGTTTCAAAATTCGCTTCTCTGTTCCAGAGAGCTGCTGCCATTGCTTCCATAAGAAGATTATTCGGGAAGCTACTGCGCTGCACCTGACAGCTCATATAGCCGTTAAGCCCGATGTTTTTAAGTGCCTTTATATCCTTAAACAGAAGCTCAGCGAGTCCTACTCTTCCAAGGTCGTAGTTGGGTCTTGTCCATACGTGATA
The DNA here is from genome assembly GCA_045596605.1 of Eubacteriales bacterium. Taxonomy (GTDB): domain Bacteria; phylum Bacillota; class Clostridia; order Oscillospirales; family CAG-382; genus SIG622. The sequence goes on along the minus strand of JAZOCR010000015.1, from coordinate 490 downwards.
ATCGTAGATGTGGCTATCCATACCCACGTTCTGCTCCTGCCACTCACGAAGAAGTGCAATTGACTGGGAAACAGATTCCGGAAGGGTTACGTTATTTCTTACAAATTCCGGGGGAGTTTCAAGATTATCAAGGTCAAGGTCGAGGTAAGAGTCAGAGTAGCTACGGGTAATAGGCGCAAACATAAGAACGAATCTATCGGGATTCTTGAGCTTATTCTTAAGAGGTGCCCAAAGTGTATCTGTATACGCAAGGAATACTACCTTGGCGTCAATATTTCTTTCCGTGAAAACCTCATCAAGTCTGTTAAGGAGACCAACGTAAAGGTCGGCCGGTCTCTGGTTTATACATTTTTCACATTCACAGTGAACGTTCTGACCGTCGCCAAGCCAGAATTCAAGGTAGCTTACGGTGGGATTTTTCACACAGTAATCCGCCGCAGCCTGACACATTATTTCAACTGCCTCAGGGTCTGACATACAAATCTGTGTA
>JAZOCR010000014.1:0-13372 GCA_045596605.1 Eubacteriales bacterium | reverse complement strand
TTTTTGTTTTTTGTATATGCACGCACATAAAGCGATGAGTCAGAGGTATCGTTTTTGCCGAAAACCTCACAGGGACGGTAAAGGAGCACGAGAGTCTGAAGATAAAATTCGCTAAGGGTATCAATGTTGGTTTCTAATGTTTTCTTCTTTCTCTACCTCCTCTTCAAAATTCAATGCTTAATATTATTTTGATGCTTTTACAATTGAAAACACAAGCAGAAAAACACCTATACACCAAACAATACCCCAAATAATACTATCAAGCTTTCCTGCAGAAATTCCAATCATAGCCCCGCCGACAGCACATAAAATCGGATAAAGAATTTTCTTTATTTTCATGATACTTACCTCTTTTTAAGCTCCGACGAGTCAATAACAAGTGTAACCGGTCCATTATTTTCAATTCTCACATGCATATGCTCGCCGAAAACTCCGGTTTCAACCCGAAGACCGTGAACGATTTTCATTCTCTCCACAAAAGCCTCGTAAAGTCTGTTTGCTTCATCCGGAGCTGCCGCACCGAAAAATTCAGGACGGTTTCCGTGTGAGCAGTTTCCGCAAAGTGTGAAGTTTGAAACAACCATAACGGCAGTATCAACGCCACGCTCTGCAAGCTGGGAAAGGGACAGATTCATTTTATCATTTTCATCGGTAAAAATACGTAGCTTTGCAATTTTATCACAAAGCACCTCCATATCCTTGTCGGTATCACCCTCTGCCACGCCAAGAAGAACAAGAAAACCTATACCGATAGAAGAGTATTCCTTTTCGTCTATTATCATTTGCGCATAATTTACACGCTGAACTACTGCTTTCATTATTCTTTTTCCTTCCTGATGATTAAGAGAAGCCTCTCTGTACGTCTATTACGTCGGGAATTTTCTTAATTCTGTTTACTATTACGTTTATATGGTCAGTGCTTTTTGTTGTAACGGTAATGTTTAAAATGATGTTTTCATTACCGGACATACGGCTGTTTAGTGCGTGCACAGGAACTCTTAACTCCTCGAACATATTTGTAATATTACTTATAACCTTAAGTGAGTAGTTTGCATAAACGGTAAGAAGTGCTTCAAAGCCTCTGTTCTTATCGGAGTTTTCAACAGCACTTCTTGCCCATCTGACACTTATCCATCTGTCCTTATCCTCCGGCTTATCAATACCTGCAATTGCATTTGGGCAGTCGTATTTGTGTACCGACACGCCAAAGCCTCTCGTTACAAAGCCGATAATCTTATCACCGGGAAGAGGGTTACAGCATTTAGCAAAACGCACCTGACAGTTATCAATGCTGTCAACAATAACGCTCTGGCTGGCGCTCGTTGCTTTTTCCTTTTGTCTGTTCTTTTCCGCATTTCTTATTTTTTCAAGAGTCTGCGCTTCTATTGCTTTTTGCTGTGCTTCGGAAATTTCCGGTTTTACAACACGTTCAAATTCATCACGGAGTCTGCCCTCGTATTTTGCAGCCGACATACCGCCATAGCCGATATTATTAAAGAAGTCGTCTATTGAAAGTACGCCTATTCTCTTTGCAACGTTGGCAACGATTTCATTTCTCTGCTGCTCGGTAAAGCTCTTGCCGAATCTCTTAAGCAGGCGGTCAACCTCGTTTTTACCCTCAACGATGTTTTCGTCACGCTTTTCACGCTTAAACCACTGACGAATTTTATTCTTCGCTTCAGCCGTCTTTACAATTTTCAGCCAATCACGGCTGGGTCCCTTTGAAGCAGACGATGTGATTACGTCAACAATTTGTCCTGTTTCAAGCACTGTATCAATGGGCACTATCATTCCGTTGACCTTTGCGCCTATCATAGCATTTCCTACAGCTGAATGGATATTATAGGCAAAGTCGATAGGTGTTGCACCGTTTGGCAGGTTTACAACGTCGCCCTTAGGCGTAAATACGAAGGTTTCATCTTCAAACAGGTCAATTTTCAAGGGACGAAGAAATTCATCGGTATCCCCTGTTTCATCTCCTGTTTCAAGAAGCGTTCTTATCCAGCGAAGCTTCTGGGCGATATTTTCCTTATCACTTTCACCTGATTTATACTTCCAGTGAGCCGCAATACCGTATTCTGCTATTTCATGCATCTCACGGGTACGTATCTGCACCTCAAAGGGTATACCGTGCTTACTCATTACAGTTGTATGAAGTGAGCGGTACATATTGGGCTTCGGATTTGAAATATAGTCCTTGAATCTACCGGGGATAAGTCGGAAATTCTCGTGTATAACGCCAAGAACCGTATAACAGTCAAGCTCTGTTTCTACAATTACACGCATAGCGTAAAAGTCATATATCTGGTCAAAGGTCTTGTTCTGGTTATACTTTTTCTTGTATATGGAATATATTGATTTTACACGTCCGGAAATTTCAAATTCAATATTATTATTGTTAAGCTGCTCTATTACCTGAACCTGTGCATTTTCAAGGAAGTTTTTGTTTTCACCGTATTTCTGGTCAATATCCTTTTCAACCTCGGAATAACCGATAGGGTCAAGATATTTGAGAGAAAGATTCTCAAGCTCCGCCTTGATTTTTCTTACACCAAGCCTATGGGCAAGAGGCGCATAAACGTGCATTGTTTCAAGAGCTATAAGTCTCTGTCTTTCCTCTGACTTTGCACTGAGCGTACGCATATTGTGCAGTCTGTCACAGAGCTTTATGAAAATAACTCTTATGTCCTTTGACATAGCGAGGAACATCTTACGAAGGTTTTCAATGCTCTCGTCTTCTTTTTCCTCGAACTGAATACCCGTAAGCTTTGTAAGCCCCTGTACAAGCTCTAAAACATCGTTGCCAAAGTTCTTTTTTATATATTCAATGTCAACCTTATCCTTACAGTCTTCAATTGTATCGTGAAGAAGCGCTGCACATACAGAGTCCGTATCCATGCCAAGCTGTGCAACAAGCACGGCAACGGAAATGGGATGGCAGATATAGGGCTCTCCGGATTTGCGCTTTTGTCCCTCGTGCATAAGACTTGCGTATTCGTATGCACGGCTTATTTTTTCAACGTCATAGTTACGGCTTGTTTCAGCCAGACGGTTTTTTAACTGTTCAAAGAAATTTGCCTGGTTATTCACTTATAACACCACCATTCATACAGCCGATAATACCGAAAAAGATATTATCAGTTATTCTGAATATTCCTTACTTTATTTAGAGTTTCTGAGCTTTCAAGGTCAACCTTTCCGTCGGCCTTGCGCATTTCAATACGCATTATTGACTCATCGGTTTTATAAAGGACACAAAGTCCGAGCTCGCAAAATACATCAAGTATAATTGCAAGAACCGGAAAAGACAGATTCATCTTTATACTCTTTGAAATTTGCTGTGCAAGAAAATATATATTTACGTTTGCAAGAAGTTTATCCTTGTTACTTCGCAGGTATACATAAACCTTTCTGCAAAGCTCGATTTCCGGAGCGTATTCAGGATGAATTCCTGACAGCATGTCATAATAGAACTGTGTCTGATAGGCACAGCATTTTGCATCAAGCTCACACATACGGATATCTCGTATTATCACCTGCGGCGATTTTACACCGCGAAATTCATTAACGTCAAGGTTAAAAAGAATGTCAATAAAGGAGGACTCAGGGACAGTGAAATCATCCGGACAGAATCCGAAAAGCAGTCCGTCAAAGACGCAGTCATCCTTTTTCAGAACAAGCTTTGTATGCTTATTCTGTCCAAGGGATATAACGTCAAGAATCTCCACATCACGCATATAAAGCAGCGGTGCCGTATTATCAGTACCGCAGGGCTCAAGCACGGAAAGCTCTGCGCAAAGCTCAAGGCTTATATCCTTACCACAAAGTTCTGCATCAATTTCAACACTTCCCGCAAGCATTTCATCAGTTATTCTTTCCCTTGCGTAATCATTGATGCTCTTTTTAAATTCATCTACAGAGGAAAGCTCAAGAGTAAGACCCGCCGCAAGCTCGTGACCACCGTGCTTTATGAGATTATCCTTACAGAAATGTATCGCCTCATTTATATTAAAGCCCTTTATACTTCTTGCAGAGCCTTTTCCTACATCGTTTTCACGACAAATAAGAATAGACGGAAGCCCGTATTTTTCAGTGATTTTTGATGCAACAATTCCTACAACACCGTGGTGCCACCCCTCGGCACACACAACTATGATTTTATCATTTTCAAAATCGTGCTCTTTTTCTATAAGCTCTATTGCTTCGTTATAAATCTTATTTTCAACGTATTGTCTTTCACGGTTTTTGATGCAAAGCTCGTCCGCAATTTTCAGACAATCCTGATATTCAGATGTTATAAGTATTTCAAGTGCTTTTTCAACGTCTCCGATTCTTCCTGCCGCATTAAGCCTTGGCGCAACTGTAAAACCGATTGTTGAAGTGCTTATGTGCTTATCGTAATTCTTGTTTTTTTCACAAAATGCCTCATCAATAAGAGCGGTAACACCGGCATTGGAGCCGTTTTCAATACATTTAAGACCCTTTGCCACTATCTGTCTGTTCTCATCACGAAGAGGCATAACGTCAGAAATTGTACCAAGTGCCGCAAGGTCAACGTAGCGGTTATAAAAGACCTCGTCCACCTTACCGCCCTCAAGAGCGCATACAAGCTTAAAAGCAACGCCAACTCCCGCAAGGCAGTCAAAGGGATATTTATTATCGGGACGCTTTGGGTTTACAACCGCAAAGCACTCTGGAAGCTCTCCCCTGCACTCGTGATGGTCTGTTACAACTACATCAATTCCAAGCTCTTTTGCATACTCAATTTCATCATTTGCGCATATTCCGTTGTCAACGGTTATTACAAGATTTACACCTTTATCAGCCAGCAGCTTTACTGCACCCTTATTCATACCGTAGCCTTCGGAAAGTCGCTTTGGAATATAATACATAACGTCTGCTCTTTTTTCACGCAGATATTTAAAAACAACTGCCGTTGACGTTATTCCGTCAACGTCGTAGTCGCCGTATATGCAGATTTTTTCATTCTTTTCAATTGCCTTATGTATTCTTTCCACCGCTTTATCCATATCGTTTAGTAAAAACGGGTCGTAAAGATACAAATCATCCGTATTCATAAACCAACGGGCATCTGCCGGGTGGCGAATACCTCTTTTAATAAGAAGCATTGCCAGTATTTCAGACACCTTGAGTTCAGAGCACAGTCGTTTTACGTCATTTATGTCAAATTCGGGCAAAACCCACTTTTTCTTACTACAAAACAAATTCATTAATTAAAGTTCTCCTGTTCACCGCCTTTTTCGTTTACTATTCCGGTTATATCGACATTAATCGTTTTTGAGAGAATTCTGTCAATTCCGAAAAAAAGTACAAAAAAAGAAAAGGCGCACGCCAATACCGCAACTATATACGGTAAATAAACATCGCTGAAAATTAAGTTAAAAATATAATATGAAACAAATCCGATAAGAAGCGGCAGTATAAATACACAAAACGCTATTCCTATAGCTTTTGAGGAATTGGAGGTAAGCTCAACTCTGTCCCCAGGCACTGCACCTGACAGATTGTTTGCTTTTACTGTTACCTTTTCTGCCTTTCCGCACCCCGCAACCACAGAGGCACCGCAGGAATCCTTATTATGACAGCCGCTGCACGCTGATTCTCTTATTATCTCAACCATAGCAGTATCGCCGCTTGCGGATATAACTTTTCCAAACTGTATCATAGATTTTCCTTTCAATCATTACAGTGCAAAAATGCAAGTGCACAGCGAATTCCGTCCACCGCCGCACTTGTTATTCCTCCGGCGTATCCTGCACCTTCACCGCAGGTATAAACGCACGGAATACCAAGAGACCTTCTGTCCTCACCTCTCGGAAGCTTAACCGGTGACGACGTTCTTGTTTCAGGAGCTGTAAGCACGGCACTGTCCGAGGCGAAGCCACGGATTTTGCCTTCAAAATTACGCAGACCAAGTGCAAGTGTATCAGTTACAAACTTCGGAAATACATCTGAAATATTACAAACGGAAGTGCTTCCTGTATATGTAGGCATTACCTTTGAGGGTTCACCCGAGGATTTTCCAAAAAAACCTCCCACTGTCTGTATGGGTGCGCTTCCATTTCCGCCCGCAACCTTGTAGGCGGTGCGTTCTATTTTTGCCTGAAATTCCATAGCTGCAAAAGGCTCGTTCCCGAAATCATCAGTAGAAACAGACACTGCAACTGCGCAGTTAGCATTTACTCCGTCTCTTTTACTGTTACTCATACCGTTTGTAACTATTGTGCCATTTTCGCTTGCTGAAGCAACCACAGTACCTCCCGGACACATACAGAAGGTATATGCGGATCTGTTGCCGCTTCTGCAGGAAAGAGCGTATTCACCCGGTGAAAGTGCAGCATGACCTGCGAATTTGCCGTAAAGAGAAAAATCAATATCCCTTTGAAGGTGTTCAATACGGACCCCCACAGAAAAGGGCTTTGCACACATCTCAATGCCTGATTTTGCAAGCATAGCAAAGGTATCTCTCGCACTGTGTCCTACTGCAAGGAAAAGTGCATCGGTTAAAATAGAAGCCTTTTCACCGTTTATGCCGATTTTTACGCTTTTTCTGTCACATGAAAATTCAAGAGAAGTAAGCTGTGACAGAAATCTTACTTCACCGCCAAGAGAAATTATTTCGTTTCTTATACTTTTTACAATCTCACGGAGCTTGTCTGTACCCACATGTGGCTTTGCGTTTACAAGAATGTCGGCACTTGCTCCGTGTCTTGCAAGGGTTTCAAGTACAAAGGAGCAAAGAGGATCATTTATTCTCGTAAGCAGCTTGCCATCAGAAAAAGTACCTGCCCCGCCTTCTCCAAACTGCACGTTTGTAGTTTCGGATAGAACTCCGCTTTTCCAGTATTTTTCAACCGCCTTAACTCTTGCGTCAGCATCGGCGCCACGTTCAAGAACTACCGGACGAGCACCTGCTCTTGCAAGCACAAGTGCCGCAAACATTCCACAGGGACCAAAGCCGCATACAACCGGACGAAGCGTACCTGCAAAATCCGGCACTTCAAAGCTTTCGTCAGATGAAAGAGTTACCTTTTCCTTTTTACATATTTCCGTTATTTTCTCATAAGAGAATGTATTGGCATCGCTATTTATATCAAATTTTACAGCAACTGCATAAACAAACAGTATTGCGTTTTTATCTCTTGCGTCAATGGATTTTTTGTATATTTCAAAGCAGCCATTACCGCAGGTGCGGAAAAAATGCGAATGCTTAATTAGCCTTGACGCACGAAGAATTGCCTGCTCGTCATATCCGCTATCTTTCGCTAAATCAAGCGGAACCTTTATATTGTGCAGTATAAATCTTCTTTGCATAATACGGTTTGTCTGCATAAGGTTTGCCTTTCGTTATTTGTATAGTGTAATTTTACAGTAGTATTCTTCCTTCAGCTTTGCGCCTGAGCTTTCCGGATACTGCACAGAGAGCTTCACGTCGTAAGTTCCTTTGGCTTTATATGCGGAAAGATCAGCTACAGCATAAACATTTTTACTGTTTAGCCTTGATACCGCTACCGCACTTCCGATAAAAGTAAAGGTCTGGCTCTTTTCCTCAAGCCTTGCGCTAAATCCCTCGGGAACGTTAATTATTACTATATTTGAAGTTGTAATGCTTGCGCTGTTGCTGCTGTGAGGTACAACCGAAACTGTAACAGTGTCTGTATCACCGACAATTTCAGCCCCCGGAGGCACAGCAAGCTCTGCTACTATACTCGTATTTCCGGTAATACTGTCAAGGTCGATGCTCTCGGTTTTAAGCACACCAATGCCGTCAATTATGTCAACGTTTCCACGTATTTCGACGTTTTTGAGCGACAATGTCACCTCGTGTCCGAGCTCTTCGGCACTGGAGCCGGAATATGCAACCTCAACCGGCACTGTCTTATATTTGTTAACCGGGACGGTAACCTTTATTTCTGTTTTATCAGTCTTTACGTAAGCATTTGAATACTTTTCATTGTTTTTGTCAACAAGATATATTTTCCCGGTATATTCAACCGATGAATCAACAAGCCTGTCAAGAGCAACGTCTATTGCCGCATAGGATATTTTAGACAACTCTTCGTCGGGGCCTGTCACTCTTACCATTGAATACGCAGGAATAAGCTCTTCAATTTTTATGTCAAGCTCCGTAGTACCACCAGTAGTTATTCTCGGAACAACGGGAATTTCCCTCTGTGAGGACTTATCAACGTAAACAACCACGGTGTCGGGGGTTGTGTCCTTTGCCGAAGTATTACCGGGCGTTTCCACCTCAAGGCTCAGAGTATATTCACCGGGAGCATATATTCCTGAAACATCGGCACTCACAACGATATCGTTTTTGCCAATATTATTGACGTCACTTCTTTTACCGGATACGGTAATATCAACGGTTGCATTTTTTCCCGTTATAAGGGTATAGCCCTGTCCTTCAAGCGAGGACAGCCCTGCGTACTGCACGTCTATATTGTAAAAATTCTTTTCATAGGTTGAGCTTTGCTCGCCGGATGCATAAAACCACACAAGCATTGCGGAAAGAACGCAAATTACTTTCGCCCATATGTTACCGAACTTTTTATTTTCCTTCTGCTTTTTAGAAGGTATTTTTGCATCAACATCGCCATTTACATTATCAGCATTTTTGAAAAAGCGCATACTGTCACCCCGCTTTCAGTCTAAATCATTTTTATTTCTTTTTGTGCTCTTGGAATTTTCTTTGCTTTTTGTTTTTTCAGATTTATCCTTTCGATTTATCTGTATTATCTTACCAAGCTTCTTTTGCATATTTCCCTCACCGCTTTTTTCGCTATCACCGATTAAAAGCTGTTCGAGCTTTGAAATAAGGTCGCCCTTTGAAAGGCCTCTGATAAGATGTCCGTCAACCGCAATTGACACTGTTCCTGTTTCTTCGGAAACCACAACTACCGCAGCATCCGAGTTTTCGCTCATACCGATTGCAGCTCTGTGACGTGTTCCGAGAGTTTTTATTATCGTCTCATTTTGTGACAAAGGCAAAAAACAACCTGCTGCGTGTATTCTGCAGTTTCGTATTATCATAGCTCCGTCGTGAAGCGGAGACTTATTGAAGAAAATATTACGTATAAGATAGGAATTTGCATCAGCGTTTATAACCGAGCCAGTTTTTATAACGTCACCAAGCCTTGTGCTACGTTCAAGTACAATAAGTGCTCCTGTCTTCTCTGAAGAAAGCTCAAATACCGCATCGGCAATAACTCCGATACATTCCGACATCTTGCTTATAACACCGGTGTCACGTCTGTTTGTGATGCTCTTAAGAGGCTCTCCGCCGACCTTTTCAAGGAAAGAACGAAGCTCCGCCTGGAAAAGTATAATTATACCAATAATACCTACCTGAACTATATTGCTTATAATAAAGTTAAGTGCAAACATATCAAAAAAGCTGCTGACAACCATTACTACAAGTATAAACAAAATACCTACAGCAAGCTTACCCGCACGACGTTCACGCACGAACTTATATATGTAATAAAACAGAATAGAGACTATGACAATGTCGGCTATATCAAAGAACCCCATTGAAGATATCTGATTGACTATATAACCGAAAACGTCTGTTAAAGCTTTCATTCACCGGCACTCCCCTCGTTTTTTTATGCATTACAGTAAAAAGTTTAAATTATAGAAACTTTATATCTATTATATTATATCACATATAAAAATAAAAATAAAGACCTTTTTGCAAATAAATAGGAGTTTTTATAGTTTTTTTATTAATAAATGCCGCCAAAGCTCCAAACAAAGCTCTGACGGCATAAATTTATCTGAAATATTTAAACAATTCTGTTTTTCATCAGGTTTACATTTTTATAATACACAAAGTATATAAGGCTACACAATACCCAGCCCGCAGGATAAGCAAAGGCTATAGGAAGAACAGTATTGGAAATATAATTTGCCATCACAAAAAGGTAAAGCTGTCTGAATCCCACGAAAGACACAAGCATTATTATCATAGGTGCACGGGTGTTGCCCGCTCCTCTGAGTGCTCCGGCATAAACCTGGTTTATACAACAAACAAGATAAAACGGAGTCAGATATGTAAGAAACAGAGTTCCGTATTCGATAACAGCAGGCGTGTCGTAAAAGAATTTAACGAGATGCGGTGCAAAAATCAACACAGGAATCATTATAACAAAGGTGGACAAAGCTGACATTCCAAGGGCAACATTTACACCTTTTTTAGCCCTTTTGACATTGCCTTTTCCAAGATTCTGACCAACAAAGGTGGTTGCAGCAATAGAAAGTGACTGCATAGGCAGGAACATAAACTGGTCTATTTTGGCATATGCCGTCCATCCGGACATACAGTCTGTATTGAAATAGTTTATGTAAGACTGCACGTAGACGTTTGAAAATGAGGTTATCGTCAGCTGAAGCGCAGAAGGTATACCCACTCTGACAATACGCAAAAGACTTTCACCATTACAGGAAAGTAAAGATGGTGAATACTTAACACAGCTTTCAGTACGCCTGAGCACTATCATTACAAGGAAGGCGGATACACACTGCGCAATAACAGTTGCAAGCGCAACGCCTTCTACGCCCATTCCGAAAAAGATTACAAAAACAAGGTCAAGCACGGTGTTGAGAAGTGCGGAAACCACAAGAAAATAGAAAGGTCTTTTTGAATCTCCTACCGCACGAAGTATTCCTGAGCCCATATTATAAAACATAAGCCCGGTAATGCCGGCAAAATAAATAACAAGGTATTTTTTTGCTTCCGGCACTGCAGATTCCGGCATCTTCATAAAGCTCAGCATATAGGGAGTTGAAAATATCCCAAGTATGGTAAACACAACTGCCAGAACCAAAGTTAAAAACACAGCAGTATGAACCGTCTTTTTTACCTTATCGTACATTTTTGCGCCGTAGTACTGGGATATAACAACCCCGGCACCGCTTGAAAGTCCTATAAAAATACCTATCATCATATTCATAATAGGACCAACCGAGCCTACTGCCGCAAAAGCATATTCATTTTCAACGTAGTTACCGATAACCCAGGTATCAACCGTGTTATAGAACTGCTGAAACAGGTTTCCTACAAGAAGTGGCATTGCAAAATTCAGAAGCAGACTGAATATATTGCCCTCTGTCATATCAACGTCTGTTCTGCCTTTTCGCAATGAAAGCTTTTTTGTCATTGTATTTTCCTCTTTTTCATTTGCTGCAATATAGATTAATACACTAATATTTCATACGATAACGAAAATTGTAAATTTTCAAAAGATATTTTCTTCAAATTGCAAATTCTTATGAATTAGTAAAAATTACTAAAAAGCGAAAAATATGACGAAAATCTGCCATATCTATTGACAATGCCGCTTTACTATGGTAGAATGGCTGTGTATAAATGATAGAGGTGCGGTTCTCACAAGTACCGGGTGCACAAACGACGGCAAGGTCAGCGCAGAGGGAAAAGGGGCATCGCCGAGGTATGTATGCGCTTGCCGCAGCATATATATCGGGACGTGCGCAGAATATGCGCCGTACTGTCACATCTCGTGGAGCGCTATCTGTTTACTTCAATTACTTTAGTTGTAAGTATGCCGTGGTGCTCGCATAAGCACTGCGGCTAAAATATTTTTAAGGAGGTTCATTTTATATGAACACAAAAAACGCAAGAAAGCTTTCAAGATTTATTCTTGTGGCATTCGTACTCTCGCTTTTTGCAGTATTCGCAGTTTCAGCGACAGAACCGGCAGCAGAAGCTACAACCGGTGAGCTTCCCGGATACGCTCAGTTTGTTATTGAAAACGAGCTTATCGAGGAGGGCGACGAAAATTATGCACAGGCTTACATCGACAACTATGACGCAGCACTCCAGAGCGACCCGAACAAGGATGAAAACTACAAGGCTGCAGTAGAAGTTGTAAGAGAAGACACAACCCCGTTCTTCGCAACAATCTGGGGACTTCTTCCTCCTGTAATCGCTATCGTTCTCGCACTTATCACAAAGGAAGTTTATTCTTCCCTTTTCGTTGGTATAGTAGCAGGCGGTCTGCTTTATGCTAATTTCAATCTTGAAGCAGCATACAACGTAATAGTAAAAGACGGCTTCATAGCTTCCCTCTCTGACAGCTGGAACGTAGGTATTATCATATTCCTGGTTGTTCTCGGTGCTTTCGTTGCACTTATGAACAAGGCAGGCGGCTCTGCTGCATATGGAAGATGGGCAGTTAAGAACATAAAGACAAAGAAGGGTGCACTTCTTTCAACATTCGCTCTTGGCGTTCTCATCTTTATCGATGACTACTTCAACTGTCTGACAGTTGGTTCTGTTATGAGACCTGTTACAGACAACCACAAAATTTCAAGAGCAAAGCTCGCTTACATAATCGACGCAACCGCAGCTCCCATCTGTATGATAGCTCCTATCTCCTCCTGGGCGGCAGCTGTTTCCGGCTTTGCTCCGGAAGGCGTAAACGGAATTCAGCTCTTCTGTGAGGCTATTCCCTACAACTTCTATTCACTTCTTACAATCGTTATGATTATCGTAGCAACACTTATCGGTCTTGACTATGGTCCTATGGTAAAGCACGAGGAAAATGCTGCGAACGGCGACCTCTTTACATCCGGAACAGCAAGCAAGGGTGAAGAATACGAGCCCAATCCCAAGGGTAAGGTTATAGACCTTATTCTTCCGGTTATCATCCTCATTGCATGCTGTATAATCGGAATGATTTATTCCGGCGGCTTCTTTGAAGGTGAAAACTTTATTGACGCCTTCAGTAACTCTGACGCCTCCGTTGGTCTTTCTATGGGTTCAATCATCGCTCTTATTATCACCTTCGTATACTACCTCTGCAGAAGACTCTTTAATCTGCGTACCTTTATGGAAACAATCCCCGAAGGCTTCAAGGCAATGGTTCCCGCAATTCTTATTCTTACTTTCGCATGGACACTTTGCGGTATGACAGGTATGCTTGGTGCTAAGTACTTTGTTTCCAATGTTATTGCAAGCTCTGCAACGGCTCTTCAGAATCTTCTCCCCGCAATCATCTTCCTTATTGCCATCGGACTTTCCTTTGCAACAGGAACATCATGGGGTACTTTCGGTATTCTTATCCCAATCGTTGTCAGCGCAGGATTCTCACCCGAGCTTCAGACAATCGCTATGTCCGCTTGTCTTGCAGGTGCGGTTTGCGGTGAAAGTCGGATCGTAGCCATGTCGTTCTGTGAGCCAAGGAGTTGGGGGGGCAACTTGTCTTCCTAAGACCGCTTGGCCTCCGACTTGTATTCTTATCCCAATCGTTGTCAGCGCAGGATTCTCACCCGAGCTTCAGACAATCGCTATGTCCGCTTGTCTTGCAGGTGCGGTTTGCGGTGA
>JAZOCR010000013.1:0-7722 GCA_045596605.1 Eubacteriales bacterium | reverse complement strand
GACTGTTTTTTGATATCCGGATATTCTTCAAGTGGAGAAGCTTCACGGGTTTATATCGTGAATAAAAGCAGCGGTAAGCTTATAAAGGAAATTTCCCTTCTTAAAGAGAACGGCGAAGACTTTACAGGACACGCAGGCGGCATAGATTTTTACGGAGATAACGTCTATATTGCAGGTGGCGGAAAGAACTGTATTTACGTTTTCTCCTATTCTGATATACTTACGGTAAAAGATGGCGGTGACGTAAAATGTAAGGGCAAATTCTCTCTTAAGGTGTCAGACTACGACTACCTTGATGCTTCTTTCGTAACCGTATCAGACGGTATTCTCACTGTCGGAGAATTTTTCTTCGAGCCTGAGTATCCGACGCTTGATACACATAAAATGACTACCGCTTCCGGCGATAGCCATTCGGGGCTCGCTCTTCAGTTCAAGCTCTCCGAAGAGGCAGAATTTGGCATTGAAAAAGAGCCGATTCGTGCCCTTTCACTTCGTGAAAAGGTGCAGGGCATGTGCTTTGACGGTGGAAAAATATATCTTTCAACGTCGTACAGTATACCCCATTCCTTTATTTACGAATATGATGAGAAGCTTCTGGCACACGAGGGGGATATAAGTATTCTCGGATATTCCGTGCCTTGCTATTCTCTTGACAGCACCTCTCTTGCCGGAGAGTACAAGATTCAACCGATGTCGGAGGAGCTCGTGATGATAGACGGCGAAATGTACGTAATGTGCGAGTCAGCCTGCAATAAATACATATTCGGCAAATTTGCAAGTGCCAAGTGGTGTTATAAGACAAAGCTTTCGGAGATGTAAGATACAGCTTGCTGAGATTTTATGCTTGTGAGTTTGATTATTGTGGAGGAAAGCAGATGAAAAAGATTGCTTTAAAATTTACTTATCATACTGATATTATTGCAGTGCCGGATAATATTGCGAAGGAAATTAAAGAATATCAGAACTTGTTTGACAAATGGATATACGATAAGAGCATCGACCATTGCCTTTGGCTTATTAAAAACGGTGAAAAATGGGGTGTATCTTTTGATACATATACATTTGTTGATTATTTGAATTTGTATCATATTAAAGACAACAAGGAAAGAGCAGTTGTTTTAGAAGAGGATGTAATTCCTCCGAAAGGTATCAAATTGTTATATTTTTAATTAAACACTTGATTTGCGTCCGCTCCCCTCGGGGTGCGGTTATTTTATATCGCAAAACATATTGTTGACATTTACGATGAGTAATGTTATAATGTGGTTGACACATCGCACAAAACACACGGAGATAAAGGAGAACGGTTATGAAGAAATCGGTATTGAAGTGGATACTAAAATATGGGGTTTTGCTTGTTGTTGATATATTGATATTTGTGATTTTGTACATTCTGGCAGCCATCGGTGGAAATAATAAAGTGGGTATGTTTTCATATGCGGATCTTTATATGATTTTTGTTTTACCGGCGTATGCTGTGTCGCACGGCATTTTTACAAGAGTGTTATTAAAGCAAACATTGTTACCTAATATACTTTTGATTATTGTAACTTCTATTATGTTTGGTATGCCCTTCTGGATAATTTTTATGACGGGCATTTCTCTGATATTCTCACTGATAACCTGGGGAATTTCAGCTCTGATAGTTTTATCTAAAAACCATGATAAGAAGAAAACCGAAAACGATAAGGCGACAGATGCTTCAACAAAACAAAAGTGTTTAAAGCTTTGTGCGTATTTTGTTATTACAATTTTTGTTTATCTTGCGTTGTTTTTGCTTGATGAGTTTGTTCTTATGTTTGGCTTTGGAAATGAAATATTTGATGCTGTATTTGTGCTTTTAACTGTGTTTGGATATTTTCCCGCTGTGTTCGTAGTATACGGAATAAAGTCATATAATCTGACGAAAAAAATATTACTTCCAAACGTATTGTTCGTATTGGCGTGTGGTTTGTTTGTAACGTTGTTCGCTGGAGTGGGCACGGCTTTGGAATCGTGGCATGGTACAAAAACAGTTTACGATGGAATGAAAACGATAGGGACTTTTAGTTTATATTCGATTGTTGGAAATTCAGCAATGCCGCTTGTGGTGTCATCGTTTGCAAAGATAATAAATACTGAGAAAAATCCGGAAAGTATAAATACTCAGGCTTTAAATGATGACGAGAACGCCGACATTTAAAGTCGGGCGCTTTTATTGACGAAAGGAGCAAGCAGGATGAAATCAAAAAAACTCAAAGAATATCTGATACTTCTTGGATATTTAATTCTGTTGACAATTGGATTTTGTGTAAGTTCGCTTATCGACAAGGCGTGTAAATACGATTATTTCAGCTATCTTGGAATATATATTTTAGCTATTCTTCCTATAGCGGTGATAATATACGGCAGTATATCCTATTCTTTAACAAAGCAGATAATATTGCCTAATTTACTTTTATTGTTGTTTGTCAGTTCATTTACGTATTTGCCACTTCTTTTGACTTCAGTATTTGATGAAGATGTCTCATTTTCATTTTCTTTACTGTTTGAAGAATTGAGGACAGCGGGTTCTTTTGTATGGATTGTACCTGCAGTGTCTGTGTTTTTTTTCTCTTGTCACAAAGTTTATATCCAAAATTTCTGATGATAAGGAGAAAAAAGAAACATCGTCAGATGAATGACAATAACCGCACCCCTCGGGGTGCGGTTATTTTATATCGCAAAACAGATTGTTGACATTTACAAAGCTTTTTGATATAATAGAATAAAGCTTTAAAATAAAACGGCTTAGTGTTCGAGGGGATAATTTTAAATGAGTAATACTTTTTGGGTAAAGGAGCAGGCACAATGAGAACGCTGGATGAAACTAATAAATACCTCAAAACTATACTTTTTTCTTTTGCCATAATTGTAGGATATTCTCCGGTTTATACTATTCTTTTAGGAATTAGCGATATTGTTTATGGAGCAACGTTGTTTGGCTCTATAGCATTAAATGTTATATATATACTTGTAATGGTAATATACGGAGTAATAGCGTATAAACTTACAAAGCAAATAATAATACCAAGCCTTTTTGTGCTTGTGCCGAGGGTGGTAGTTATACTTCCGGGTCTGATAATCAATGCACACAGGTTTGAGAGTGTATCTGTTGCTTTTAAAACTATAATATCAGAACTTTCAGAGTATGCTGTTTTTCCGACTGTTATTGCGCTGATATCTTCACTCATTACTATGATTGTTATGGATATACGAGAAAAACGTATCAAAGATAAACCAAGGTTAGTAGATGTATCCAAAAAAAATTTTTTCCGGTGTTTGTGGCTGTTACTGTATTTAATTGCGCTTCTTTTGGGAATGATTATTTGTATTATTTTGGATTATATGTATCCTATGGACTATATTGGATATTCCGGAATGTATATATTATCTGTGATTCCGATTGCACTGATAATATACGGAATAATATCATATTTTGTTACCAAAAACGTGCTTGTGCCAAATTTAATATTATTCGTGTTTTTATTAATGTCAGCAGTGTCAATTACTGTTGCGATATCAATAATTAACAAAGAAATCATCGGTGCTTGCGATTATATTGTGGGGATACTTTTGATATCCGGAATTCCAGCATTAGTTACTACTGTAATTTCTCTTTTTACAATGCTCATATCCAAAATTTTCAAGGCAGCTGCAAAGAAGCAGCCTACATCTGATGAATAATCACTCGGCCGCACCCCTCAGGGTGCGGTTGCTTTTTTGACGGATTTTTTCAAAAATTGTTGAATTTTACTATTAAAAATTAAAATTTATTCAATTTTACTATTGAAATTTAACTAAAGTTGGTGTATAATATATGTCAAAGAGAGGTTTTGCAGTGAAATTGGCGTTTTAATTTGAAAGGAAAAATATATGAATATAAAAAATAACGATATGGCACCGTATCTTTTTAATCAGGGTACAAACTACAATGCTTATGAGTATCTCGGTGCACATATGGAAATTACAGACGGAAAAGAAACCTGTGTTTTTCGTGTCTGGGCTCCTAATGCAGACAGGGTTTTTGTCTGCGGAGATTTTTCCGACTGGGAAAACGGGGTAGAGATGTATCACGTAAGCGGAGGCATCTGGGAAACAAAAATTACAGGTGTAAGAGTTTACGACTGCTATAAGTATCGGATAATAAATGGTGACAAGGTTGTTTATAAGGCAGACCCATATGCTTTCCATACCGAAACACCACCGCTTAGGGCATCTAAATTCTATGATATATCCGGATATGTGTGGCACGACGGCGAGTGGTTGAAAAACAGAAGAAAGCAGCATGATGCCTTTGGAAATTCAAGACCGCTTAACATATACGAAATGCACCTTGAATCCTGGAAAAAGAAAGCAGACGGAAATGTGTACTCTTACCGTGAGCTTGCTGACATTCTCGTGCCATATGTAAAACAAATGGGGTACACCCACATTGAACTAATGCCTGTTATGGAGCACCCCTTTGGCGGCTCATGGGGCTATCAGGTTACCGGCTACTATGCACCGACCTCACGCTTTGGAACGCCTCACGATTTTATGTATTTCATTGACCGGATGCATATGGCGGGAATAGGTGTTATACTTGACTGGGTGCCTGCGCATTTCCCGAAAGATGCTCACGGCCTTTGTGAATTTGACGGAGTGCCGCTTTACGAATATCAGGGCTGGGACAGAATTGAGCACGAGGGTTGGGGCACAAGACGGTTTGACCTTGGCAGAAACGAGGTTGAAAGCTTCCTTGTGTCAAACGCTGTGTTCTGGGCGCAGATGTATCACGCCGACGGACTTCGTGTTGATGCGGTTGCCTCTATGCTTTACCTTGATTACGACAAGCGTCCCGGAGAGTGGGTTCCTAACGTTTACGGAAACAATATCTGCCTTGAGGCAGTGGCGTTTTTCAAAAAGCTCAACGGATATATGAAGAAGGAATACCCCGATGTTCTGATGATTGCTGAGGAATCTGCGGCATCGGTGAAAATCACCGGTTTCGACAGTGACGGACTCGGATTTGATTACAAGTGGAATATGGGCTGGATGAACGACATTCTGTCCTACTGTGAAACAGATCCGCTTTACAGAAAATACTGCCACGAAAAAACCACTTTCTCGCTGGTGTATTCTTTCAGTGAAACCTTCGTGCTACCCATATCTCACGACGAAGTTGTTCACGGCAAAAAGTCGCTTCTTGACAGAATGCCCGGCGAATATAATCAGAAATTTGCGGGAACAAGAGCATTTATGACCTATATGATGACCCATCCGGGCAAAAAGCTGAACTTTATGGGAAATGAAATAGGTCAGTTTACCGAATGGAACTATGAGGACAGCGTGGAATGGTTCCTTCTTGAATACGATACCCACGCAAAGCTTCAGAGCTTTTTTGCGGATATAAATAATCTTTACCTTGCACGCACCGAGCTTTGGGAGCAGGACACCTCCTGGGCAGGCTTTGACTGGATGATGGCAAACAATTCCGACTCAAGCGTGCTTGCGTATATGAGATATAACAAGAGCGGTGACGGAGTGCTTGCGGTTATAAACTTCACACCGGTGGAGCGCCGTGGCTTCAAGGTGGGAATACCTTATGAGGGCTGGTTCTCTCAGCTTATAAACTCCGATGATGAAAAATACGGCGGAAGCGGCATGGTGAACAGGAAAAAGGTGAAATCCGTCAAGGAAAAGTATGACGGCAGAGATTATTCTCTTACCTTTGACCTTCCGCCCCTTTCCGGTATTATTTTCGAGGGCAAGCGAATAAACAGAAGCGGTAAAAGGAACATTGCAGAAAAGAGCACGAAAAAGGTAAAAACGGCAAAAAGCGCCGGACGCATAAGAGTTTCCAAGGGAAAGAATGCATAATTTATGGGGCTTTATAATAAAATTAATTTCTGAAGTCTTTATAGATTATTATAAAAACGCAACAATAAAACGCCGGCAGAACCGACGGATAAAGAAGGAGAAATGATTATGTTCAGAAAAAAGGAATGTGTGGCAATGCTTCTTGCAGGTGGGCAGGGAAGCAGACTTTACGCACTGACATCAAGGGTTGCAAAGCCGGCGGTGCAGTTTGGGGGAAAGTACAGAATAATTGACTTTCCGCTTTCAAACTGTATAAATTCGGGCATAGATACGGTGGGTATACTCACGCAGTATCAGCCCCTTGTACTTAACGAATACATCGGAAACGGACTCCCGTGGGACCTTGACAGATATTTCGGAGGTGCGTCAATACTTCCTCCTTATCAGGGCAAGGAGCGTTCCGACTGGTATAAGGGTACTGCAAACGCAATTTATCAGAATCTTGAATTTATTGATAAATTCGACCCGGATTACGTTCTTATTCTGTCCGGTGACCACATCTACAAGATGGACTACGCAAAAATGCTTGAATACCATAAGAATAACGGTGCAGACTGCACTATTGCCGTTCTTGACGTTCCGATTGAAGAGGCATCAAGATTTGGTATTATGAGCGTAAATGACGACGGAACGATTTATAAGTTCACAGAAAAGCCGAAAGAGCCGGACAGCACCAAGGCTTCTATGGGAATATATGTTTTCTCAAAAGAAAAGCTGTTCAAGTATCTTCGTGAGGATAATGAAAATCCCGATTCCTCCAATGACTTTGGCAAGAATATAATTCCCACAATGCTTTCATCTGGCGAAAAGATGATGGCATACGAGTTTTCAGGATACTGGAAGGACGTTGGAACTATTTCGAGCCTTTGGGAAGCTAATATGGACCTTCTCGGAAAGGATGCTGCATTTAACCTCGGTGATGAGGGTTGGAGAATATACTCAAGAACCGAGAGCAGACCTCCACATTTTCTTGGCACTGATGCAAAGGTTGAAAACTCCGTTATGACGGAGGGCTGTGAAATTTACGGAGAGGTAAAGAACTCTGTACTCGGTGGCGGCGTAAAGGTTGCAAAGGGTGCGGTGGTAATTGACTCTGTAATTATGGACGACGTTGAAATTTGCGAGGGTGCTGTTGTGAATTACTGTATAATTGACAGTGGCACGAGAGTAGGTGCACAGGCTAAAATCGGCAAGAGCCGTGATGGCGCAGAAGGTGTAACGGTAATTGGCGAAAAATGCAATGTGCCGGATAATATGATGATCGGCGACAACGAAATGATTTCCGAAATATGAGGAAGGAGACGCAAAGGATATGACTGCAGTAGGACTTATTTTTTCAAACATACACGATAGAAATATCACAGAAATGACAAGAAAGAGAACCATGGCGTCTGTTCCCTTCGGATGCAGGTACAGACTGATTGACTTTGCTCTGTCAAATATGGTTAACTCCGGAATAGACAAGGTTGGCATTGTAACTCATTATAATTATCAGTCGCTTCTTGACCATATCGGAAACGGTAAGGACTGGGATCTGGCGAGAAGAAGCGGAGGAATCAAGATCCTTCCTCCGTACATCTCTTCCTTTGACAATGCGGCTGCTAACAAGTTCTATACCTCCCGCTTGGAGGCACTTATGGGAACCTTGAATTTCCTGACCCGTTGCCGTGAGGACTATATAGTTATGTCCGATTGCGACGTTATCTGCAACATAGACATAGCGGCTCTTATCAAGTATCATACCGATGCCGGCGCTGACGTAACCATGGTTGTAAAGCCGGAAATCGCCGATTACTACGAGGCGGAAAAACAGATAATAGTCAAATCCGACGAGAAAAATCA
>JAZOCR010000012.1:0-2782 GCA_045596605.1 Eubacteriales bacterium | reverse complement strand
ATAAATATACAAAATATATTATATCACAACTCACTATTTTTGTAAATAACAAATTGTAAAGTTATATAAAAAAATCTCCGAAGCACAAATTTATGCTTCGGAGAAGTTATATGCATATCAGAACTTTCCGGTTTTTCTTTTCAGGAGCTGTATTTCCTCGCTTGTCAGGCATTTTGTGGTTATTTCACGCACTGACCTTTCATATTCCGAGCACACGATTACTCTCAGATTTGGGTATACAGAAGTATCAATCAGTGAAGCGGGAATACTCTTATCAGTAATGAGAATATCAACGTCCGAAAGACCGCAGAAGGTATACGGAAGATTTTTATCAAGCTTTGATGCATCCATCAGCATTATTACCATACGGGCTTTTTTTACAATGAAATTTTTAAGCTCACATTCAGTGAAATTGCCGCAGGTGAATCCGCTGGTCTGGGAGTAAGCCGACGGCGTCATAAAGGCTATATCAATATTTGTGTTATCCAGAAAGTCAATTGCCTGACTGCCGGTAACGGAGATGCTTTCTCTGTTCACTATCCCACCCACAAGATTTATAATGGGACGGCTTTTCTTTGTAAGCTCAAGGGCAATATTCGGTCCGGGCGTCGTTATTGCCATATGCTCGTCGGGAATGTTTTCCGCAAGGCGCATTATGGTTGTTCCCGAGTCGAAAAAGTATGATTTGCCCTTTTCTATAAAGGACAATGCTTTGCTTGCGATAGCAAGCTTGGAATTGTAGTTTTCCTTTTCACGCTCTGCGTATCCGTCATCAGAGGTTGATGTTATAAACTTCATTGAGCGTGCACCGCCTCGAACTTTAATCAGCTCGCCTTGCTTTTCAAAGTATTCTATGTCACGGCGCAAGGTCATGCTTGTTACCTCGGGGAATTTTTTCTCCAATTCCTTCAATGAAACAAAAGGCTGCGCCTGTATCATTTGGGAAATAATTTGCCGTCTTGCAGCTTTCATGGTCATTCCACCTTTTTCTACATAATTTCGGGTATTTTTTTGCGCATAGATATTTTATCACAAAAAAGTCACACTGTCAATACAAAATTAGCATTTTGTCGTATAACGCAGAAATTTGCAACAAAAATTTGGTGATATTCCACAAATTGATTTTTTTGTCTGTAAAAAATGAACATATCAAAAAATTAAGAATAAAAACACGAGACACAGGCAATTGTTGTCGAAAACGGGCATTAGTTTACACAAATTTTAAAAAAAATCTATTATTTTCCAATATACTATCTTGAATTTTTACGAAATATATATTAAAATATATGTTTGTATGATATTACAAATACTGTAAAAAATCTCATGGTACAGCAAGGCTTGTCTTGACATGTACAGAAAGGGAATATTATGGAAATCAAGAAATTTAAAAGAATTGGCGTTCTCACCTCCGGCGGAGACGCTCCGGGTATGAACGCAGCTGTAAGAAGTGTTGTAAGAACTGCATTTCAGAATGGCGTTGAAGTAATGGGAATATACGGTGGATACCGTGGACTTATCGAAAACGATATGAAGCTTCTCGGCCCGCACGACGTTTCCAATATCATAAACGAGGGCGGCACCTTCCTTTATACCGACAGATGCCTTGAATTCAAGGAAGAATCAGGTCTTCAGAAGGCTCTCAAGATTGCTGCAGAAAACGGAATTGACGGACTTGTTACAATCGGCGGCGACGGCACCTGCAGAGGTGCTCAGGACCTTACAAGACGTGGTCTTCCCTGTATCGGCGTTACTGGAACAATCGATAACGACGTATCTTCCACCGATTATACCATCGGCTTTGATACCGCTATGAATACTGTTATTGAAATGGTTGACAGACTCAGAGACACATGTGAATCACACGCAAGATGTAACGTTGTTGAAGTAATGGGCAGAGATGCCGGAGATATAGCAGTTAAAACTTCAATTGCTGTAGGCGCAACGGGTTGTGCTGTAAAAGAAGTACCCTTTGATGCTGATGCAGTTATTGAAAAGATTAAGAAATCAAAGCTTGGCAAAAAGAGAAACTTCATCGTTATCGTTTCCGAGGGTATGGGCGGAGAATTCTCCGAAGCGCTTGCTAAGAGAATAGAGGCTGAAACCGGCGTTGAAACAAAGTTCGCAAGACTTGCTCACGTTCAGAGAGGCGGACGTCCCACACTTCGTGACAGAGTTGCTGCAAGCCGTATGGGTGCACACGCAGTTGAGCTCCTTCTTGAAGGAAAGTCCAACCTTATCGTAACTGAAAACGACGGTGTTATCGGAGAGCGTGAAATCGAATGGGCTCTTATGTATGACAGAGTATACAAGGGTAAGGCAAAGCCGGAAGAAATTGCGGCTCTCGACCCCAAGGTATACGAGGAAATGAAGGCTCTTGCGAAGGTTAAGTACGAAAAGTTTGTTGAGCTTTATGACCTTGCAAACAGCATTTCTATCTAAGTTGATATAAAAGATAGCGGAAGGCGTAATTGCTTTCCGCTTTTTTCTTGCAAATTCCGAACGGTTGTGATATAATACATAATAATGTAAAAGCTTCACTTTCAAATAAAACGGAAAGGAAAAGATTATGAAGAAAACACTTAACAAATCTACAAAAATCATTATTACTGTTTTTGCTGTGATTATAGTACTTGTTTTACTTGCACTTCTCGCCGTCAGAGCCTATGTAATGCTTCCCGTTGCTTCTTACTACAAGGCATCGGAGAAGGCCTTTGAAATTCCGGGACTTTCCGACGATTTCGTTCCTCAGGGATTTTGCTACGACGAGGAAAGTCGGAGGCCA
>JAZOCR010000011.1:0-4126 GCA_045596605.1 Eubacteriales bacterium | reverse complement strand
CGTACCTTTTTGGTACTTTTTCTTTACGAGAAGAAAAAGTACAGAACTCCCGAACTGACAACGAAGTTGTCTGTGAGGGCTCAAAAGCACCCTGTGTCATTAATCTATATCAAATTCCCTCTCAATAAAGCTCCGAACGATATCAAAGGACTCCTGGTTATTTTCAAGGATTCCGGAATTTATCATAAACGCTGCACCGAAGATAAAAGACCTCACTGCGTAGGTTTTTCTTTTCTTATCCTGCTTGCTCATTCCGACACTGCGGCAATACTTATCAATATTGCGCTCTGCACGAAGGCTCATTTTTGCCTTTTCACGAAGCTGTTCCGGTGAAAGTGAATTATCGCTCAGCATTATTATTGACTGATACGCCGGATTTGCACAAAGAAATCTCACATATTCCACGCTGATTTCCACCAGCCTTTTTCTCGGGTCGCTTCCACATTCAACAATAATACGGCTCTGAATTTTGCGCCATTCTCTGTTTATATACTTTATAGATTCAAGAATAAGCTCGTTTTTATTCTTGAAGTGCTTGTAGGGCGCACCGCTTGACACTCCGCATTTCTCGGCAACTCTGCGAATAGAAAAGTCAGATATGCCATGGTCCTGCATTTCCTCTATTGCCGCAACAAGAAATTTTTCTTTGCTTTGCTCGTTTGAGGTCCGCACTTTTTTACCTTCTTTCCTGTTAATTATTTATCCCATTGTCAGATGCAAAATATTATACAAGATTTGCTTTTTCGTTTCTCTTTATCTTTTTAGTGGTGGTTTTTTCAAATTCCTCGCTTCTTACGATAAGTCTTCTTATAGCCTTATAAGAAGGATTTGCGTCGTTGATTTCCGTTATAAGAGCCATAATAAGCTCTTTCTTTTCCTTTTCGTATTCGGGACTTTCTGCAGTTATTCCCTTCTTTGACAGTTCACGGAGAATTTCGTCCTCATTGGGATATACCGACGCTACTACTACGGTTTTGCCGTCGTCCTCCGCAGAGAAAACAAGACACTCATTTACAAGCGGGCTTTCGCAAAGCTTTCCCTCAAGCTCCTCCGGGAACACCTTTTTACCGTTTGGCATTACTATCATACTCTTTACTCTGCCCACTATTTTATAGGCTCCGTTGTCCAGCTTTTTAGCAAGGTCACCTGTTAAAAACCAACCGTCACGCATAACCTGTGCCGTTGCTTCCGGATTTTTATAATAGCCAAGCATTATGTTCGGTCCCTTGTATGCAAGCTCACCAATGCCGTCGGAATTTACGTCCACAAGCTTTGCATAGGTTCCCGCCATAGGATAGCCGTTATCGTCGGGACTTCTGTAAAAGTCGCTGTGCATAAGGCATACCGGTGCTGTTTCGGTAAGTCCGTAGCCTATATACACCTTGATGCCGAAAAGCTCATAATCTCTGAAAATCTGCGGGTCAAGGGGTGCCGCACCGCAGAGGATAAGGCGAAGTCTTCCGCCGAAAGCCCCGGACACTGCACCAAAAAGCTTCTTTCTTGCATCAAAGCTACTGATTTTTGCCGCTGCCTTCTGCATTTTAAGTATAGTTTCACCGCCGGTGATTTTTTTGTATTTATCCATAACAAGCTTATGAAATCTTTCAAGTATCAGCGGTACTGAAACGAAAATAGTGGGCTTATATTCTGCAAGGTCACGCTGAAGGGTTTTAAGGGATTCGTTATAGGCAATGCTTGCGCCGCAGTAAAGCATTGCAATAAAGCCAATAGTACATTCATAGGTGTGATGAAGCGGAAGAACGGAAATTGTTCTGTCGTCGCTTGTCACCTTAACGCTTCTTACTATGTGGATAATATCGCTTGTAATATTATTCTGTGAAAGCATTACACCCTTGGCTACGCCGGTTGTTCCGGATGTATAAATAAGAATACTCATTGCATATGGGTCTACCTTATAGCTGTCGTAGCTTGTATCGCCACCTTCCATAAGCCTTCTGCCCTCTTCAAGATATTCGGGGATTTTATCCATATACAGCTTCAGTGCGCCGTCTGCGCAGGACTCAAGCTTCTCTGAAAGCTCCGGAGAAATCATAACTGCAGCCGTTTCGGAGTCATTAACGATATAGTTTACTTCCTTTTCCGTAAGGTCCTTATCAAGCGGAACTATTACGCCAACTCCGCACACTGTGGCAAGATAGGTAAGTGACCAAAGATAGGAATTTTTTCCCGTTACGGCAATTTTTTTACCTGTAAGTCCTACCGAATTAAGATAGGTTGCAAGAGCCTTTATATCCTGCAATAGTCTTGCGTAGGTAATTTCAATACCTACTCCGTTTTCACGGAATAAAAAAGCGGTCTTTTCCGCAAATAATTCACTGCTTGTATGGCAGAGCTCACGTATTGAGCTTACTTCTCGTACATTATAAACGTATTTAGGTGTTCCTGTCATATGATGTACCTCCATAAAAATCAAAAACAGGGCGGATTATCCAAAGGTAAGCAGTGCTCACCTAATAATATTATAATACATATATATGAATTTTTCAAGCACAAGAACCAAAAACGCAATAATATATTTTTCTTTGCATTTTAAATTTTATCCTTAATATTTACAGTGTATTCAAGCAATCGGAGCATTTGAATATTATAATTGAAGTAACAAACGGGAAAGGAGCGAGGTTTTTGAAGAAGAAATCAGTGCGCATAAGGCGTATAATCAGCGCAGTTATATGCGTGTGTATTTTTGCATCGTCAATGCTTTTTCTGCACACAAGTGCTGCATACAATGACAAAGAATTTGAAAAATACATAAACCTTACCGAGAACTCCTCAGTTCCAAATCTTTTCAGAAACGATTCTGTTTTCGGCTCATACAAAAAATATCCTCCGGTTATATCAGGGGGCATAGAATACGTTCCTCTGGAAATTTTCTACGGTCTTTCCGGAGTAAACGTAACCTTCTCCGCCGACTCCACCAACTTTTACATTCAGAACAAGCGTAACAGCAAATATCTTTCCTTTAGTATACCCGGAAATTATGCGGTATCAAACAACAGAACGATACACGATATTTCTGCAAAAACCTTTTACGGAGCTTATTACGTTCCGCTTCGCAGTGTATGTCAGATAACCGGTATCGGATGCGATTCCTTTAATGACAGTGAAAATAATATCTACGTAATAAAGGTTTATACGGTAAGCGGTCTTTCCGCAGAGGAGCTTATAAAAATCAATGCTCCGGATATATATACAGTAAAAACCGAGGAACCGGAGCCGCCGCCTGTAGTAAAGCCGGATGACGAAGAAAAGGAAGAAACCTTTGGTACAAGAGTAATTTATCTTTCTTTTGTAGGCAGCGGACTTAGTAACGGCAATAAAGTTCTGAACACTCTTTCGCAGAATAAAATAAAGGCTACGTTTTTTGTAACCTACGATGATATTCTTGCCTATCCTGATACTTTGCGCAAAATCTACACGGCAGGTCACACCATAGGGATAGCCTTTTCCGAAAGTGCAGCAGAGCTTTGTAGGGAGAATGGAATAGAAGAATCTATCATTCGCACAGAGGATGCTCTGTATGAAATACTGAAAACAAAAACCCGACTTGTATATCTTGATACAAATGCTAATGCGGCACTTTATAAGGATGCCGATATAAATAATCGCATAGAGGCTATGGGGCTTCGCAACGTAAAAATGAATGTAGATGCAAAAACCGGCGTTCTTGGCGGTGCTGCGGCAAGTGCGGCGGCGTCTTCGGCAATAAAAAATCTTGAAGTGAGCCACAAAACCACCTCGGCTTACGTAAGACTTACTTTTTCCGAATCCGCAAGGACTGTATGCACAAATCTTGCGAAAATTGCAAGTGAGCAGCGAGGAGTAAGCTTTTCTGTACTTGACGAGGCAAGCGTGAAATAATGGATATTTTAACACTCCGCAATGGGTTTTTGCGGAGTGTTTTAGCTTTGATGTACTGCAGAGAAGTCCTCGCAGACAACTTCGTTATCTGCGAGTGGGTATATATGTTACTTTTTCTTGCCCAAAATCACGATAGAAATTTCCTGAAAAAATTTTCATCAAGCTTGAAACTTTTTTAAGGATAATACTTTTTCTTTGCGAAAAGAAAAAGTATTCAAAAAGAAGTCGTTCAGAGGACAAGTCCTCT
>JAZOCR010000010.1:0-14943 GCA_045596605.1 Eubacteriales bacterium | reverse complement strand
GCTCGATTGAAGCACCGCCAACAAATGCGCCTGCCGCCATAATAACCGGCACTGCATAGCCGGGCATATCCCAGGGCTCGGGAGTTACGTGTGAATCCACCGGCGCACCGCTCTGTATGCCCTTACAAAACGCAAGCAGATTCTTTTCTGTTTCAAGGCTTACCGTCTGAATAATACAGTGACGCTCATCGCCTGTTTTGGGATAAACCGCAAAGCCAAGCATAGAAAATACTTCTGCACAGAGTACCGCCGTTTTAACTGCCTCACATACGGTATGCGGTGCATAGAAAAGGCCCTTGAACATATTTCTTGTGTTTCCGTAGAGGCTTGCACCTGCTTCAAGTCCGACACCGGGGGCTGTCAGTCTGTAGGAGCAAAGCTCCACTGCTCTTGCGCTTCCTGCGATATAGCCACCGCAATCCGCCATTCCACCGCCGGGATTTTTTATAAGAGAGCCCATACAGATATCTGCGCCGTAATATGTAGGCTCGTGCTCGTCGCAGAATTCGCCGTAGCAGTTGTCAACCGCAACAAACACATCGGGATTCACAGAATGCACCAGCTTTGCAGCCTCTCCTATTTCCTCGGCAGAAAGTGTTTTTCTGACGGAATACCCCTTTGAGCGCTGAATAAATACTACCTTTATGCTCTTATCCTCACGAAGCTTTTTTGAAAGCTCCGAAAGGTTTATATTCTGTCCGTCATAGTCTATTTGGTCGTACTTTACGCCGAAATCCGCAAGTGAGCCGTTTCCTCTCTCTCCCCTTATTCCGATAACCTCTTCAAGGGTATCGTAGGGCTTGCCGGTAGCTGAAAGAAGGGTATCCCCCGGTCTAAGAAGTCCGAAAAGTCCGATTGTCAGGCACTGTGTTCCTGAAATAATATTATGTCTTACGAACGCCGCCTCACACTCAAAAACGTCGGCATAGACCTTATCAAGGGTATCTCTGCCCATATCGTCGTAACCGTAGCCGGTAGTTCCCGCAAAGTGCGCTTCTGACACTCTGTGTCTTCTGAAGGCTTCCATAACCCTTATCTGATTTTTAAAGGCAACATCCTCTATTCTTTCAAAAACTCCCGATTTTTTAAGGGAGTCCTCGGCTTTTGAAATAAGCTCTGTAAGTTCCATCTTTTTTTATATCCTTTTTATTCAAATTTTCTCTTTGATAAATGCACCGATAAGTCCTGTCGCACATTCTGTGTCAGACATATCAAATATTTCAGCACCGCTTCCGATATTTCTCACAGGAACGCAGATACACGCTGAAGGCACGCCGCCTGCGCACTTTGAAATTACCGATGCTGCTGTGCTCTGACCTGTATACACGCAGGTTTTACTCTTTATGTCCTGCTTTTCAGAAAGACTTTCAAGCTGCTCACGAAGAATCGGATTTGCGCAGAAATCGGCGTTTTTTGCCATTATCACTGCGCCGTCGCCGAGAACTGCCTCACCTCGACGGCTGGCGCCTTGTGTATCGTAGCTTTCGCAGACGTCGATGCATATACATAAGTCCGGCTTTATATCAAAGGCTACCGTCTTTGCTCCTCTGTGCATAAGGTTCTCCTGCACAGTAAATGCAAAATACAAATCATATTCGGATTTATCCGCATTTTTCATAATTTCCAGAAGTATTGCCGTGCCGAGCCTTGATGAAAGTTCTGCGCCGCCTGCTGTCGTACCGCAGAGCTTTTTTATATCCGGTATAAGAGTGCATATATCGCCAAGCTTTACGTGCTTTTCAGCATCAATACGGCTCTTTGCGCCTATATCCGCATACAGCTTTGAATAGTCGCCGTCCTTTATTTCAGCACCTTTTTCTACCGCAATATATCCCCATGCCTTACCGCCTACATTTATAGGTGTATACGCCGTTGAAACTGTACCCGGATTGCCAAGCTTTGTAAGGCGAAGATAGCCGTTTTCCTCGATATAGTTTACGATATACCCCGAAGCGTCACAATAGGTACAGAGCATTAATTTTTTTGCGTTGGGTTTTCCGCATTTACGCACTACAACGAGATTTCCAATATTGTCATAAACGACTTCATCACAGTATTTGCCAATCTCATTTTCTATAAATGCAAGCATCTCACCCTCAGCTCCCGGAGCAGTCCGGATACCGCACAGCTTTTCAAGTATTTCAAACATCTATATCACCTCCGAGCACCTTTTCAAGTGCAAACACCAAATCCCGTGCCGCATATACGTCACGCATATCACAGACGCCGCCACTGCTGTGTATATATCTTGTGGGTACGGCAACGCCGAGAACCTTGCAGCCGTGTCCCTCTCTCTGAAAGCTTCTCGCATCAGTGCCGCCTGCGACCATGGTCTTTGTCTGCCATTTTATGCCGTTCTCTCCGGCTACACGAGCGCACAAATCATAAAGCTTTCCAGAGTACAGCGTACCGCCGTCCATAAAGGGCACAGCCGCACCCTCTCCGAGCCTTGTAACCTTACGCATATCCGGAGTGCCACATATATCCGATGCGGTGGTTGATTCACAGATGACGCAGACGTCGGGTTTTATCTCATTTGCGGCACCTATTGCACCGAGAGTTCCAAGCTCCTCACGTCTTGTAAAGACAAAATATGCATCGTAGGCAAGCTCAGATTTTATAAGCTGTACAAGCACGGCGCAGCCGGCTCTGTCGTCAATGGCTTTTGCTTTTATTATATTTCCGGAAAGCTCTACGCAGTCACTATCAAAGGAAACTGCATCTCCGATATTTACGTATTCAAGTGCGTTTTCACGACTGCTTGCGCCGATATCTATATACAGGTCATCGGCACAGACGTTTTTACTTCTCTGGTCCTTTTGCAAAAGGTGTATGGGCTTTGAGCCGATAACACCGGGAAGCTTTTTTTCTCCGACAAGCACCCGTCTTGTCGGAAGCGCCGAGGGCATAATGCCTATAGCATCAAAGAGAAGCGTTCCGTCTTCCTCTATATGCTTTATCATCATTCCGACCTCATCTGCGTGGGCGGCAAAGGCAATTCTTTGCTTCGGTCGTTTTTTACCTTTTTTAAAGCAGATGAGATTTCCGAGTCTGTCAAAGTACACGTTGTCTGCATAGGGGATAACTTTTTCTGCGATTACTTCAAGAACGCCGCTTTCAAATCCTGAAACACCGTCATATTTGCAAAGCTCAAAAAGGAGTTCTTTCATAAATTATCTCCCCCTTTCAGAACACGCACGCCAAGAAGCGTATCCTTTTCTCTTGACATTCTATCAAAATTTTCAATCACCTGCACAAGTATATCCGACACCGCCTGTGCGTCACAAAGAGAGCAGACCTCTCCGGGCGTATGCATATAAAGCACCGGTACGGAAAGCACAGCACAGGGCGTTCCCATATTCGACACTTCAATCATATCGGCGTTTGTTCCCGTACCCTCGACTTCGGCGATAATTTTATGCTTTATGCCTGCACTTTTTGCGCATTTTGCAACTATGTCCGTCATTCTTCTGTCGGTTACTGCACTATATGAAATCATTGCGCCGTCACCAAGCCTTGAGGACTGATATTCGGGAGTTTCCTTATCCTTTGCAAAGTTTACGTCAAGGGCAACTGCTCCGTCGGCACTCGTTACATACGAAGCACACTGTGCTCCACCGCCTCGGGTTTCCTCACCGGAGGAAAGAAGCACTGTTACATTACAGTCAGGCTTTTTACCTAGAAGCTCTGCCAAGGCGTCAAGTATTGCCGCACAGCAGATTTTATCGTCAAGATGAGCGGATGCAATTCTTGCGTTTAAAAAACGAGCCGTTTTACCGATAAAGGTACAGGGGTTTCCAACGGAAACGGTATTTTTAAGTTCATCGTCGGAAAGTCCGGTATCTATAAGAAAATCTGCGTGGTCGGGAAGTGTGTCCTCGCCGTTTTTAGAAGCAAGATGAGGCGGCACGCTTGCAAAAAGTCCACGTATTTTTCGTTTTCCGAAAATTTCCACCTCTGCGGTGGTAAGAATTCTTCTGTCTATTCCACCGCACGGTACAGTTCTTACAAAGCCGCCCTCACATATTTCAGACACAACAAGACCTACAGTATCAATATGGGCGTCAAGAAGCAGGGTTTTGGCGTCCTTTTTTTCGGATTTATGATAAAGAATAACACTTCCGAGAGGGGTAATTTCAGAGCTGTCAAAAAATCCACCGCAGGCTTCAAGGGCGCACTTTCTCACCGCCTCGGCATTTATACACTCATAGCCTGAAACGGTCATTATGCTTTTCAGCTTTTCAAATATATCAAGTATTCTTTCCTGCATAGCGCACCTCTTTTCCTGTAATAAACTAACCTTCCAATCTCTTAATGTGTTCCTGTATGAAGTATTACAGAAAATTGACTCCCTCAGTCAGCTTCGCTGACAGCTCCCTCAAAGAGGGAGCCTTGAAATTCAGCTCTTTTGCCTCCCTCTTTGAGGGAGGTGGCACGGCGAAGCGCCGTGACGGAAGGAGTTTTCCTTCGGAACCACAAAGTCGAATTGGTACCAAACTAAAAGGATTTTACTATTTCCTTAAAGCGTTTTCCACGCTCCTCGAAATTTTTGAAAGCGTCAAAGGAAGCACAGGCAGGTGAAAGAAGAACACATTCTCCCTCTTTTGCCGCCTCGCAAGCACCCCTTACCGCTTCGTCGAAGCTGTCGCACATTACTATCTCTATGCTTTCCGCATCGTAGTTTGGTGCATTTTTTATCGCATCACGGATTTTGTTTGCCGTCGCACCGGTTACAAAAGCACGGCAGACTGTATCGCAAACCGGTCTTCCAAGAGTATCAAAGGGAATTTTTTTATCATATCCGCCAAGAATAATATTTATCTTCTTTTTCATATTCTCCGGAAAAGCACTGAGGGTTGCCTCTGTTCTTGAGGGAGAGGAGTCTATTGAGCTATCATAGAATTTCACGCCGTTCTTTTCGCCGCAAAGCTCCATTCTGTACTGCACTCCGGGGAAGGTTTTTGCAACGCTTGCAAGCACCTCGGGGGTAACGTAAGGCTCAACAGCCGCATACGCCAACATATAGTTTTCCACATTGAAAAGTCCGGGGATAAGTATATCTTCGCCTGAAATAAGCTTTGTTTCACGCACTCCGCTTTTTCTGCATATTTCACCGTCGTGGTAAACAACGTCTGCACCCGCCTGTGCCGAGAGGGAAACAAGCACCGTATCCATATCACGGCTCTGTGCATACCTTGCAAATTCCATTGTTATCGGGCAATCGGCATTGGTTACGAATCTTCCGCCTGTCGGCATAAATTCAAAAATCGCACGCTTTGAGTCGGCGTACTCCTCCATTGAGGTATGCCAGTCAAGGTGATTGGGGCTTACGTTAGTGACAATTGCAGAATCGGGGAAGCTGATATGCGCAAAGGGAAGCCCGGCGTTTTCAAATCTGTTTATGGTATGAAGCTGGAAGCTTGAAAGCTCAAGCACCACGAAATCGTCAGGTGTTATATTATCAATTTCCGAAAGAAGCGGCTTTCCGATATTTCCGCCGAGAAAAACTCTGTGTCCTGCTTCTTCCAGAAGCTTTGCGCAAAGAGTGCTCGTAGTGGTCTTGCCATTGCTTCCGGTTACTGCTATGATTTTTGCAGGGCAGATGGATATAAACGCCTCCATTTCCCCTGTTATATATGCACCGTTTTCATAGGCTTCAAGAATTTCAACGTGGTCAAAGCGAAGTCCGGGAGTCTTATAGACTATATCCGCATCGATATAGCGGAGATATCCGTCACCTAAAATAAAACTTACTCCTTCTTTTTCAAGAGCCTCTATATCAAGAGCTTCAAGAAGCGCTTCCCTATCCTTTTTATCCCGCACCGTTACCTCTGCCTTACAGTCAAGAAGAAAGCGTATCAGCGGAATATTGCTGATGCCTGCACCGATGACTGTGGCTTTTTTACCTTCCAGAAATTTTTTGTATTCCAGTGCCTTTTCGTTAATATAGCCATTCATAAAGTACGTTATACCTTTCCCTTTCGCAATATAAGAAAAATGCCATATATACCCTATTTTAATTTACTCTAAATACATATTATACCTCAAATATATGATTTTATCAATAGTAATATTGCATAATTTTGCGTGTGATATATAATGTTTTGATGTTTTCAAGGAATTGCTCCTTGATTATCAGTGCCAAAAACGCAGAAGAGGTGTCGGAAAAAATTCCCGACACCTATGTATAAACACTGCTTATTATTCGTCGTCAGACATATTCTTCGCAGCTTCTGCGATAACCTTTTCTGCAATATTCGCAGGTACTTCCTCGTATCTTACAAATCTGAATGCGAAGGAGCCTCTGCCCTGTGTGAGAGCTCTGAGAGCAATTGTGTAGTCACCCATTTCGGAATTTGGTGCTTCCGCTTCTATAATGCTTCTGCCTGCTTTTCGCTCATCGGGAGTCATACCGAGAATACGTCCACGGCGCTTATTGATATCGCCGATAATATCGCCCATATAGGCATCCGGCACGCATACTGCAAGCGTTCCAACCGGTTCAAGAAGAACGGGGTTTGCACGCTTAAGACCGTCCTTATAGCAAAGGCTTGCCGCCATCTTGAAGGACATTTCAGAGGAGTCAACGTCGTGATAGGAGCCGTCGTAGAGGTCAGCCTTAAGGCCTACCATCGGATAGCCCGCAAGCACGCCCTTCTTCATAGCGTCGGAAAGTCCCTTTTCAACTGCAGGGTGGAAGTTCTTGGGAACAGAGCCACCTACCGTACTTTCGGTAAATACAAGTCCATCATCGCTAGGCGAGAAACGAATCTTAACGTGACCGTACTGACCGTGACCGCCGGACTGCTTCTTATGCTTTCCTTCTGCCTCAACCGACTTCTTTATGGTTTCACGGTAAGCAATAATAGGAGTTGTAAGATTTACTTCCGTACCGAAGCGGTTTTTGAGCTTTGCAAGAACAACGTCAAGGTGCTGTTCACCAAGACCGTATATAACAAGCTGCTTTGTTTCAGCATTGTTCTCAAACTTTATGGTTCTGTCTTCTTCAAGAAGCTTTGTAATACCGGAGGAAATCTTGTCCTCGTCGCCCTTTGCCTTCGGCACAAGTGCCTTGCAGAAGAAGGGGTCGGGATACTTTATTGCTGCATATCTGTAATTTGCACCGAGGGTATCGTTGGTATTGGTATTTACAAGCTTTGTTGTAACGCCTATATCTCCGCAGGAGAGCTCGTCTGTTTCAATCTGCTTATTACCACGCATAACTATAAGCTTTGCAAGCTTTTCCTGCTGACCGGTTGAAAGGTTTGTAAGAGTAGCGTTCTTTGTAACCTTACCGTTCATAACCTTGAAATAGGACATCTTACCAACAAAGGGGTCGGCAACTGTTTTGAATACGAAGATTGCAGGCTCGCCATTGGGGTCAGGTCTGTTTTCGTTACCGTCTGCATTAAGCTCGGGCTTACGGGCAAGCGGTGACGGGAAGGAAGCTGCCATTATATCCATAAGGGAAGCAACACCTGCAAGCGTGGTGCTTGAACCTACCATTACCGGTGCAATAGTACCCATTATGATACCTGCGTTAAGAGCTGCGTGCATTTCGTCGAGAGTGAATTCTTCGCCGTCAAAATACTTAACCATAAGTGTATCGCTTGTTTCTGCAAGGGATTCAAGAAGCATTCCTCGGAATTCTTCAATCTTCGCCATGCTTTCCGCAGGGATAGCCATTTCCTTAACAGAGCCGTCGTTACAGTATTCGTAGCCCTTCATTTCAATAAGGTCTGCAAAGCCGAGGGGCTTTCTGTCAATAATAATCGGAATCGCAACCGGACATACGGACACGCCGAACTTTTCTCGCATAGCTTCAATTGTGTTACCGAAGTGTGCGTTTTCATCGTCCATCTTATTTACGAAGAAGGCTTTCGGAACACCTGCTTCCGTAGCATAGTCCCACGCAAGCTCACAGCCTACGTCAACGCCACTCTTTGCGTCCATAACGATAAGGGCAGTTCCGCAAACACGAAGTGACTGCTTTACTTCACCAACGAAGTCAAGATATCCGGGGTTATCTATAACGTTTATTTTTGCGCCTTTCCACTCAAAGGGTGCAAGGGCGGATGAAAGTGAAAATTTACGTTTTATTTCTTCTGCATCGAAGTCGCACACGGTATTTCCGTCAGTTACCTTTCCAAGTCTGTCGGAAGCCTTTGCAAGATGAAGCATTGCTTCAGCAAGAGATGTCTTACCGTTTCCACCGTGTCCGAGCAGACACACGTTTCTTATTTTGTCCGACGCAGCAGTAAAATTTGCCATAGTTAAAAACTCCTCTCATAAAGGGGCGAAGCGTCATTTTTCGCACCCTCATCTTTTATATAGTACGAGCCGAGGCTCAATTTTCTACAAGACCTATGTAAAAACGATTGGTCAATTTGACCTAAAAACAGTTAAAAAAACAGCTGGACTTGTGATTATTTATAGTATATACCATTATTCAGATTTATGCAATACGCAATTTTTATCAGAATTTTTGTTCATTTTTTGTGTATTTTCTACAATTTTATTGTTTTTTATATGATAAATCACGATAAAAATCCGTGTTTTGTAACTTTTTTCTTCCTTTGTACTTCAAAGTGCACAAAAACCGCTCTGTCTTGACAAATCCCCATAATTTGACTATAATGAAATAAACCCTTATAAAGAATACATAAGAAGGACGGTCGTTATGACGGTTTTAATATTATCAAATCCAACAAAAAAGCAGTGCGTAGAATATTCCGAAAACCTTTCAAAGGAACTGCGCACAGAAGGCTTTGACGTTTATACGTCAGCAAAGGAATGTAAATACCCGCCGGAGCTTGCGGTTATCGTAGGCGGCGACGGAACGGTACTTAGGTACACCAAAACGATAATTCAGTTCTCCTGCCCCGTTCTCGGAATAAACTTCGGTCACAGAGGCTATCTCACAGCCTGTGAGCCACAGCTTGCAAAGGAAAGAATAAAAGAAATAGCAAAAGGCAGCTGCCACTTTGAAAGCAGAATGCTTTACGAGGGGGAGATATGCGGTGCGGACGGAAAGGCAAAGGAAAGCTTTCTTGGACTTAACGAAGCGGTTCTTTCAAGAGGAGCACTATGCCGTGCTGTTGACTTCTGCCTTCACATAAACGGAAATTCGGTTATGTCCTTCCCTGCCGACGGAATAATAGTGGCAACTCCCACCGGCTCCACTGCCTACAATTTTTCCGCATCAGGTCCTATACTTATGCCGGAAGCGGAA
Source organism: Eubacteriales bacterium (assembly GCA_045596605.1). Taxonomy (GTDB): domain Bacteria; phylum Bacillota; class Clostridia; order Oscillospirales; family CAG-382; genus SIG622. The sequence goes on along the minus strand of JAZOCR010000010.1, from coordinate 5,711 downwards.
AATCTGGTAATTACTCCCATATGCGCAAGTGCACTTCTTCGCACGTCAATCGTAACAAGCGCAAAGGATACAGTCGAGCTTTCTATGAACAAGGACAGGCTTTGCGAGGCTGAGGAAACGCCTTATCTGGTTGTAGACGGTTTTAAAAGATACGCTGTTGACTTCGGGGATACAGTCACCATCCGCCGCTCGGACAAGATAATTAAGATTTACGGTGGTGAAAAGGGAGATTTTCTGCGGGTTCTTCAGGAGAAAATGAAGTAGCCCTCTCCGTCAGCTTCGCTGACACCTCTCCCCGAGGGAGAGGCAGAATATCAGAAAAAATTCTCGTCAATTCCGATTTCCGAATTTCGAATTCCGAATTATAAAAAACAATCTCGTCAGACGGTTTTTCCGCTTGACGAGAATTTCTTTTTACTTTTTGCCGCTTTCCGACATAAGCTTATTTTTTATTCTTTTAATAAGTGACGGCTTATATTCATTCCACGGGACAAGTCTTTCGCCGATTACTATGTAGGCATTTTTTGAAATTTCTGCAAGTGGCGAGTCCGTAAGAGAGTCGGAATAAAAGGTTTCCGCATCCTCTCTCATAAAGCCCGCCGCATCGAATCTTCTCACCTTTTCCTTACCGTGACAGTTAAGTCCGTCGTATTTTCCGGTCTTGGGGTTGACATTCGAGGAATAGAGATACTTTATACCAAGTCTTTTCATACAAGGCTCGAGAAGAAAATAGGGTGATGCAGATATAATTATATCGTCTTCCCTCTGAATATCAAGGTAGAACTTTTTTATGTGCACCATATTTTTGTCCCAAAATTCACCGAGAAGTGCCTCGCAGTCTATTTTTGTCATAAAGCGGTACAGCTTTTCCTTGTACTGGGTTTTATTGCACTTTCCAAAGACGTATTTTACGCTTTCCGGTATCATTGCGAAAAGTCCGAGTGCTATTGACGGTTTTTTCTTAAGGCAGAAAAAATAAAACTTCGTTGTGGAATCTCCGTCAAAGATTGTTTTGTCAAAATCGTATATATTCATATTATTAACTTCCTATGTATTAAAAGAATAGATGCTGCAAAATGGTTTTAAGTCCGATGCCGATAAGCACTATACCTCCGCAAAGCTCTGCTTTGGATTTGTATTTTGCTCCGAAAATATTGCCGATTTTTACGCCGGCACAGGAAAGTACGAAGGTTATAATTCCTATGAGAGTTACGGTAAGTCCGATGCCGCCGAAGGGCTTCTCCATTGCAAAGGCGATACCTGCAACAAGTGCGTCAATGCTTGTAGCAACCGCAAGGGCGAGCATTTTTGCAAACCCGAAGCAGTCGTCCATTTTTTCCTCTTCACTTGAAAGTGCTTCCTTTACCATATTTCCGCCGATAATTGCAAGAAGTCCGAAGGCTATCCAGGCAGAAAAGCTTTCAACGTAGGATGAAAAGGCACTTCCGAGAAAGTATCCGATAAGCGGCATAAACGCCTGAAACACGCCAAAATAAAGTCCGACGGTAAGCATATGCTTTAACTTCATACATCTTACGGAAAGTCCCTTGCACATTGCAACCGCAAAGGCGTCCATAGAAAGTGCTACTGCTGTAAGTAAAAGTTCAATAAATCCCATTTTTGTTCTCCTATGATACTATTTGCCAACGCAAAAGTGCGAGAATATGCCTTCTACGATTTTTTCATTGACGCTTCTTCCGTCTATTTCATAAAGTGCCCTCACGGCACTTTCAAGCTCTGCACAGCACATGTCCGGCGTGAGAGTTTCAAGGGCGGTAATTGATGCTGCAAGTGCAGCTTCTGCATTTTTCAGCGATGCATACTGACGGGCGGTTGTCACTATAAGTCCGCTTCTTATTTCCTCGTCACCGCTTGGATAGTAGCGCAGCAGCAGTTTTTCAAGTGCCGCCTTGCCGCTGTCGTCAAAGGTGCAGAAGTCAATTGCTTCAAAGTCTGAAAGCTCCGCTCTGTAGCTATCCGCAAAGGTACCCTTATCGCTTTTGTTGAGAAGCACGATTATTTTCTTATCTTCTCGCTGTCTTATGTCGCAAAGCACCTTGATTATTTCTCTGTCCTCACCGGATATATCCCTTGAGGTATCAAAAAGTGCAAACACAAGCTCTGATGCCTCCAGCTCCTTTTTTGAGCGTTCAACTCCTATTTTTTCAACGGCATCATCGGTTTCACGTATTCCTGCGGTATCGCTCAGAAGAAGCTTTATATTACCAATGCTTACGCTTTCGGTTATAACGTCTCTTGTAGTTCCCGCAATATCCGTAACGATTGCTCTGTCGGTGCCTGTAAGCAGATTGAGGAAGGATGATTTTCCCACGTTCGGCGCACCCACAATTGCTGACGGTATTCCCTTTGATATTGCTCTGCCGGTATCGTAGGTTGAAAGAAGTGCACTTACACCTGAAAGCACCTTTCTGCAGGCAATTCTCATCTCACCTGCCGACATATCTGCTATATCCTCGTCCGGATAGTCGATATAGGCATATACGCTTGTGAGTATATTCATAATGGCACTTGCAAGGGAATTTATTTTTTCTCCCATTACGCCGGAAAGCTTTGCCGCAGAAAGTCTTGCAGACGCCGAGCTTTCCGCATCAATAAGCTCACCTATCGCCTCCGCCTGAGAAAGAGTAATTTTTCCCGAAAGAAAGGCTCTTTTGGTAAATTCACCGGGTTCGGCAATAACAGCCCCGGCTTCAAGAAGTGCAGAAAGCACCATGGATGTACCTATTTCACTGCCGTGACAGCTTATTTCAACGGTATCCTCGCCGGTAAAGCTTTTTGGTGCTCTGAAAACCGTTGCCATACCGTCGTCGATTTTTTCGCCCCTGTAATATATATGTCCGTAAACCGTCATATTTGATGAAATATCCGAAAGACTTCCCTTTATTGGAAAAAACACCTTTTCCGATATTTCAATCGCACTGCTTCCGCTTACCCTCAGGACCGCAATACCGCCCTTGCCGTGAGCGGTAGAGACGGCTGCAATAGTTGAGGTATCGTAATTTTCCATTTATATCAAATCCTTTAAACCTGTTAATCAAAAAGACCGACTTTTTGCTGTCGGTCTTTTATTATTTTTCTTTGATTATTCTGCTGCAGTTTCGCCTTCAGCTTCTGTGCCTTCTGTGCTTTCAGCTTCTGTACCCTCAGCTTCTGTGTTTTCAGTGCCTTCGGTTTCTGTGTTTTCTGTGTTTTCTGTTTCTGCACCTGAAGTAGTGTCTGTAATAACGTTGTTGTTAACTACATTATTATCCAGAGCAGATGTCTGATTGCCTGCGTTTACAAGGTAAAGCGCAAGAACGAGAAGTGCAAAAACAGCAGCTATAACAGCAGTTGCCTTTGAAAGCTTTGCGTCAATAGTCTTGCCCTTCTGCTTGCCGAAGAAGGTTTCGGCACCGCCGGAAACAACTCCGGACATTCTGTGGTTCTTACTGCTCTGAAGAAGAACAGCTGCAACAAGGAAGAGTGCGCATACGAGAATTAATATACCAATTACTGTAGTCATTTAATAATACCTCCGAAAATTTCTAAAGGAGTGGAAATTGCGCAACCTCCACCCATATCTTTTGGGATTATACCATACTTTTTCGCTTTTGTCAAGCATAAAAATAGAATATATTGAAATTTATTTATAGAAAATTATTTTTTTATCTGTGGTTAAATTATTTCATGAAGCATCTTGAAATTGTCATCGAGTTATGATATAATTGTTTTGCCAAAATACATATTTAGGAGGTAACAAAAATGGTATTGGTAACATTTCTCACAGAACTTTTAAAATTAGCGGTAAAGCCTCTTATGTCGGCGTTGCTCTCATTGCTGCTTACGGTAAGCTCTGCTTTTACAGGGCCTATGGGAGATTATATGGCGCTTTCGGCAAAAACTCTTATTCCGGAGAATACGGAAACGAATTTCAGCTACGAGGCTTCTCTGGATTTCAAGGAATTAATTAAGCTTGCCGCCGATATTTTAGGCGAGGAGATTCCGGAAGAAGAATTCGAGGCAATTGATTTTGCCGAGCTGCTTGGCGCAGATGAGGAAATATCCGAATACATCGAGATTACAGAAAACGGCGAATTTAAGCTTTCCGATTCCTATAATATCTACACGGATATTGACAATTTCAGAATGGTTATAGAATCAGCAAAGAAGCCGGAGCTTAAGGCTTACGCAGACACTTCGGCAATAGGTCTTTCACCCGAGCTTACAAAGGCACTGCTTGACGTGTCCGATATGCCCGAATATGCTGCGGCATACGACAAGCATATGAGCGGCAAGAGTCTTTACGTTGACATTGCAGAGCTGATTGGCGACACAGAGCTCTCCCAGGACGAGCTGGCAGCCTTTACTGAAGGCGCAGATATGGTGAAGCTGTTGGTTGAAGACGCTGTAGAAGCTCTTACTGAATGTATAACAAGCCAGGAGTTTATAAATACTTACATCAGCATGTACAAGCAGATTTACGCCGGCACAGAGTCTTATTACAGTGAAATCGAAGTTGACGGTGTTGCCGCTTACAAGTACTCAGTAACCGGTATGGAAGCACTGAATATTTTTTCCGAAGTGTATAATACGATGTCAACCGAGGAATTCGTGGATTCTTACGTTGACCTTACAAAGCTTGTAATTGCTTCCTTCGGGGATACGGTAATGGCTGACTTACTTGAAATGCCCGCAGAGCTTCCCGAGGACGAAGCTGCAGCACTTTACGATGAGCTTCTTACTTCCTCTACTGAAATGAACGATGAAATTCAGATGCTTCTCTCTGTATTTGACACAGAAAACACAGAGGAGCTCGGCGAGCTTGCTATGCTTATTCCGCTTCTTGAAAATTCCCGTATAGAAACGACACTTTATGAAAAGGACGGCAAAATCACAACCGTTCATAAAACAGTAATTTCCGACGGTACTTCAACTCTTGGTGAAATATCCATAAATATCACAACCGGCAAATACGACGGTGAGGTTATTTCTCCCGCAAAGGCAATTGCCTTTGAAAACAGAATGACAGAGGAGCTTCTTGACAACAAGGTAGGCTTCGAAGCGGCAAAGGAAAAGGGCGTAGGCAGTATAGAGATATACTGGGATTCGGAAATGACACCCGAAACATCACTTCTTACTACAAGCTATGAAGGCTTCTATATAAACTACAAGACCAGCTTTGCCGACATAATAGACAGTGACGATAGTCTTACAGACGAGGAAAAGGAAATGATGAAGGAGCTTTACGGCGACGAGCCCGAATTCGCAACCAAGGACTCCAGTGCTCACGTTATTGACGGCTCGGTATATCTTCCCCTTCGTCAGCTTATGGAAAACGCAGGCTACGAGGTATCCTGGGATGCAGAGCTTCGCAAGGCTTACGTAACGGTTGACGATGAAAAGATAGAAATGACCGGCACTATTATTGACAACAAGACCTACGTTAAGGTACGTGATTTTGAAAAGCTCGGCGCAACAGTTGATTACGAGGAAGAAATCCACTATGCTGACGCTTGGAATGACTTCTCAAAAACCTGTTATGCAACAATAACCTTTGCAAAATAAAAGCTTCAGTAATACAATGCGGCACGGTGCTTTAGCGTTGTGTCCTTAAAGGCACAACGCAACGATATAAATCCCTAACGGGATTTGCGATATACGCAAAGCGTGCGATATATCTTCGATGCGATATGCCCTGCGGGGCGTAAAGG
>JAZOCR010000009.1:0-12667 GCA_045596605.1 Eubacteriales bacterium | reverse complement strand
GTTTTTCCCGTACCTGCAGGTCCGACACCAAATACTACCGTGTTGCTTTTTATTGCATCAATATATCTTTTCTGTCCTACTGTTTTAGCCTTTATGGGCTTACCCTTGTTCGTTATACAAATACAGTCACCGCTCAGCTGCGAAAGCTCACTTTCCTCGCCGTCACAAACCATACCGAGAACGTATCTGACGTTTTGCTCACTAAGATTTGCATTAAACTCGGACATTCTTGCAAGGTATTCAATTACCAGCCTTCCTTTACGGCAGGCTTCCTGGTTGTCTGCACTTATTTTTATTCCGTCCTCAATAGCCGAGATAACGACTCCAAGTTCTTTTTCTATAATTTCAGCACTTTTGTCAAAGCTTCCGAGAATATTACGTATCTGCTCCGATGACAAGCCTGTTACTGTATTTTCAATCATACACCGTTTCCCTTTTACATAGAATTCTGTTATTACAAATAGCTACAATTTCACAATTATATTTTACTATATTTTTCTGTTAAATGCAAGTACTTTTTATAATTATTTTGATAAAAGCAAATATAATATTACAAAATCAGCCATTTCATTCACCGTCGATACGCATTGCCACGTCACGTATGCATTCCACCCTGCATTGCAGTACAAAGCAGTCATTTTCTTCAACTTCTGCAAAAGACACAGAAAGAATTTCCGCCTCCGGAAGCTCTGATGAAATTTTGAAATATACTTTACTGTAAGCTTTTTTTCTCGCATCATCCGGAGTTATTATTTCTTCGCAAAGGTAATATTCAAGTTTTTCCTTTGTAGTCACCTCAATTGGCAAAACTGCTCCTTCAAAAAGTTTTATTTTTTCACTTTTTTCAGTACACACATATTTATCAAATTTCTTAAGTGACGGCATTGACAACGAGAAGCTTTTACCTAAAAATGAAAACGTATATGCCGCTTTTTTTCTTCCGGTAAAGCTTGCCGACTGACTGTAATAAGGTACAGTTACCGAAAAATCCTCGCTTGTTCTTGCAAGCACTTTACCGTATGCACCGACTATATACTCATTTCCGTCCTTTCCGATAGCAAGCGGAGATATAATCATCTGCCCTTTCTGCACTGTATCGCCACTTCTTACAAGACTTGTTCCGCACGTTACCTCGGAAAGCTCTATAATACAGTCCTTTGAAGCAATTATCCCTGACATAGACGGATTTTCAGACAAATCCTCTTTTATATCTCTTTCCTTTACTTCAACAAAGGCTACTGTTCCACTCATGTTTATTGATATCCAGGAAATTTTGCTGTTTTTAAGAATAAACTTATTCTGAAGTTCGGAAAGCTGTGACGGTAATATAAAGCTTCCTTCTGAAAATCCTACTAAAGAAAGCGTTTCTTTTATTTCATCATCGCTTACATTATTGTTGCCCGAAATTCTTACTTCCCATACAACAAAGCCCTGAAGATATAAAACAAGTGCAATAGCAACTATTCCAACAATAAGTCCATAACGCTTTTTATATTTAAAAAGCAAATGAGGTAACCCACAATCAGTACACTGTACTATATCTTCTTTATTTATGATTTCAGATTTTAAAATGCGTCTTTTGGCATATGCAGGACAGGTAAACTCAAAGCTGTAGTTGTCAACTACTACGGCATCGTAAATACAATCAGGAAAAGCCGACATAAGCTCCCCTATTTTTCTTGCGGGAAAGGGCGTGTTTACACGTAAAGTACTGCTACCTGTAATATATTTAAAAAAAGCATTCAATACTTATCACTCCAATTATGAAAGCATATTGTTATTCAAACTCAATACCGGTTATATATCCGCTTATTTTTATTGTGTTTCTGTTATAAAAACACATTGTAAGCTCTCTGCCGGAAACGTTTACTTTTAGCTTCGATGCAAAAAAAGAAATATTTTCCTGTGTGTATATCTCTATTGATATAATCCCTTCGGCAAAAAACTCCTTATTTCCGCTCATCTGAAATGACGGTCTTTTTATGTAATCAACAACCGAATCGTCCTTTATCGCCTGAAGCTCACTTCTGAATCTTCTGTATACATTCTTTCGCCCCAATGAAATTTCACCCCCGGTATCTACAGTTATAAAATCATATGCTTATATAATTATTTTTTATTCTAAAGACTTAAGCGGGAAAATAAATATATAAAAAGCTGTTTTCAAAAGGAAAAAAGTATGAAAAAGAATAAGCAATTGATATTCAATATGATATGCGTCACAGTTGCCTTCATTTGCCTTATCTCAATGTATGTTTTTCCGGATATTGTAAAAAATTCGGTAAAAGCATCTCTGAAGCTGTGCTCAAGGTCACTGATTCCATCACTGTTTCCGTATATTACCTGCACGAGAATATGCTCCGAGCTGATTTCAAGAAGATCTCATAAAAGCACAAATACAGGAAAACTGTTTGCAGGCTTTTCCGGACAAGGTCTTTCGGCACACTTACTCGGGCTTATTTCCGGATTTCCCGGTGGTGCGGTGCTTTGCGCAAATCTTTATATAAGCGGTGCTATAGAAAAAAGCGAAGCAGAAAGAATCGTTGCATTTTCAAACTGCATAAGCCCCGCCTTTTGTATTTTATTTTTTGGAAAGGAAATAATGCAAAGCACCTTTTGCGGAGTTATAGTTTTTTTATCAGTTCTGGTTTCAAATTTGGTTTTACTTTTTGTTTTTCCGGCAAATAAAAAATTGCCGTATAAAAAGACTTCTCCAATAAATCCAACTTACAAAAAGACTTCTGTTACTTCAATTATATCCGACAGTGCCGGAGTAATGCTCAACATTTGCGCCTTTGTGACCTTTTTTATGTGCATAGGAAGCCTCATTACAACGGTACTTTCAAAAACCACCGGGATATGCCCTGAAGCAAGAGCAATAATATGCTCCGTGCTTGAAATTTCAGCTGGCCTGTCTGCACTTTCTGTTTTGCCTTTCGGAAGAAAAATGCTTCTTGGAAGTATACTCATTTCATTTGGTGGCATATCTGCAATTATGCAAGTAATTTCCATTTGTGAAAAATACGGAATATCGGCAAAAAAATTTATTTACGCAAAAATTCTCGGCTCTGTGCTTTCGCCCTTTTTCACATTTTTGTTTGTTATAATTACACCGCACTTCAGCAAAACATTCATTACAGGAAGCTTAAATATTGGCACAATATCTTTTATAGCGGTAATTATTTTCGTAACTGTTTTGCTTTTTGCGACAATTTATCTGTTATTTTCACAAAAAGAGCGTAAAAATAAGCTGTAATTTTAAAAATACAGTTGCAATTTGAAAATAAATATGTTAGAATAAAAATAGTTATTCTAATGCTTTTAAAAAGTGAGGAATTATTTTATTATGAAACTTAAATCAAATTGTGATATTGCAAAATGCTGTGCTATGTGCGAGCACGCTATGCGTCTCGAATTTAAAAGACAATATCTTTGCAGATATAAAAACAATATCGCAGAGGTTGAGCCGGAGGATATTTGCAGACATTTTGAGCCGGATCTTTTAAAGCTTGAGCCAAAGCCTAAAAAATCATACAAATTTGATGCTTGAATATATGTCCGGCGGTCTTTTGCTGTCGGACAGTTTTGGTTATTTGATTACTTACTATAGGAACGTATACTTATGAAGAAACATTATGAAGCAATACTTACGGCATACCATCTTCTCCAAGACATAACACCGCTGAAATACAACTGCGGTACTCTTTGTGACAGCCTTTGCTGTAAAAACAACGGTGAGAACGGTGAGACACTTGGAATGTGGCTTCTTCCCTATGAGCGTGAGGTACTAAGCCGCTGCGAGGATTACACTTTCGCAAAAGCCGAGGACGGCACTGAAACCGTATTTTGCACCGGTAAATGCGACAGAAGCAAAAGACCCTTTGCCTGCAGGATATATCCTTATTATGCGCAACTTTGTAAAATGGCTGACGGAAGGATAAAAATTACAATAAAAATTGACCCGAGAGCAAGGCTTTCCTGCCCTATCGCTAACAGAAATTCCTATCTTCGTGCGAGTGTGTACTTTAAGGCACGAGTTAAAATGGCAATTCGCAGTTTAATGAAAGATGAAAAAATATCAAAGGAGCTTTTTGAAATCAGCGATTTTCTGTATGAAATTGAAGAAATGCAGAAAAAGCTCTTTGACTGAAATAATTTATAATAAAGTTATAATTATTTCTGCAAAATTCTATTGCAAAAATATAGAATTTATTATATAATTATTATGTTTTAAATCAGCTGTTTTGCAAAAACACATATAAGCGAAAATGCTTTACGCATCTATTCGCCAAAGGAAAGGACTAAAAATGAACAGACGTACTGCAAGAGAAATCACACTTTGCCTGCTTTTTAATTTCAGCTTCAACACTGAGGAAAAGCCTGATGAACTGCTTGAGCTTTATCTTACCTATTTTCCGGATGCTGAAAACGGAATCATTCCTGAGGAAATAAGAGTTGACAATTATATCTCGAAGACTTATTTCGGAGTTACACAAAAGCTTTCCGAAATAGATGCTCTTATAGAAAATGCATCAAAGAAGTGGAAGCCGGAGAGAATTTCAAGGGTATCCCGCTCTATTCTCAGACTTGCAGTATATGAAATACTTTATATAGACGATATTCCGGAAAAGGTTTCCATTAACGAAGCAGTTGAGCTTGCAAAGCGCTTTGACGACGAAAACGGATACACCTTTATAAACGGCATCCTCGGAAACGTAGTATCGGGACTTTCAGAAAAAGCCTGAATAGACATATGGAAAATTATTTTTTAGGTGTTGACACCAGCAATTATACGACAAGCCTTTGCATAACCGACGGTACAAATATCATCGCAGAACAAAGACGTCTTTTGCCGGTAAAAGAGGGTACCCAGGGGCTTCGTCAGAGTGATGCTTTATTTCATCACACAAAGGCTCTGCCACAGCTTTGTGAGCTTCTTTTTAGTAGTGTGAACATTGACAGAAGCAAAATCCGTGCAGTTGGTGTTTCAGCACGTCCGAGAGACGCAGAGGGATCTTATATGCCCTGTTTTCTTGCCGGAATAAGCTTTGCCACCGCTTTCGCAAAGGCTCTTTCTGTGCCTCTATATGACTTTTCCCATCAGTGCGGTCACATTGTATCTGCTGCTATTTCAGGCATCTGCAATAATATTCTTGAAAATGAATTTTTATCATTTCACGTTTCAGGCGGAACTACCGAGGTGCTGCACGTATCTCCAATATCTAAAGGGCTCGTGTGCAAAATTGTCGGCGGTACAAAGGACCTTAACGCAGGTCAGGCTATAGACAGATGCGGTGTTGCGTTGGGACTTCCCTTCCCCTGCGGAGCACAGATGGATATCATATCCCGCTCTTCAAAGGAAGCTTTCAGTCCAAGGGTTTCGGTAGACGGAACATACTGTAACTTTTCCGGACTTGAAAACATAACACTTAAAATGATACAGGACGGAGTATCTACGGAAGATGTCTGTAAATATGTTTTCACCTACGTAGGAAAGTCGCTTTTGAAGATTACCGAAAATCTTCGGAGAGAATATCCCGGTATGCCTGTGCTTTATGCAGGTGGCGTTATGTCTAATACATATATAAGAGAGCTTCTTTCCAAAATGCCGAACGTATTTTTTGCACTGCCCCAATATTCATGTGACAACGCTTTCGGCACTGCTTGTCTTGCACATTTTCAGTACAGTAAAAATCAATAAAAACAAAAATGAAAGGCCCGGTTTACGGATATGGCTTCACCAATTACTCTTACTGTTTCACAGCTTAATGAATATGTCGGTGCTATTATTGATTCCACCGAGCTTTTATCCGATATATATATTAAGGGCGAAATATCTAATTTTACAAACCATTATAAAACGGGGCATTTTTATTTTACGCTCAAAGACTCCGGCGGAAATCTTAAAGCGGTAATGTTCCGTTCAAACGCATGTAAGGTGGCGTTTATTCCTGAAAACGGAATGAAAGTAACTGCCCACGGCAGAATTTCCGTATACGAGCGTGACGGAATATATCAGCTTTACTGTGACGAGCTAATCCCCGACGGTATAGGCTCACTGTATCTTGCCTTTGAACAGCTAAAGGCAAAGCTATCCGCTGAAGGCTTGTTTGATGAAAGCCACAAAAAAACAATTCCCAGATATCCCTCAAAAATAGGTATTGTTACCTCACCTACGGGTGCTGCAATTGCGGATATTCTGAATATTTTACAAAGAAGATTTCCTATATGTGAAATCCAGCTTTACGGTGCTCTTGTGCAAGGCACCGGTGCTCCCGAGTCACTCATAAAGGGGCTTCTGCATTTTGACGGAAATGTTGATACGATAATTATCGGTCGTGGCGGTGGCTCTATTGAGGATTTATGGGCATTTAACGACGAGAGGCTTGCCCGTGAAATTTACCGATGCAAAACTCCCGTTATTTCAGCCGTAGGTCACGAAATAGATTTTACAATATGTGACTTTGTTGCAGACCTGCGTGCTCCAACTCCCTCTGCTGCGGCAGAGCTTGCCGTGCCTGACACTGACGAATTAAAAAGACAGCTTGAAGCGTTCAGAAAGCGTATGGAATATTCACTTGACGGAAGACTTTCTTTAAGCCGTGAGAAAATTTCCGCTATTTCCGAAAAGAGCTTTTTTAAAAACCCGCAAAATTACGTGGACAAAAAGCGCACGGAGCTTTTAAATTCAGAAATCGGCTTTTACTCGGCTTTTGAAAAGCTGCTTGAAAGAAAAAGAAACAATCTTTCAAACATAAGCGCTAAAATGCAGGCACTAAGTCCCCTTTCCGTACTTTCAAGGGGTTACTCGGTGGTATATAGCAGCAAAGAGGAGCTTCTCTCCTCTGTAAAAAGCCTTAAGACCGGTGACGATATCATAATCGAAATGAGCGACGGCAAGGCTTCTGCTACAATAAACGAAATTTATAAAAAGCGAAAACCATAGTTTTATGAAAGGAATGGTACCATGGCTGAAAAGAATGTAAAAATTACATTTGAAGAAGCACTTTCAAGACTTGAGGCTATTTCCTTGGAGCTTGAGAGCGGAAGTGCTACTCTTGATAAATCCCTTGATTTATATAACGAGGGAATAAAACTCTTAAAGCTTTGCAATCAAATGCTTGACAGCGCAGAAAAAAAGGTAAAAATCGCAAAAAACGACGGCGAGAATCTGGAGTAATATAATGACGGAAAAACTAAAAAAAGAACTGCTCGAATGTGCAGCTTACGTAAATTCTGAGCTTTATCAAACTGTAAATAATTACAGAAACAGCGAAATATATACAGACGAAATGTCAGAGCTTGTAGCCTCTGCCGAGTATTCTCTTTTGGCAGGTGGCAAGCGACTTCGTCCCTTTCTTTGTATGTATTTCTGTTATCTATGCGGAAAAGATGCAAGGACTGCAACACCACTTGCAATTGCCCTTGAGATGATACACACCTACTCTCTTATTCACGACGACCTTCCTTGTATGGACAATGACGACTTAAGACGTGGTCGCCCGACAAACCACAAGGTTTACGGTGAAGCAACCGCCCTTCTTGCAGGTGATGCGCTTCTTACAGAAGCCTTTAATGTTATTGCCTCGTCTGAGCTTTGCGACGCATCAAAGGTACAGGCAATAAAGATACTATCGGAAAAAGCAGGCATGCTCGGAATGATAGGCGGACAGGAAATCGACCTTAAAAGTGAGGGAAAAAGAATTTCCCTTGAAACGCTTTACGCACTACAGGGCAAGAAAACCGGTATGCTTTTTGAAGCTGCCTGTCAGCTTGGATGCATTGCCGCAGGGTGCTATGAAGATAAAAAATTCAAAGCTGCATCTGAATTTGCAAAGGCATTCGGTATTGCTTTCCAGATAACAGATGATATACTTGACGTTACGGGAAGCTCAGAGGAGCTTGGAAAAAATATCAATAGCGACGAAAAATCAGAAAAATCAACTACCGTTTCCCATCTCGGACTTGAGGGTGCACGCCTTGAGGCTGAAAGGTACACAGATAAAGCTAAAGATATATTAACCGAAACCTTTGGAGGTAACTCCTGCACAGCTCTGTGCGATCTGTGTGACCACTTACTCACAAGAAGAAACTGAATTAAAAGATTTTTAACGAAATCCAATTAAAAATCTCGACTGTTTTCAAAGCAGCCGAGATTTTTTGCGTTTAAGCTTAATGGCTTATGAAGCTTAATGCTTAAGCTTAGTAATTCATAGTTGTACTGTTTGTAACGCCGTTTGCATCGTAGGACATATCTGCACCGTTCATCATATCACCGGCTGTTTCGTAGTTTCCGGGAACAGTGTTTTTTGCAAATCCGTCATTATTGTAAACGTCGTTTTCGACGTTTCCGTTGGAGTCTACAGTACCTTCACCGTTTGTGTCAAACATTGTGCCGTCGGTTATGCTTCTGCTACTACCGTCTGTTGTTCCATTATCTGTGCCGTTTACGCCTGTATCGCTTCCGGGATTATTGGAAGACGCACTGTTTCCACCGCATGAAGTAAGAGATACCGCTGCAACCGCAAGAACAAGCATAGTAATTAAAATATATTTTTTCATTCTCTGATTCCTTTCTTTGCGCTTACTGTCTTTTAAACTGCGCCGTATTTATTATGACTTTATTTGTAATTATGATACCGATTTTCAAAAGGTAATATTTGATAATTTTCAATATTAAGTTTAGTTTTCCGAATTTTGCATATACTTTTACAAAAGCAAATCGAAAATAATAGTTTTATTTTGAAAGGAATAAGAACAATGAAAAAAACAAACCTATTAAAAACGCTTGTATTCAGCGTTGCAATTCTGATAAGCCTCAACACTTTTTCCGGTGCAAAGCTGTACAGTGAAATAGAGGTTATGGCAAACCAGATTGACCTTGGTATAAGCTGTGGTTCTGCGTGCCTCATGGACGCTGCCACAGGTGAAATACTTTATGAGCATAATTCTCACGAAAAGCTTGAGCCCGCATCCGTAACCAAGGTAATGACGTTACTTCTCGCAATGGAAGCCCTTGACGAAGGAAGAATCACTCTTGATACAAAAATTTGTGCAAGCATGAAGGCGTCACAGATGGGCGGTTCGCAAATATGGCTTGAATACGGCGAGGAGCTTTCCCTTGACGATATGCTTAAAGCAATAGTAGTAGTATCGGCAAACGACTGTACGGTAGCTCTGTCAGAGCATCTTGCAGGCAGTGAAGAAGCATTTGTAATGCAGATGAATAATAAAGCCACTGAGCTTGGAATGAAGGATACTACCTTTAAAAACAGCACCGGTCTTCCCGAAGAAGGACACGTGACAAGTGCTCACGACATAGCGGTTATGACCCGTGAGCTGTCAAAGCACAAAACCATATTCAACTACACTACAATATGGATGGATTCACTGCGTGGTGGTGAAATGGGGCTTTCAAACACTAACAAGCTTATAAGATTTTATAAGGGAGCAACAGGTATGAAAACCGGCTTTACTTCATCTGCAAAGTATTGTCTTTCTGCAACGGCTTCAAGAGAAAATCTTGACCTAATTGCAAGTGTAATGAAAGCAAATACCTCTGACGAAAGATTTGAAGATGCAAAGAAGCTTCTGGACTACGGATTTGCAAACTTTACTACCTACACTCCACAAACAAAGGAGCTCCCTGAGCTTAAAGTTATGGGTGGAACAAAACAGTCTGTAAAAATAAACTATAAACCAACAAGCATTCTGCTTACCAAAAACAAAACAAACAAGGTAGAGGAAACCGTTAATCTTCCGGAATTTGTGTCAGCACCCGTAAAGGTCGGAGATATAATCGGCGAGGTCTTATATTCTATTGATGGTGAAGTTGTTGGCAGAGCCGACGTTTTGGTAACTGAAGAGATACCTAAGATAAAATATGGCAATATTATTAGTAAAATTTTCAAAAAATTAATTATGTTAAAGTAAATTTATGTTGCATTCAAGATAAAAATGTTATAGAATGATAGGGTATGTATTTACAGTATTGGAGGAACACAACATATGTCTATCAAATGTAACGCAAAATACTTGGAGTCTTTCGTAACCAAAGAAGAAATAAACGCTATTATTCCCGAGCTCTGTGCGGCTCACGAAAAAATAGTTAACAAGTCAGGCGAAGGAAATGATTTCCTCGGTTGGTATGACCTTCCGAATTCCTACGATAAGGAAGAGTTTGAGAGAATCAAGAAAGCTGCTGAAAAAATAAAAAATGATTCTGAAGTTCTTGTAGTAATCGGCATTGGCGGTTCATATCTCGGTGCGAGAGCTGCAATAGAATTCATAAAATCCCCTATGTATAATACACTTGCAAAGGATACACCGGAAATATACTTTGCAGGTAACTCAATAAGCTCTTCCTCTCTTGCAGAGCTTGTAAAGATTATCGGTGACCGTGACTTTTCCGTAAACGTTATTTCAAAGTCCGGCACAACTACCGAGCCTGCAGTAGCTTTCAGAATCTTCAAGGGTATGCTTGAAGAAAAGTATGGCAAGGACGGCGCCGCAAAGAGAATTTACGCAACTACTGACAAGGCTCGTGGAACTCTCAAGGAGTTTTCCGACAAGGCAGGCTACGAAACCTTTTTTATTCCGGACAACGTTGGCGGCAGATACTCTGTTCTCACCGCCTGCGGTCTTCTTCCTATTGCAGTGGCAGGCTGTGATATTGACAGAATTATGGCAGGTGCGGCAAAGGCGGCAGCTGAACTTGGGGAATGTGATATTGAAACCAACCACGCCTATAAGTATGCGGTTCTCAGAAACGCACTCCTTCGCAAGGGCAAAAATCTTGAAATTATGGCAAGCTACGAGCCTGCGTTTATGTATATGAACGAATGGTGGAAGCAGCTCTACGGCGAATCCGAGGGTAAAGACGGCAAGGGTATATTCCCTGCTTCAGTTATTTATTCCACAGACCTTCACTCTCTCGGTCAGATAGTTCAGGAAGGCCAGAGAAATATGTTTGAAACCGTGGTTAATATCAAAATGTCCAACGATGAGGTTATTATCCCCAATGACCCCACAAACGTAGACGGTCTTAACTTCCTTTCCGAAAAAACACTGCAGTTCGTATGTGAAAAGGCTTATCAGGGAACTATCCTTGCGCATATTGACGGCGGCGTTCCGAATATAATTCTCGACGTTGATTCAAGAAGCGAAGAGGACTACGGTTATATGGTATTCTTCTTTGAGCTTGCTTGTGCTGCATCAGGTTATATTCTCGGTGTAAATCCCTTCAATCAGCCCGGCGTTGAAGCATACAAGAAGAATATGTTTGCACTTCTTGGAAAACCCGGTGAAGAAAACGACAAGAGAAGAAAAGAGCTTGAAGCAAGAATGTAAACGACGATATTTAAAACGGTGCATATTATTTGTGCCGTTTTTCGTCTTTTCGCAAAGCGGGATATGTTATATATAGAAAAATTCAAATATAACATATTTTTATTCATTTTTTGCATTTTTCATCCAAATTCAATAAAAAAACTGTTGACAAAGACGAAAATTTATAGTATAATACAGACAGATAAGAAAATTATATTAATTTTCGGTCTAACGAACATCTTACACTACGGAGGTAAACTATTATGATTAAAATTTTTGCAGGACTCAAAGGTTCGGGTAAGACCAAGCACCTCATTGAAATGGTTAACGCTGCAACATCTTCATCCAAGGGAAACGTAATCTGTATCGAAAAGGGCGACAAGCTCATTCACGAGATTACTCACAAGGCAAGACTTGTTGATGTTGATGCTTACGGTATAGATACATGGAAAAAGCTTTACGGTTTTGTTTGCGGAATGCTTGCAACTAATTACGATATCACTGACATATTCATTGATTCAATTTATAAGATTGCTCCTGAAGCAAAGATTGAAGGCTTCGTAACCTTTATAACCTTACTTACTCCCATTCTTGAAAAGAACAACATAAACCTTGTAATGACTGCTTCCACAGAGGTTGAACACATTCCTGAGCCCCTTAAGAAGTATCTTTAATTAAATTTCAGTACTTATTGGTGCGGCTTCTGCCGCACCTTTTTTATATGAATTTTAGTAATACGTATTGACACGGACAATAAACTATGGTAAAATTATCACAGTATAATTGTTTATTTTTTCAATTCAATTAAAGAGGTATTATGTCAAAAATAAAAATTGCAGGATTTGATATTGGTGGCACAAAATGTGCCGCAATTATCGGCTATGCAGATAAAGACGGAAATATTGAAATTGCGCTTAGAAAGCAAATTGAAACTCCTAAAAATACTGACCCATACGAAGTTTTAAATATGCTTTGTGATGCAATTTCAGAAAATTCAGATGGTATTGCAGCTATTGGAATAAGCTGTGGAGGTCCGCTTGACAGCAAGCGTGGTGTAATTCTTTCACCGCCAAATCTTCCGGGGTGGGATAACATCAATGCTGTGGAGTATATAGAAAATAAACTTAATATTCCTGTCGCTATTCAGAATGATGCAAATGCGTGTGCACTTGCGGAATGGAAATTCGGTGCAGGTCGTGGATATTCAAACCTTGTATTTTACACTTTTGGCACCGGCTTTGGCGCAGGTCTTATTCTTGACGGAAGACTATACAGTGGCACCAACGACAACGCCGGAGAAATCGGTCACGTCAGACTTTCCGAGTACGGTCCTGTTGGA
>JAZOCR010000008.1:0-9059 GCA_045596605.1 Eubacteriales bacterium | reverse complement strand
TTTACATTTTATGGTCTTAATGGTGATATAATAATGAAAAAAGCAGGAAACGAGGGGATCGTCATAGCAAAGGGAAGAAATCAAAAGCTGAAGCTATTGTACTTATACAAAATCCTACACGAAAAAACAGATGAAAACGTTACTTTAAATGCGGCACAGCTTATAAAAGAGCTTGCACAATATGATATCAGTGCTGAAAGAAAAAGCATTTATGATGATATTGAGGCACTGAGATTATTCGGTGTTGATATTAATATGAACAGTGACGCAGGCCGTGGCTACTACATAGGAGAAAGAAAATTCCAGGTATCCGAGCTTAAAATGCTTATTGACATTGTTCAGGCGGCAAAGTTCATATCTGAAAATAAAAGTGTTGAGCTAATAAATAAAATAAGCTCTCTTGCACCTGTAAGCGACAGAAAAGCACTTAAGCATCAGATAGTTGTTGCAAACAGAATAAAGAGCGCAAATGAAACGGTATATTACAGTATTGACCATCTGTACCGTGGAATTGAAGAAAAAAGACAGGTACGCTTTAAGTATTATACCTGGGACGTAAGAAAGAATAAGCTATACAAAAACAAGGGACAGTTTTATTACGTAAACCCAATATCACTTATGTGGGCAGATGAAAAATACTATCTTGTCGCCTACGATGATTACTCTGCAAAGCTCAAGCACTACCGAGTTGATAAAATGGAGAACGTTGACGTTTGTGACGAGCCCCTTTCAAGACCTGCACGTGAGCTGAAATTTAATGCTGCAGAATATGCAAAAAGTAGCTTTAATATGTTTGGAGGAACGCTAAAGGAGGTAAGGCTCAGATGTAGCTATGACGCTATAGGCATAGTTTTCGACAGGTTTGGCAGAGATATTTTTGTAGTGCCTCAGCCTGATGGAAGCTTCAGTGTTACTGTGAAGGTCGTAGTCAGCCCGCAGTTTTATTCCTGGGTTTTTGGTGTGAGTGATCTTATAACCATTGAAGGACCGAAAAAAATAGCAGATGAGTACTGCTTGATGTGCAAAAACTCCATTAAAAAATGCAGCGAATTAAAATAATATAGTATATAGAAAGCCGGATGCATTACTTGTATGCACCCGGTTTTTTATGTCAGAAGCCTTCGTAGCTTTTCAAGTATTTTCTTTTCGGTTCTTGATATTTTTACCTGCGTGCTGTTAAGACGTTTGGCAACCTCGCTTTGGGTTAGAGATGCTTCATATCTTAACTGAATAAGCACACGTTCTTCTTCACTGAGCTTTGAAATAGCCTGCTTTAGCGCAAAGTGTTCTACATATTCACCGATACTGTCAATGCCCAGCCTGTCCTCAAGACAGAAATCAGAATTTTCATCTTTGTCGTGAGAGTTCATAGAAATTACGGGATTCATAGCTCCTATGCAGAAAACCGCTTCCTCAGGAGTTATATTACACTTATCAGCAAGAAAGGAAATGTGAGGCTCTGTGCCAAATTCGGATATATATTTTTCCTTCTCACGAAGAAGCTGTGCACATAGCTTTTTAGTGTTTCTTGAAACCTTTATTAATCCGTCGTCACGCAGGAATCTTCTGATTTCACCTACAATCATTGTAAATGCATATGTTGAAAATTCAAATCCCCGCTCTGCATCAAAGGCTTTTGCTGCTTTTATAAGACCTACAGTGCCGATTTGAACAAGGTCATCGTATTCGGTACCTCTGTCCACAAAACGCTTTGCGGCGCTTCTTACAAGCCCTAAATTACTTTCTATAAGCTCATCAAAAGCACACGTATCACCATCTCTGTACTGCCGGACGAGAACCTTGTTCTTTTCCTTATTGTCCATCTGATGCATTCACCTTTTTTGTGAAAGTAACAGTTGTACCTTTGCCTACAGTTGATTTTACCTTGAATGTATCAGAAAATGTTTTCATAATCGGAAGTCCCATTCCGGAACGCTCGTTTTCAGCATCGGTGGTATAAAGAGGCTGCATGGCTCTATTTATATCCTCAATGCCACAGCCCTTATCCTTTACCGTAAATTTAAAAATGTTTCCTTCATAAAGCTCACAGGATATGTAAATGAGTTTTTTTCTTTCGTCTGTGGTTTCTTTGTATGCGTGAACTATACAATTTGTTACTGCTTCCGAAATTACGGTTTTGATATCAGCTATTTCTTCTACTGTTGGGTCGCATTGTGCGGCAAAAGCAACTGCAATACTGCGACAGTAAGATTCATTTCTGCTTATTGCAGGCAGAGTCAGCTTAAAACTGTTTAGAGGTATTTTCTTTTTCATTATCGTTTCCTTTCTTTTTAGTTTTTATTTTATATCAATCATTTTATCAACGCCGGACATTTTGAATATGGTCTCTATAGAGCGGGGGGCACCTGTTATTGAAACGCTTCCTCCCATTTCTTTTACAATTCTGTACCGTCCAAGAACAAGTCCTATGCCGGAGGAGTCCATAAATCTTACTTTTGAAAAATCAAAAACCAAATCCTTTGGTCTTTCATAAAATAAAAGATTATCAAGCTGTACTCTCGCACTGCTTGCTTCGTGATGGTCTATTTCACCGCAAATTGCAACGTATAGTGTGTCATTTTCTTTCTTTACGGATATATCCATTTTTGCACTTCCTTTCACATTATTCAAATACATCACCGTAAGTATAGCACCTGCCACATAAATATTTTGTCATAATCTGGAAAAAAGCTTATCTTATTATTTTTTTACAAATCGGAAGAAGCACAAAAGCAGTTAAAAGCAAACATGTTACTGTAAAATATATCCATGACGGAGGATTTTGCACAAGAGATAATGCAGCTCCAAGTAAATAAAAAATAAGGAATATTATCAGTGTGAAAATGCTTTCAGTTCTTCTTTTAAGTTTCAGGTTTTTAAAAATATCGCTTACAGCACAAATTCTGCAACAAGACCTGAAAAGCAGAGAAACAGAGTAAACAAAAAGGAAGGTTTCCTCAAGGTCAAAGCCGGAAATGATGCCTACTGCTGATAATATCGGTACGTCAATCAGAGAAGAAATTTCATTGCCGAACATCATTTTGTATGACAGACTTAAGAGTACGACTGCAAGCAGGGCGGATAAACAGGAAATTCTGCTTATTTTAAAGTTATAACATTTTTCCTTTTTCTGCATAAAACTTATAATATAGGCGTCTGAAAAGGTAAGAATTGCTGCATATATAGCATATCTGATACTGACTGATACATCAGAGTCTTCAGTATATCTTAATACTTCAAGGGAAATACCGCTGTTTATAAATCCGAAAAGCGAAATAATAAAGGCTATTATCGGAATTACAAAAATGATATTAGAAACCTTATTTATTGTGTAGCTGCCGCAAAGTGAGCAAATAAATGAAACTGTGCATATTATAACTGCAAAAACATATGCTC
Source organism: Eubacteriales bacterium (assembly GCA_045596605.1). Taxonomy (GTDB): domain Bacteria; phylum Bacillota; class Clostridia; order Oscillospirales; family CAG-382; genus SIG622. The sequence goes on along the minus strand of JAZOCR010000008.1, from coordinate 5,663 downwards.
CTGCAGGTGTGGTTGCGTTGTCGGAGGAATTTCTGAATATTTGGAGTATAAATCCTGTTTCAACACTCGTGACAGCAAGATTTGAAATCACAAATAAGATATTGTGAATTTTATCGGCAAAAGCACTATATGGCGATAAATGCTTTTTCTTTGGTACTGCAGTAAATATAAGAATTGATGAAAATACTGCAAAAATAATAACTGAAACAATATCCGTACAGTACTTTGTAGGAATACCGAAAAGCAAAAAGGAAGAAATAATATACGTAAAGTGACATGAGCCGTACCTTATAAAATCGAAAATTTTTTGCATTGTTTCTTCCTTTCAGCTTGTTTTAAGAAGTACACTTCAGCCGTATATATCTTTTAGCATCTTTACGGCAAAGGTGTAATTTTTCTTTTCGTTAAATTTGATTTTTTCATCGGTGCATATCTTTTGAGCCTCGGTGTGTAATGTTTTCGTATCTGTAACCTTATTATCAGGTGTAAAAACACTCACACAGGATTGATATTTTGTATGCTCAAGAAAGTAAAGCATTATCTGCTTTATTTCTTCATCTGATACGTCAGTCGGAAAATATATAGCTTTAGTGCTGTTGTAATATATTTCATAGTCTGAATTATCCGCTTCTTTTATTGCACTTATAAAGGAAGCTTTGCTGAAGCTGAGTTTTATATCACTTAAACTGCCGTTATCGCCACCGTCGGCTGACTGTGCTTTACAGTACATCGTTGCTGTAGGTGAGTTATTTATCTTTTCAAAAACAATGGAGAAACAGTATGCTTCGTCTTTGCTTGCTTCTTTTCCGCAGGAGGTGAGCGCCAAAACGGATAGTAATATGATTACTGTTTTTATAGGCTTTATTGCTGAATTGCACATTATTTTTTTCCTCGTTTGTTAAGCTCTTGTTGCTCGTTTTTGATAGCGTATGCCGGTTTTGTAATCAGCGTGTCACATAAGATGCTTTTATTTGAAGGAGCAAATGGTGACATATAGGGAACACCAAAGGAGGTTTTTTTGCACAGCAGAGAAAGTACCAGCATAATGCTTGCTGCTATACCGAAAAAGCCGAATATTTTGGAAAGAATGAGATTGAAAAATCGCAATAAAACGTTTGTATTCATATAGGGCGGATTCATAAAATTACATATTGCCGTAAGGGCAGCTATTATTATTACCGTTTCACTTGCAATGCCGGCTTTTATTGCGGCATCACCGAGTATAAGTCCACCGACGATGCTTACTGCATTACCGACAGCCTTTGGCATGCGTATCCCGACTTCACGTATGAGCTCGAATATAATCAGAATTATCAGCATCTCTGTGAATACATCAAAAGGAATATCGTTTCTCGCCTGTGCCTGTGCTTTGTATATGGAGTAGGGAAGAGCACCCTTATGGAATCCGAGAATGGCAACGTAAACCGAGGGAAGATATATGGAAATCATCATTCCGAGAAAACGAAGTATTCTTGAAAAGGTTGCATAATATACGTTTTTTAAATAATCCTCTGCTGACTGCAGACTCTCTGTGAAAAGATATGGTACAGTAAGCACCACCGGACTTCCATCACATATTATTGCTACTCTTCCACCGAGAATTTTTGCGGAAATTTTGTCCGGCTTCTCGCTGTTTCCAATTTCTGAAAAGAAAGTATATTTTCTGATTTGCAAAAACTGCTCAAGAAAGCCTGAATCAAGGCAGGAGGGAATTTTAATTTCGGATATTTTTTTTATAACCGAGTCAACAATTTCTTTTCTTGCTACACCCTCGTAATATAACACCTTAACAGTTGTTCCTGTAAGGTCGCCGCATTTTGCATCTATTACTTTAAGATTGGTGCTTCTTATTATTCTTCTGATGAGTGCAACGTTTACCTCGGCTGTTTCAATAAAACCCTGACGTGGACCTCTCAGCACCGTTTCACTGTCCGGCTCAGAAATACTTCTGCCGTCACCGCTTTTTGCCTCTATGGCACGAATGAAAAATTCCCGGTCGCTACCGCCTGCAATTACTGCATTTCCTGCAAGTACCTTTTCTATAGCCTGCTCCATAGTACTGCATTCTCCGAGAGGCAGAGCGGCAAGCTTTGCGGCAACTGTGTTTTGGTTTATGACGCCTGTTGAAATAATAAGCGGTTTTATAATGCTTTCAGATACGTAGGTTTTGTCACATAAAGTGCCTATATAAATAATCACAAATTTGCTTCCGGAAGTGTTTTCTGACATACGCCAGAAGAAATCACTGCAGCTACTGAACTTGCTTTTTGCGTATTCACAAAAATATGAAATATCCATTTTAAGTCCCCCGTGGGAAATTATAATATTATTGTTTGCAAATTCATAATTTTAATACATATAAGGAGAAAACCCTATGAATAATCACCTGTCAGATAATCATAAAGGTCAGAAAGTTATAAATAAGAAAAATATAAAGAAAACTATATGTCGTGACAATACACCTGTTCTGAAAGTTAATATAGAATATCCGGAAATTTCAGATGGTACACTAAAGGTAAATAAGATATTCACTAACTTTTATTATAGTCTTGCCGAGAATTATGCTAAGTACTGTGAGGACAAATTGTCAAAGCAGATATTTTTAAAAAATATCAGAAATGACGATTTTCGTCCCTTTGGAGAAATAATGAAATACCACATTACTCTAAATAACAGCAAATACATATCAGTTCTTCTGGAAATAACGCATTTTGACGGATATTTCAGCAAAACCTCAAGATACAGCCACGTCTGGGATACTGAAAAAGGCATACTTCTTCCTTGTGATTACTTTCTTCGCAAAATGAAGATTAATGTAAAAACTCTCCGACGTGAGGTTGCAAAAATAATATATGAGCGAATAAAAGACGGCGGAGAAGAATTTGGCTACACGGAAAGACGGGTCAGAAGATACGCTATGAAAACAGACCCGAACAATTTTTTCCTAACTGAAAATGGTTTAGCCATCTGGTTTGACTGTGATACACTTGCGCCTGAAACCGAAGGATTTCCGACGTTTATAATTAAATCTTGCACATTTTAAAGAAAAAACCGCCTGATTAAAGGCGGTTTTGGGATTGGATATAAATCTATTATCAGTATTATTATCTGATATCCTTCATAGTAAGCGAAATGCGTTTTTTTGCTTCATTTACTTCAAGAACACGTACCTTGACTATGTCACCAACGGAGAGTACTTCCGAAGGGTGCTTTATAAACTTGTTGCAAATCTGCGATATGTGAACAAGTCCGTCCTGATGAACTCCGATGTCAATAAAAGCACCAAAATCAATTACGTTTCTGACAGTGCCCATAAGCACCATATCCGGCTTAAGATCTGATATTTCCATTACGTCTGTTCGAAGTATAGGAGAAGGAAGTTCATCTCTTGGGTCACGACCGGGCTTCATAAGCTCTTTAACTATGTCAAGAATTGTTGGAACCCCGACACCGCATTCTGAAACGGCAGTTTTTTCTCCAACCTTTTTGAGCCTTTCAACAAGCTCTGAAAGATTTCCGCTTGCAACATCTGAAAGAGTATATCCGCAAAGCTGGAGCAGCTTTTCAGCAGCAGCGTAGCTTTCAGGGTGTACGCCTGTATTGTCAAGAATATTCTTGCTTTCAGGTACACGCAGGAAGCCTGCACATTGCTCGAAGGCTTTCGGACCGAGCTTCGGAACTTTAGTTAGCTGCTTTCTTGAAGTGAAAGCTCCGTTTTCTTCTCTGTAGGTTACAATGTTTTTTGCTGTAGTACCATTAAGACCGGATACATTCTTAAGAAGAGAGGGGGAGGCAGTATTAAGGTCAACACCAACAGAGTTTACGCAGTCCTCTACAACTCCGCCGAGAGCCTCGTCAAGCCTTGCAGGGGGCATGTCGTGCTGATACTGACCTACGCCGATTGACTTCGGGTCAATCTTTACAAGCTCCGCCAGAGGGTCTTGAAGTCTTCTTGCAATAGATACTGCAGAACGGAGAGAAACGTCATAATCCGGAAATTCCTCTGCACCGAGCTTTGATGCTGAATATACCGAGGCACCTGCTTCGTTTACAATAGCATAGCTTACGCCGTTAAGTTCTGTAATCATTTCTGATATGAATTTTTCTGACTCTCTTGAAGCGGTGCCATTTCCGATGGCTATGTTTTTAACATCGTGTTTCTTGATGAGAAGCGTAAGCTTTATCTTTGCTTCCTCGGTCTTATTGTGCGGCGGTGTGGGGTAGACCACTGTGGTTTCAAGCACCTTACCTGTACCGTCTACAATTGCAATCTTACAGCCTGTTCTGTACGCCGGGTCAAAGCCCATGGTTACCTTTCCCTTGACCGGAGGCTGCATAAGAAGGGGCTTTAAGTTCAGTGCAAAATTCTTTATTGCACCCTCACTTGCGTTATCAGTAAGGTGGTTTCTTATTTCACGCTCAACCGAGGGGAAAATAAGCCTTGAATATGAATCGGCGGCGGAGGCGGTAATAAAATCCGCACAGCTGCCTTTTGAGCATATACATTCCGAGAGGATAATCTGCATTGAAACTTCTTCCGGGATGACAACCGAAACCTTTAAAAATTCCTCCGCTTCACCTCTGTTTATAGCAAGAACCTGATGTCCCGATAACTTTGAAATATCACGTGAGAAATCATAATAAATAGCATAAACCGAATCCTTTTCCGGATCACCCGCAGAGGCTAGAATACCCTGCTTTAAAATAGCATCTCGAAGCGCTTTTCTGATATCTGCGTTATCGGATATCCATTCAGCAATGATGTCGGAGGCTCCGGCTAAAGCTTCCTCGACGGTGTTTACCTCTTTTTCCGGTGAAAGGTATTTTTCTGCTTCTTCCACAAGTGAGAGCATAGGCTCTTTTTGCTCGAAAATAATTGTGGCAAGACCCTCAAGACCTTTTTCCTTTGCAATAGTTGCCCTTGTTCTGCGCTTCTGCTTGTAAGGTCTGTATATGTCTTCCACTTCCGTCATAGTAGAGGCATTGTCAATAGCAGAAATCAGCTCCTCGGTAAGCTTTCCCTGTGCCTCGATGGAGTTCTTTACCTCTGTGCGCCTTGCCTCAAGGTTACGAAGATAAGTAAGTCTATCTGCAAGGGTACGAAGAAGCGTATCGTCCATTGTTCCGTGCATTTCCTTACGGTATCTTGCGATAAAAGGAATGGTATTGCCCTCATCAATAAGCTTTATGACGTTTTCAACTTGTGCTTCGTTTCGTCCAAGTTCTCTTGCAAGTATTTGTACTATAGTTTCCATAATTACTCCGTTTTTAAATTTTGATATAATATTATATCATATTACACAATATTTTTCAAGAATAATTTTTCTAAATGTATCAAATGATAAATTTAAATATTTTTGAAAAAACACTTGACAAATATCAAAAAATGTGGTAATATATGTAGGTCGTTGGAACTAGACAGCCGACGAACGCAATACTTGGAGAAGTCGCGTAGCTGGTCGAGCGCGCACGATTGGAAATCGTGTAACCGGTAAAACGGTTCGAGAGTTCGAATCTCTCCTTCTCCGCCAGAGAAAACGATAGGTTTATGCCTATCGTTTTCTGCGTTTCTGTTTGAATAATTTCGCTTCATTGTTGATTGACATATTCAACCTTTTTTGATATTATGAGTAAAAAGGTGGTGTTAATATGAATTTTGAAAC
>JAZOCR010000007.1:0-22019 GCA_045596605.1 Eubacteriales bacterium | reverse complement strand
GGTGTGGCGCAGCAGAACCCCGTAAACCTTCGCACCAGCTATTGGAAGATGGATAAGGCCTATGCAAGGGCAGTGCAGAGCATAACTGTGGATGGCGACACGCTGACCATCACCCTCTACGATGGTACCTCCGTAAATTTTAAGAAACCCTCTCAGGCCATCAGCCTTGAGGGGGCATGGAGCGGCACCACATGGACGGTGACAGGCCAAAATGACAGTGATGAAAAAACCATTTCCACCACCATTTCGGCTAGTCAAACTGCGTGGAGCGCAGAAAACAAAAAGCAGGTGATGGTATACGCCAATAACAGCCCAACTTATCTGATCCAGATGATTGTGGATGCCAGTGATGTGCACGCATCCGGCTATCATGCCGGATGGAACGAATGTATCGACAATTGCGTGGAGGATCCGGGCTCGTACAGAATAACCTCCCAATCGCCCTATGAGCTGTACGTTAAGAACGGGGACAATTACACCAGCGTTGGCAGCGGATGGGTGAAGGTGGCGCAGACATACGGGCGATATACCATCCCTCAAAAGAAAACATAAAAGGAGCGTGAGAAAATGGCGGAAATTGTGAACGTTACCAAAACAGGAAGTAACGTGCCTTTGTTTACTCTTGTAAAAGGGGATAAGCGCACCAAACAGGTGCGTTTTATTATGCCCAATATATACGCCGCAGTAGACCTAAACGAACTGATTTGGTACATATCCATCACAAATGCAGAAGGCATACCTGATGCAACGGCACTACAAAAAGATACAGCGGATGGCTTGGCCTTGGTTTGGGTATGCGGCCCTGTTGTGGCAGGCGCAGTTGGGTTGACAGAAATTTATTTGGAAGGCTACGACAATAACGGAATTTGCCAATGGGCAAGCGGAAAATATTATATCAATGTAGCTGACAAGGCTGACGATGTGGAACCGGGCGCACTCACCGAACTTCAAGAACTGATTTCCATTGCGGTGGTGGAAGTGGAGGAGGCCACTGCACGGGCCAACGAGGCCGCCATGAAGGCGGAGCAGATGGCCAATAAAAATGGATGGCTGTATGTGGAGGGCCGGGAGGACGGCCACCTATACATGATTACCAGCGACAACCAGACGAAGATCACCATGAAAGACGAAGAAGGGAGATTGATTATCGTTTATGGCTAAAGAGATTGATCTTGGCGCATACAGCGCATACGCTATTGCGGTGGAACACGGATACGAAGGAACGGTAGCCGAATTTGCGGCGCAACTGATTGATAGCGCAGCCAACGGGGCATTGGCCCAGGACGGCGCAGAGAGGGCCGAAACGGCAGCAGCAGAGGCGGCAGAAATCCTGGGTTCTATCCCGGAGGATTACACCGCACTGGCCGGGAAAGTTGGTCAACTTTCTGAGGACATTGGCGAAATCAACGATACCATATTTGATGTTGATTATGACGTTGGATGCTTGGTCAATGCCATCCCGGGCGCGACGTATAAGGACGGTGTAGCAAATGTAGCTACTGGCGGCATAACTATTTCTGCTACTGGTACACAAACTTCTTACGACTCGTATTACAAGGTGGTGGAAGAACAGACAAAGATTTGGTTTGAGAATCCCACTGCACAATATGTGTCTCTGTGTGTTGGCAATGACTATACCGAGACCAAGCAAAACGATGATGTGACAATCGGATTGTACTGTTCCGATCCGATCAGATACAGAAAGTCGGATGGAAACCTGCCGACAAAGGAGAACCCTGTTCTTGTACCGGCTGGCGGTGTGTACATCGTAAGCGTTACGGATGGCGCGGATGAGCAAGTTTACGGTGTAGCAGCCGCAAAAACAATCAAGCAGTCTTTTGCTGATGAAGTGGCAAATGCATCGGCACAAAATAATCTACACGTTGCCGTGGCGGATGAGCAGGTTACTTTAACCGGCAAAAACTATGAGGTGGTTTTTCAGAAAAAAGCCACAACGCAGGGCTATCAGTGGAATATTGCATCCTTGAAGGGAAAGGGCGGGAACGTGCTCCCCAGCTCTACTGATATTATTGGCGTTCTGCGTTATGACGGCGAGGACAATTTCATGGGCGGCATTCACGGCAATGAATCTGCCATTGAATTTGGCCTGTGGAGCGACGGAGCGCAAATTACAGAAGATGGCTATTATTCGACCGTGCGGGTGTGGATGAAGTCACACCTGTATAGTGTGGCTGATCCCGCGCAAAACGCCGTTGACCGCTATGTGATGATGGATTTCAATGAATCAGGTTGGGATAGCCGGGTAACGTTTGAGATTATTGTCGGCGGTACTGTGAAGGTTGCGTATGCGTCCGGACTGTTTGCATTTAACAGGGCCGATGTAGATTTTGCGGTGTCTAATCTTGGCGCGGTTGACCTTACAAGCGAAGTTCGGCAGCAATACAGCAGACAATTCAAGAAACTGACGGTGAATTTCCCTGACAATCTAACGGTCACCTTTGCGTCAGATACGGGAGATGCAGGGTTTGTTACCTACCGGAGCAGCACGGAATCATACAAAGCCTACTACGAAAACGCTGCAAATCAGGAAGTATCTCCGGGCAATTATATCACCGGCGAATGTAAATATACATTCTGACAAGAAAGCAAACCAAGCAAAGGAGGGGGCAAAATGAAGGATAACACTTGCATTTGCTGTGGGCAGAGCATCCCGGAAGGGCGGCAAATCTGCCCGGAATGTGATCAAGGGAGCCGGAAAGGCTCCTTTTCCTTTGCCGAAAATGGCGGAATGGAGGAGTATGAACAAAGCAGAGAAGATTAAAAGCTGGGTACTGTCCCGGATCGGGAACCCCTACATTATGGGCGGTACCGGTGCATTTTGCACGGTGCAGTACAGGCAGGCAAGAGCAGCCCAGTATCCGGGCAGCGCAGCAAAGATAAAGGCCAATTGCCCACGCATGAGTGGTAAGGCCAGCAGCTGCGAAAAGTGCGGGTATTGGGACGAGAGAACCGGAAACGGAAAAAGAGCATATGATTGCGCTCAACTGGTGCGCTGGGCCATGGATACCGTGGGCATTAAGATGGTGAGCGGTGCAACCAGCCAGTGGAAAAAGACGGCATGGCAGGAAACCGGGACCATTGACAGCCTGCCCAAAGACAAGCTTTGCCTTGTGTACCGTGACGACGGAAACGGTATAAAAGGACATACGGGCATCTATCTGGGGGACGGGACAGTAGTCCATGCCAGAGGCCACGACTATGGGGTAGTGCGCCAGACCCTTGTACAATATGCACGCTGGACACACTGGGGAATCCCTGTCGGGCTGTACGATCAGGATTCCCCGGAACAGGAGGAGATCATGGACAACTACGAAGTGACCGGCAAAAACCTTGCCCTGCGAAAGGGAATGAGCACCAACTATGAGGTGCTTGCCAGAATCCCGACAGGTACCATCCTACAGGGCACCAAAGCCGGTGCGGAATGGGTAAAAACCACCTATGACGGTAAAACGGGCTATTGCATGGTTCAATACTTGCGCAGTACGGAGCCGACGGATGCGGCAGACGATGAGCCTGAAAATGAGCCGGAAATGGAGCCGTCTGATAGCGATTCCGAAGTATCAGTAATAATTCCCCTTACGGTTGCAAAAGCCTTGCAAGAGGCGTTAAAAACAGCAACGGAAGGGGGGGAATGAAATGAGCGTGTCCGAAATATTGACTTTGCTTGCTCTTATTGTATCGGCATTTTCGGTGTTCATGGCATGGAAAAAGAACTCCGCCAAGTCCACGGAACAACAAGTTCGGCTGGAGGTTAAAATGGACAATCTGCATGATGCTTGTTCTGGAATCCACGAAGATGTTCGGCATATCCGGGATAAGCAAAACCAGCAGGGTGAAGAGCTTGCGAAAATGAAAGTGGAAATCGCCAGAAACGCAGCTCGCATTGAAAAGCTGGAACGGCAGTTTGTCAAAGCGCACCCGCCTGCATAGGAGGTAAAAGGAATTGCACATTGTAAAGGTTGATTATCCGCACGATTGGGAATCGGCTACATTGTATACTCTGGCCGATTTGCATATTGGTGATCCTCATTCCCTTTCCGGGCTGATTGGCGAACGAATGGAGGAAATCAAACAAGACCAACATGGGCTTGTGATCCTGAACGGCGATCTGCTGAACACCGCCCTCCGTGGCAGCGTATCTGATGTATACGGCGAGAAGATGTCGCCAATGCGGCAGATTGCAACGCTTGTTGATGTTCTGGAACCGATAAAGGGAAAAATCATCGGTGTAACAACCGGTAATCACGAAAACAGGGTATACAAAAATGATGGTGTAGATATCATGAGGCTTGTGTGCCGGGAGCTTGGAATCGAAGAAAGGTACGACCCTTGCGGCGTGCTTATTTTTTTACGGTTCGGGCACAAAAAGACCCATAAGGGAATTGAGAATCCGCAAAGCTACACCATCTACTCCACGCACGGAAGCGGCGGTGGACGAAAAGAAGGCGCAAAGGCTATTCGTTTGGCAGACATGGCCAATATTGTAGATGCTGACTGCTACATTCATAGCCATACGCACCTACCGATGATCTTTATGCAATCTTTTTACCGTGTAAACCCCGGAAATTGCTCCACTACGAAAGTGGAGCGTTTGTTCGTAAACACAGGTGCCACGCTTGAATACGGCGGATATGGGCAGATGTATGAGTTTAAGCCTGCAGCTGTTGCAACGCCGAAAGTAATATTCAAGGGGCGGAGCAAACACATGCAAGCTATAATCGGATCAGAAAAGGAGTGTTAAAATGGAACAGAATCGTTTCAAATCTTGGGCTTTGTGGCTCTCTGTAGGTTCCCTGATTGTCTATGTAGTGAAAAAGGCAACCGGTCTTGATTTCGGCCCCGTGTGGGATGAATTGAGCGAACTTCTTTTGCCGGTGCTTACCGGCTTTGGCATTATCAATAATCCAACCAACAAAACAAATTTTTAATGGAGTGATGTTATGGCTCTTACGCAAAAGGACATCCTGAACAAACTGCAAGAGCAGTATAACTCCGGCGGCTACAAGCCCAAAACGGATGAAGAACTCAAACAGCAGGCACAGCAGGAATACAGTGCTTATTATGACCAGCTAAAGTTGGGCGCACAGCAGCAGTTTGACAGAAGCGACCTCGACTTGCAGCAGCAGAAAGCCGCATTGGATTACGCATTTCAAAAGCAGCAGGAAGCAGCCGAAAAAGAATATAACAAGGTGTATTCTCAAGCTGACCGCCAGCTGTTGAGCCGTGGTATGCAGCGCAGTTCCTACGGCGCACAGACCCTTGCCAATATTCGTCAGCAACAGGCTGATGTGTACATGGATTTGGAAGGGCAGCTTGCGGCCAAGGGTGCCGATATTGAAGCCAAGAGAGCGCAGCTTGGTGACCAGTACGCCGCCCAGATCAACCAGTATAATGCCGCACAGGCGGCAGACGAATTGAACCGGCTACGTGAACTGCAAGACCGTGAATATGAGCGTGGTGTACAGGCCGATGCTGCACAGAACGAACTTGCCCTGCAACTGTACAACCTCATGAATGCCGGAAATTCCACATCTGGCGGCGGTGGCGGCGGCAATAAGCAGCCAACAGAAACATCCACAACTCCTTCTGCTTCTGGTGGATTTGATGATTTTATGAACGCTCTTAACGGTACAGGTGCCAATCCCGTTGGCACATCTTTCCTTGCCCCACTTATTGGAGCTTCTGTGGGAGCTACTGCGATTTCTGGCGCACCTTCTGTAATTCAAGTTGATGGCCCTGTTTCACAGAAGTTTATTGACGATTTGAACAGCATGTCTGGAAAGAAAGTGACAACAGATAACGTGAGACTTCAGCAAGCAATTGATAATACAAACAAAAACGGGAAAAAAGTATTTGAAAGCGTTCTGCTGAACAATATGAAAAAGCAGAAAAAATAACAGGAGGCAGCATGGATAAACAGAAAATCAATCCGCTGACCAATAGAGTTATTGCTGAACGTCCTGCGTTCACCAAGCCAAAGGAAACCGTTGCACCAAGCGGTTTTTTGAAATATATGAAGCAAAAACAGCAGACGGCTTATCAGCGCATCAATGCAAAGCCCGATCCAGAACCCAAGTGGTACAAGGGTGACAAACCTACTGACAGCGAGATTCGTGGTCGGATTTTTACTGTGTCACAGAACGACCCTGCACGGGGTCGGCAGCTGTATGCGCAGTATGAGGAACAGGTGAAAAACCCTTCCAGCCCCATCTATAATCCATACACGGCTACAACCAGCCGTGCTTCTGCTGAACTTCAGTCTCTTGGGTTTGATACAAGCGACAAAAACTTTCTGGACAATAATGCTTGGCTGAAACAGCATTATCGTTTCGGCACAGGCGGCTCTCCGCTTGCGCCTTCCAGCACAAGCACAAGGGAAGAAAACGCAGCCTACTGGATGTACAAGTACATGGATGACGAAGCGACAACCCGGCAGGCAGAAACCGAATGGCAAGCCATGCAGGAAGAAATCGCATATCTTGTAGGGCGCACGGACAGAAACTATTCCGATGCCGAGATCCTGTCCAAGATTGACATGAGCAAGTATAAGACCCTTGCCAAGATGGACGAAGCGAGAGAACAGGGTCTGTCTATCGGTCTTACTCGCCCTGTAGGCTACAGCAAGGATGCCATGAATGGTGTAGTCTGGGGCGCACGTAACGGCGACAACGGAGATCCATCCATCAACGCCGTCAAGTATGTGCTTGGTCAGGGTAAGTCTTACCAGAAGAACGAGGCTATTTCTGCACGGCTCGACCCTTCCAATGAAGCTTTTAATCCGTATGCCGTTGGCAGCACGATTGATGATGTGGCTCTGTACTTTGGGGAATCCACCTTTGACCAGAAATGGCTTGCCGATAATGCGGCTATGCGTGGCAGTAACGATGAAACTGAACGCAAGAACTATGCCAAGGTGTATGCTGCCGAAGAAACCACACAGAAGGCTGAAGCGGAACGGGAACGCTTGTATAGCTTCCTCGATGAAATGCTGAAGGATTCCAGTGATGCGGACAGCGTGATTGCCGATGCCAGGGCATACCTTGAAGGCGATTACTGGGAAGACGAAGCAGCTTTGTCCACGCTGATGAAAATGGACAAGAGCCTGAAGACAGGTGACTTGATTGAGACTACTCGTTCCGTCGATTACAAATGGGAAGATGTAGAGACTTACATCCGCAAGCGGTGTGATGAAATGAATGCCAAACAGGAAGCGGAGGACAATGTTGCTCGGCTTGAAGAAGAGTTCTTTGTCAACAAAACAGAAACGGCTGTTAAGAACTTATTTGGCATGGGCGCACAGAAATACGATGAGCCTATTGGCCATGTACAAAAGCCACCTTCTGCTCCTAAACCCACCCCCGGTCCCACTCCCGCTTCCACTTCCACTCCCACTCCCACTCCCTCTCCAACTCCGACACCTACACCGATTTCTTACGAAAGCGACAAGGCTATCAAGCAAGTAAAGAACGGCTCGGTGAATAAGGCAGGTGCAATCATTGCGAAGATCGGTACTCCTGCTGAAAAGACTGTATTTGCAATGGGCTACGATGCCGATTCCGATGCAATCACAGGTTCCCTGATTCAGTTCGTTAAAACCTGTTCGCTCCTTCCGGAAAGGGCTAATGAATATATGGTCGGCAAAGCGGATGACTATGCTGTGCAAAATTATCCTGCTGTGCAGAAAACCATTGCCGACTATCAGAAACTTAACTCCCGTCTTCCCGAAATCGAATCCTATGAAGCCACGATTGCCGAGAATCAGCGGTTGATTTCCGAAACCGAGTACCAGCACGAACTGGCAGGACTGTATTCCAAATATACCGATGAGCAGAAGGAAGCTGCCTACAACTATATCTCCACGATCGGCTACGAAAACGACGAAGAAGAAAATGCTCTTTTGAGTGCATTCAAGGGCGATGAGTTCGAGGCTCGTCAATTTATGAAAGAGGTTTCCAATGCTTTTGCCGATGGTGAAGTGGACGACCATACCATTGACAGTTGGTTTGACGAGGTTGTTCGGCTTTCTTACGACGATAGGATGGAATTGGCAGCCGAAATTGTCAAACTTTCTTCATATGTTTCTTCCTTCCGCAAGGAACAGGAAGAACTACAGCCCAAGTACGAAGCCGCACTTGCCGAGAAAGAGAAGATTGACAGATACTACAGCATTGCCGAAAAAGCCACAGGTATTACCAGAACAGGTGACGGTTATTTCACCGATGCTGTGGATGTCATGGATTTCCTTTACGAAGCTGGCGAATATGCAAAAAACGCAGAAAAGTACAAGGCCTATTCCGATGCGCAGCAGTTGCAGGCAAGTGGCATTTCTGATGCGTCTGTTCGTGAGTACGGCAAAGAAGCTGTGGATAACAACAACGAAGCCATTGAAGCAATTGATCGAGCCGTTGCTCTTTCCGACAAGTACGGCATTGTTGCTCCCGAATTGATTGCAGATGCAGAAAAAGAGAAAGAACGGCTTCTCCGCAGCAACAAGGAATGGGAGTATTACGAACTACAGTTCAATGAAGACTTTAATGATATCAGCGAAGAAAAGGCCAATCTCGTTGCCGTTGACATCATAAACTGGCATATGGACATTGCTTCATCGTCTGCTGCGTACAACAGATTTGAAGGAATGTATTCTGCCATGACAGAAGTCGAAAGGAAAACTCTCGCTTATCTGTATGAAAATAAAGGTAAAAACGCAGCTGAAGAGTATTATGATTTTTTGTGGAATGAAGACAACGGCATGCTTACCACCCGTTATTTCCAGAACGAGGTGGCTAAAGCTGAAGAATTTGCACATGAAAAGCCGTTCTTGGCAAGTGTTAGTTCTGTACTACAAAATGTAGCGGCAATTGGCGGCACATTCTATTCTGTCGGTCAATTGTTGAGCGGCAAACAAATCAATCCATATCACAAAAGTTTCCTCCCCGGCACAATGGCTTTCACAGAACGCAGCACAGTAAAAGCTGATTTCCGAGAAAATGTTGGCGACAACATTCTGTCCGATGCGTTTGACATTTTCTACGATGCCGGCATGTCTGCTGCTGATAGTCTTGTAAACGGCGCATTGACATCTCCGTTCTTGCCTGCATCTGGCGCAATGGATTCTATTGTAAAAAAGGTGGCAACATCTTTTGCTGGTGCCACACCTTTGGGCTTGAACGCAGCTGGGCAAACAATGCGAGAAGCCGCAATGAATGGTGCTGACGATTTGCAGATTGCTGCATTGGGTGCAGCTTCGTTCTTCGCAGAAACCGCAACGGAAGCAATCACAATTTCAAACATGTCCCACGCAAAACTCATGGGCAGTGTTGATGAATTTAAGAAAAGTCTGCCCGAACTGTTGAAGGATGTGTTTGTTGAGGAAAGCGGCGGTGAAGCACTGTCCGAAGCCATCTCTTCGGCAAGTGATTATTTGATCATGGGCGAGCTATCTGCTTACGAAAAGTCTGTTGATTACTACATGCAGGAACAGCAGATGACAAGACCTGATGCAGAACGAGCCGCATTCAGAGACATTCTTGGCAACATCTTCACGGCCTATATTACCGGTGCTGTTTCTTACGGGATGTCTGGCGGCATTTCGTACATGTCTGGTCGCATTTCAAAGGGCAAAAACAAGCCTGCTGACAGCGTTGAAAATCACGGCGAGGAAACTACTGCGCCAACGGAAGAAACCGCTCCAGAAGCCGCAGAAACGGCTGTTGAGAATATGCCAAGGCAAGGTGAAGAAGGCTATGTAGATCGCTTTGATCGCCCTGCCGAAGAAGCTGCCCCACGGCAGGGCGAGGAAGGCTATGTAGACCGTTTTGATCGTCCCGCTGAACAGGTGGAAACCGAACAGGGCGGCAAGGGAGTTGAGACCCCTGTCGAATCGGTTGAAGCGGAAAACAAAGTGCCTTTTGTCGATTCTGTAATGAATAGCATTGTTGCCTTGTACAACAGCGTGGGAGCCGATGAACAGAGCCAGGTGGTAGCCATGACGGCTGCGCTTACACCTGAAAACGCTGATGCCGAAAAGGCGAGAGCAATCACGGCTGCGGCGCAGAATCTTGGCATGAAGTTCGGAACCGAAAACGCTGTGTTCCTGATTGCCGATGTAATGGAAAGCGGTAAGGCAAGCGTTGAGGCTGTGCAGACAGCGTTTGTGATTGCAGCGAACAGCAACGGTGCAGCTGCGGCTGTGATGGAATCTCTTGAAAAGGAATCCCGCAATCCGTCTGGTGCCATTACTGCGGAAAATGTTTTTAAGTTCCTTGCCGCTGCGCAGGAAGACATGAACAACCCTTCCGTCATGGCAGAAGTTGGCAAGACAATTGCTGACAATGCTGTTGCCAACAAGGCCAAAGGTATCATTGCCAACGGTGCCCTAAAAGCGGTTGACAACGAGAAGACAAATGTTGCCGTCACAAAAGAAAAGCTGAATGAAGCGCAGAAAAAACTGGACAAGAAAACGGAAGAACACAATGCTTCTGTGCTCAACCTAAAAAGTGCTATTGACCAGCTGAACCAGAACACCACACCCGAAAATTCTGGTATGGTAGACCACGCAATTGCGGAAGAAAAAGGCTTGCGTGAAACCTTGAGTGACTATGAGCGTGGCCGTGACAATGCGCAGATGTCCTATGCCAATGCGAAGAAGCAGCTGGAAGCGAACACCGAAGCCGCCATGACCGCCGTGCGTGAACAGGCACAGCAGGAATATGCGGCTGAACTTGCAGCAGAAGAACAGGCAAAACTTGACAAAAGAAAAGAAAGCAACATGCAGTACATGAAGGGCAAACGCACGCAGAATACTGATGTTTCTTCTCAAAATGGAAAGCCAAAGAAAAGTCCTTTCGCCATTTCCAAGGAAATGGTCAAGCAGCTGGGCATCGGCGATTACATTGGCACTCGCAAGATGAACAATCTTCCTCAATCCGTTCTTGGCTACTATCAGACAAAAACAAAGTATATTGCTGTTCGCAGCAAAGAAGCTGGGGACTATGCAACCACCATGCACGAAATGGGCCATGCCATTGCTGAAAAAATTGGCATGACAGGCACACCGCAAATGGTTGCCAATCTTGACCCTGTGTTTGCAGCCAGTTACAAGGCTTCTGAATTGCCAGGTGAAGCGTTTGCAGAGTTCATGTGGAAATACATGATCGGCGAACAGGAAGCAAGGGATTTTGCCGGGGATGCGTATGTAGATGCGTTTGAACGTGCGCTTGTGAAAAACAAGCTGGATAAGATTGTCCATAAGAACGCCGATCTTCTTCGTGCGTGGGTAAACGCAAATGCCAATGATAAGATTGGCGCAACGATTAAAGACCGAAGCAGTGTTCGGACTGTAAGCATTCGTGACCAGTTCAGGAAATTTTTTGCAGGTGCTTTGGATGCCACTATTGCCGCAGAAAGAGTGATGAAGAAAATCAGGGAACAAACGGATTCGGGTGTTGACTTTGATTCCGACATTCGCTCTAATGCTTTGATGAAAAACACCGCAAGCAAGAGGGCGTTCTATATTCTCACCAAGAACTTGACAAATGCAAAGTGGGAAGTTGTTGGCGAAAGTCTTGCTGATGTGCTTGAAAATGCTGGTGTTGAGGCAAAGGATATGCAACTGTTGGAACGATATATGCTTGCGCTCCACTCCCTTGACCGTGATGCCAAAGGAAAGCCTGTTTTTGATGAACACATCACCAAAGAAAGCCGTATGGAGTTCATCGAACAGGTAAGGCGTGAACATCCTGAAATTGTCGAGGCAGAAAAGGGATTCCAGAAGTGGCGCACACAGTTTCTTACAGAGTTCCTTGTAAAAACAGGGAAAATCTCTCAAGACGAACTGGATGCGTTCAATAAAATGTATCCTCACTATGTGCCAACGCAGCGTGTAAAAAGTAACAGGAATGCTGCTTTTCAGCACAAGGGCGCAAAAAAATTCCAGATTCGTTCAGCAACAGGTTCTACAGAAGACATCTGGAGCCCTATTGACACCTTCGCAACAATGGTTGACAGCATTGTGAAGGTTGTGAGCGCAAACAACGCCGCCCTTGCATGGGCAAATGCCTATGAAAAATACGAAGGCATGGGCGCGTTTGGGCGCAGAATCACCCCAGATGTCAAGAAGGTGGAAGTTGATACCACGGGCCTTCAGGCACAGGTGAAAGAAAAGCTTGAAGGTTCTATTGAAGATGATGCTCTGCAAGATATTCTGGACATGATCGGAGAAAAACAGAGCCAGTTCAAGGTGATGGCAGGGAAAAGCAATACACCGAATACTTTGGCTGTGCAGATGCCGGACGGCAGGATAGAACTGTTTGAAATGCAGGATGTAGAACTGTATAAGTTGCTTGCATCTGTAAATGATAACGCATCTAACCTTGTATTTGATGTGCTTGGCAAACTGGTAAAAGGTATGGCCATGCTGACAACCGGCAGCAACCCTGTGTTCGCTGTTCGAAACTTCATGCGTGACTTCCAGAACAGCGTGAACTATGGCTCTTGGGCAAGCAACTATGTAACAGGTTTTGCCAAATGGATGCGTGCTGCTTGGGATGTGTTCCGTGAAAAAGGAGATTTCCAGAAGTATCAGGCTCTTGGTGGTGGTGGTTGGACAAGAATTGATGCCGGAACGAAAAAAGGTGCTGCTCAATATCGTTCTGAAATGTTCAAGGGTTACAATACATCCAATGTTGGCAGAACGGCAAAGTTTTTGGGACAGAAGCTATGGAATACAATTACGCTTGCACGATTGAACGAAGTGATTGAGCAGACAAGCCGATATGCAGAGTTCAAGTATGGCAAGAACGATACATCCACATCCGAGGGTGCACAGAAAGCGTTTATTGCGGCGCAGGATGTTACGGTTGACTTTAGCCGATCCGGCAATGGCAGTTTTGGCTATGTGATGAAGCAATTGGTACCGTTCTTTGGTGCATCTTCTCAGGGTGTATATCGCACGGCACGAATGGTTACAGAAGCCGAAAGAAGCCGCTTGCCTGCGAGATTTGCGAAGACGGTTGTCAATACAGGTCTTATGAGCGTTCTCGCAAGTGGCCTGCTGCTGAAGTTCCTTGATGATGACGAAAAGAAGGAATATGAATTGATGAGTGACGAGATGAAGGCCCAGAACTTTTATCTTCCCAACTTTGCACCGGAAATCTTTGGGGAGCAACCGCTTATTCGTATTCCGTTGGCACAAGACCCGTTGACTTATGCAGTTCACGGTGCTTTTACAAATGCTGTTTGGAGCGGCAATTCTGACGGCCCTGTTCTTGAATTGGAAGGTATTGCCAATGCAATAATTGATGGCCTGAACCCGCTCGGAAGCGGTACTGTATTTCAGCCGTTGATTGGTGCATTTGCTTCTAACAAGAACTGGTACGGTGGAAATATCGTTCCAACGAATTTGTCCTCCCTGCCAGAATACGCACAGTATACGGAAGAAACCCCTGATGTATTTGTTGCTTTGGGAAGGTTCTCAAATATCAGTCCGCTGAAAATTCAGTACCTTGCCGAACAGTATACCGGGTTCCTTGGGCAATTAGCAATCCCTGCGCTTTCCAAAGACGAGTTTACGGGTGAGCTTGGAGGGGTTCCTGCTGTTATTTCGGCAGTTCAGAAGAAGTTTACAAGCGATCCTCTTGTCAGCAATGATGTAATAAGTTCTTTCTATGACGGTTTCGATGAAATTGAGGGCATAAAAGACGTTGCGGAAGATGGCAAACCTGTTGCATATTTGCGCCGTGGTCTAACAGAAGCCGAAGCGACTTCTGCATACACAGAAGCGAAAGAATTGGTAAGTGCAGATGGTCTTCTTGGTCAAACAAAGAAAGCAATTTCTGACATGTACAAAGAAATTGACAAGATCAATGCGAACGATACGTTGTCTGACGAAGAAAAGTATGTACTCACTTCCGATGTGCGTCGTAAAATGATTGAACAGACACTTGTTGCGCAGGAGACCATTGGTGAATACCGAGAAAAGTACATTACGGGAACAAACCTCATTACACGAATTACTCCCGGCCCAGTTGTTCACATCCCTGATGCTTACGAAAGCTTGCCTGATGTCTTTAAGGCCGACGAAAGCAAAGACTACATGCAGAAGGCTCGACAGGTGTGGGAAGCTACAGAAAATGATTCTGCTTTGCCGCATCCTAACGATGGTTTTGAGTATACTCCAAAGGGTTCTCCCAAACAGACGTATGTTGTGAAAGGGACAGAACATTGGGAAACTTGGAACGAAGAATATCGCAAAGGATACGAAAAGTACATTAAGGGCATTAAGAACTTTGACAAGCTGACCGATGAGGAGAAACTCGAAAAACTGAAAAAAGCGCACGAAACGGCACATGGTGCCGCTAAAGCGTGGTACAAAAAGAATGTCCTTGGCATTCATTAACCCCATGAAAGGAGGATTATGACCAATGATGAAATTCGCAATCGCATTGACCAGTACATCCACAAGGAGCATTACCGCAGAATCCTGAAGCGCAAGCTGGTTGACGGCATCACCTATGAGGCATTAGCCGAAGAAGTGGACATGTCACCCAGAGGAATACAGGAAATCGTGCGCAAATGCAAACCAATAATCTTCCAATAAAATTAGCCCCTCTTCGGAGGGGCTTTTTTATTTTTGGGAAAATGTGAAAAACTTGTGAAAAGTCCCTCATAAAAGTGTGTTTTCCGTTCGTGGTGTAACTGTTCCTGTTTTGCGACAATTTAGGTGTAACAAAGACAGGAGGTGCAGCAATGTACTACGGACAGCAAAACCCTTACCAGTATCGCAATTACAGCCAGCCGAGCCTGAGTGGGCGCATGGTCACAAGCAAGGAAGAAGCCTTGGGTGTTCCAGCCGATTTTACCAACGGCTGCACGTTCATGCCTGACCTTTCTCATGGCCGCATCTTTGCCAAGATTTTCGATCCTAACACGGGTTCGGCACCGATGAAAGAGTTCCGGCTGGTGGAAGCGGATCCTGAACAGCAGTATGCGACACAGCAGGATGTTCTTCAGCTACGAAACAAGCTGGAAGAACTGGAAACCCTGATGAAAGGAGCAAGCAAATGAACATGATGCAGACCCTTTTCAACCTTGCCATGAATGGTGGCAATGCCGAACAGACCCTTCGCCAGGCGGCTTCTCAGGACCCTTCCGTGGCAAGGCTGTTGCAGATGACACAAGGCAAGAACCCGGCACAGGTGCGGCAGATTGCCGAGAATATGTGCCGTGAGTGTGGTACGAGTTACGACCAGATGATGCAGCTGATACAGCAGCGGTTTCGGCGTTGATGCCCAAGGGAAGTGCGCAGCCCTTTAGCATATAGATTATTTTTCGGAGGGACTTTTTTATGGCAGACAATGATCTTTTTACTGGCTACGTTATGGGTCAGAGCGAAGGTAATTCCAACGGCAGTATGTTCGGTGGTGACGGCCTGTGGGGTCTTATCATCATCCTTGCGCTGCTGAATGGCGGCTTCGGCTTTGGCGGCGGTGGCGGTATGATGCCCTTTATGATGGGTGGCAATCTCGCCACGCAGGCCGATGTTCGTGCCGCCGTAGACCAGCAGACCCTGATTTCCAAGCTGGATCAGCAGACCTATGGCCTTGCTGACAGCACCTATGCCCTGAATAACACCATTATCAACGGCTTCCACGGTGTGGACAATGCCATCTGCACTTTGGGCTACAACACCCAGCAGGGCTTCAACAACATCGGTTCCCGGCTGGATGCCTGTTGCTGCGACCTGAAAGGTGCCATTAAGGACAACACCGTGCAGGGTGTGATGAACACCAACACCATCCAGCGACAGATTGCGGATTGCTGCTGCGACATGGAAAAAATGAACATGCAGAGCCGATTCGATGCGCAGGGCTATAACAACAGCACCCTAATCGCCATAGACAAGCTTGGCGATCGTATTATCGGCTACATGAGCAAGCAGGAAACCGAAAAGCTGCGTGATGAGTTGCAGACCTACAAGATGGCCGCTTCTCAGAGCAATCAGAACGCTGTGCTGATGGCCGCAATGGATGCCAATAAGGCAGAAATCCTGCGGCGCACAGGAACCGAATGTCCTGCACCGTGCTTCGTCGTAAATCCCCCAACTCCCGTGACTTTCCGTCAGGACTGTGGTTGCTACAACGACTTTGCTTACGGTCGGGGCTTTGCCGCCTAACTGCAAACCGTGGAACGTTCGGCATTAGCCGTTCCCACATTTACCGATTGGGGGAGTGGGAAACCGCTCCCCCTTTTTGAAAGGAGATAATCATGGTCAATCTTTTTATCAATGCGCCAGTAGATGTTCCTGCTGGTGAGAATATCCAGTTTAACGGAGTAAGAGCCGCCACCAAGAACAGCTTGTGCTGCAACCGTGGCTGGCTTGGCTTTGGTGTTGGCAGCGGTCTTATCCAGCTGACCAAGTGTGGCATTTATAAAATTGACTTTGGTGCACAGATCACAGCCGCAGCCGCAGGGGATGCTGAGTTCGCTATCACGGTCAACGGAGAGCCTCTTGCCGGTACCCAGATGGGTGCAACGCTTACTGCCGCAGGGCTGGCCACCATCGCCACTTCTGCGCTGATTCCAGCCAACTGTGACGGCTCTTTGACCGTTGCTGTGCGCAATATTGGTGATACCGATGTCACCGTGAATGCTGCTTCTATTACCGTTACTCGTGAAGCGTAAGGAGGCGAGGCTATGGGAAACCTTGCTTTACTGGCTGCAATTAGCAGAGGAGGGACTAACAAAATGAATGAAATGAACTATGGTCGTGGCGAAATGCGCCGCAATGAGATGGGTTATGGCCGTGGCGAATTGAACTATGGCAGGGGCGAAATGCGGCGCAGCGAAATGGAAGAAACACCCTATGAAGACGGCTATTTTCGCTATCCTTATCGTTATGCTGGCGATATGGAAGATAACGTGATGCCGATAGAAGACTACCGCCGCAACATTGGCTTTGGTGAGGTTGCGTATCGTCCACGCAAAGAGAATGGTCAGTTCCGCAGGCGCAACGAAATGCACGGTGGTGGCGAAAGTGGGCAGATGCTCCAGCATGGCGGTGCAGAGGGTATGAAATCCAAGAAGAAGCTGACATGGGATATGGCTGAGGAATGGGTGGAATCCATGCAGAACGAGGACGAAGCCAAGCCTATGGGCGGCAAGTATGACATGGAGAAAGCCAAAGCAATGGCACGTAAGATTGGTGTCAGCACCGCTGGTCAGCGGTTTGTGGAGTTCTATGCCATTGTCAATGCCATGTATAGCGACTACCACCAGGTGGCCATGAAGCACGGTGTGGACAATGCCGACTTCTATGCCGACCTTGCCAAGGCGTGGCTGGAAGATGCCGATGCCGTGCAGAATAAAGCCCGTGTTTACTACGATTGCATCGTGGAAAAGGAATAACAATTTTTGAGCACTAAGGGTGGAGCAATCCACCCTTATTTTGACCCTTATTTGGCCCTTATACAAAAAGTGCAAAAAATAAGGCGAACAAATGCAGACACAATGGTAAAAACAATTCATCACACCATTCAATGTATCAGCAAAGGATATAAAATAATTTCCATGTGATCTGTAGGGGAGCCGTTGCGATAAGAAACGCTTGTCCTTTTGTATTCTATCTTTGACAAGACGGAGCGGAGGAGGGCGTTTTTTTGTTCCGATGTTTCTGCGTATGGCCAAGCCTCTAATACGTGCCTGATCTGGTTGAGATTGGATCGAATGGCCTGTTCAGGGGTTATTTTGTTTTTTTCGGCATGTATCCGTTCCAGTTCTTTTTTTGCGGCTTCGATATTGGCGGCAATATCCGCCTTGCGTTCCAGATATTCTTCGATCGAATACACTTCCTTTTCCAGCAAATCCATG
This sequence comes from Eubacteriales bacterium, assembly GCA_045596605.1. GTDB lineage: Bacteria > Bacillota > Clostridia > Oscillospirales > CAG-382 > SIG622. Next base: position 4,133 of record JAZOCR010000007.1, on the reverse strand, counting down.
GCACGTTTCTGCTGTCTTTCAAGAGCGGTTATATTATCGATGATGTTATTTTCAGCCTGATCTGTATCTATTTTTGCCTGTTTTTCCGATTCCGATACGGGACCAGAATAATCGTCTACCCAGCGTTGCAGACCTGCAAGCACAAGATCTAGAACGGCAAAATAATCACCGGAATGATTCTGGCAATGCGCCGTGCGACAGGTTAAAAAAAGCTTGTCTCTTTTTTTGTCTGGTTTTTTTACGATTGCAAAGCCGCAGTATCCGCACTTGAGCAGGCCTGTAAAGCAATTGTCAATTCTCATTTTTTCCGTGCTATTTCGGTAAATCTTGCGAGAAGCGGAAATTTCGAAAACCTTTTTCCATTCTTCTTCCGTGATGATTCCCTCGTGCAATCCTTTTTGCAGGATGTGCTTTTTTGATGGAACACGCACAACAACCTTAAAACCGTCACGAATTACCTTCTGGCTCTCTTTCTGGTGCCACTGTACATAGCCTGCGTTAATGTGGGATTTTAAGAGCGTGAGTATTCTTCCACGTTCCCACCTGGTACCGTTGTAGAATACGCCCTGCGCATTGATACGCTCTGCGATTTGGTGCGGTGTATAACCGGCAAAATACAAATCATACATCTGCCTTAAAACGGGAGATTCCACCGGGTGCGGTTCCAGTGTGTACCCCTTGCCCTTTTCAACATGAACCACATTCCACCCGAAAGGCCGCTTTCCGCTAACGAACAAACCCTGTTTAACGCTGTCTTCACGCCCTGCCTGCTGCCGTTTGTTGATGGCTTTATACTCAAATCGGGACAAAAATAACGACAAATCAAAGAAGGTTTCGTCCGAGTCATTGTTTGGATCATAGGTGCGATCCGGCGTGACGATAAGGGTACCGCTGGTCTTGAACGCATTTGCAATGATAGCCTGATCCATAGTATCGCCACGGCTGAGTCGGGATATTTCGACGCACAATACCCCTTCCCATTTTCCGTCTTGCACATCACGGAGCAGCTGCTGCATCACCGGCCGGGAGGCGAGGTTGTTTCCGGAAATGATTTCTTTGTAAATGCCCGTTGGATCGATGGTGATATTCAGCCGTGCGGCCAGCTCCACTAGCCTGGCATAATGCCGTGATAAGGTTTCGCCTTCGCCCTTTTTTTCTGCCTCAAAGTCCTCACGGGATTTGCGCAGATACATTGCGTATGCCATATTTACCCCCTCATGACATAATCGATAGAATTGCGGTTTTTAAGCATGGATGCTATATATTGCAGCCAGCCCATGTCTGGGCGCATGGCATCGTAAATAAATAGCCCAAGCACGGCCAGTGTTTCGGCCATGAAAAGCCCAAACATGATCCATGCTGTGCGGCGCAGGCGTTTGTTTTGTTCAGTAAGGATGCCAACGGTTTCCGCATGGGCGTCTTTTATCGCCTTCATGTCATCCTTGTGTTCCTCGGTGATGATTTTTATCTGATCCTCGTACCGCTTGATTGATTGCCTGTACTGCTCTGCCATCAGCTCACGATTGCCTTCGTGCAGAATCTTAAAGCGTTCCAATACATCGGTATTTTGCTTGTCCATGTGTTCTACATAATGATTAAATTCCTTCGGGTTCATGCCGTGGCCATCGTATTTTACGTTTGTGCCTGTAATTTGCGGAGCGGCTTCCGTTTTCTGCGGATGGCAGATAACACAGCCGTCTTTTGTGAAGAAATCCACGTCCTCATCTTCCAGCATCAGCCGGATGAACTCGCAGATGGAATGCCCTGTAATCACGCAGATTTTGAATACACGCTCAAAGCCGATGTCTTTATTTCTTCCGGCGAGTACGTTCGACATCATATCATCTGTGATACCGGCCATCTGTGCAACTTGAGATTGGCTATATTCGGAATCGGCAATGAATTGCTTCATGACTTTTCCGGCTTTTGCCCTGTCAAAATTGAATGTAGTAATGGTTTTCTGCATGATTTTCCCTCTTTCCTTGTGTAATACGGCATCGTTCCGCAAGAAAAGGCATTGTTCCGCATATTTAGGTGCTTTTTGTACGGAAACTTTTATGTTAATCTCTCCCCAACGAAAGGAGGGAGCAAGATGCCCCGATGGACAAACCCGAAAAGACGACTGCGTAAGAAACGCCGTAAGGAACAGGTGTACAATGATCAAAAACGCAAGCCATATCTCTTTGTTGTCGTAGCAGACGATGATGAGTACGGTTTTTAACAAAAACAATACGCAACTTTACTATAACACACAGAAAATGGCAATGCTGTTCTGAAATTGTATTTTATGAAAAAAGGATGCCATTGAATGTCAGTATGGTATGCGATTACACTTCTCAATGTAAAAACCGACGAAACAGGAGGAAAAACGACATGTCGATGCAAGAAATGAAAGAAGAACTGGAATATTACCTGAAAAAGCTGGAAGATGCGAACATGCTGATGGAAATGGAGATTGTCAGGAAGGTGGCAAAAAGCCTTTACCTGACCCGCCGCTGAAAAGCGGCTTTTTAATTATCTTCTTTATTCTCTAAATACACTTCTGAATGAATCCACATGATAACACACAAGCAGAAAACGACCAGTTGTTGTACGTTTATTTGGGATATTGGAACGGAAAAGAAATCCAAGTTTACCAATGCAATGATTGTCAATGAAATGAGCGAAAAGATATAAGAAGCATCTCTTATGGTTTTTACACTTGTCTTTGTAAACAGATGCCAAGCGGACATGAGAGCAAAAACAATGGTGCATACAACTTGAATCCAAACCATATCACGTGTAAAGAGGCTTATTACGAAAATAAGCAGTGGCCAAAAGCAAGAAAAATACGTCATAAACATCCCGACACTTCCTTTCATTGTAAAAAGGCCGTGGTTATTCACGGTCTTTTTTTAATTTTTTCAATTCTTCGTCATAATCACGGAGCATCTGTGTCATGCCCCGCAGGACTTCGGTGGGCTGCTGTAGCATGGTTATCGCCCAGGCAATCTGCTCATCCGAAAAACTGCCACGCAGCATCATCTGCACTTCACGAGGGGACAGGTTATCGTTTTCCTCATACATTTCGCCTTCGCCAGTTTCAAGCCAGCGACGGCTGATGCCGAACTCGGAGCAGATTCCACGTATGGTCTGTTCGCTTGCTCCGTTGTCCCCGTGAATGATTTTCTGAAATCCTGAACGAGAAATTCCGATTTTTTCAGCAAAGTCAGCCTGATTCAATTTGGAATCTTTATAGACAATCTTAATTCGTTCCTTCATTTTAATTACCTCCTTTTCGTAAATAGTATAGCATAGTAACTGAACAAAAACAAGGGGGGATCAGAAAAAATTTCAAAAAAATGTACAGAAACTGTAAAAAAAGGTATTGCAAAAGCAGAGATACTGTGCTATAATACAAGAGAAATGAACAGTAACTGGTTTGAAATGAAAGGACTGGTAATATGAACGATTCTTTGAAAGATTCCACGAAGCAAGTGAAGCAAGCACAGAAGGATTTTCTGGAAGCTCTGAAAGCCATCCCGACCAAAGGCCTTGCTATTGACATGTGCGAAGTGTACCTGACCGGGTACGGCGACGGCAAGCTGGCAGGGCAGAAGGGAGCGTAACATGGGTGCATTGGTAGTAACCATGGCGTTTCTGTCCATTGGCGTGGCAGTGGTAGAGGGCGGCGAAAGCCTGTGCCACAGAATTGCCCGCTGGCATGAGGACAGGAAGCTACTGAAGCGATACCGCAGAACGTATTGCTAAAAGGGAAGACGCAAAAGCCGGGAAACGGCTGCGAATAAAGGAGGAGTAAACCATGAGCAAAGCAACCATCGACGAAATCACGATCAACGGAGAAACCTACGTGAAAAAATCCAGCATCCAGAAGATGGCTCCAGAAATCGACGGCATGAAATACTGCATTGTACGAACATACAGTGCCGGGGTATTTGCTGGTTATCTGGAAAGCAGGGTGGGCAAAGAGGCGGTTATCCGCAATGTGCGCCGCATCTGGTATTGGGACGGGGCATGCAGCCTTTCGCAGCTGGCAAAAGACGGAACGTCCAAGCCGGAAAACTGCAAATTTGCCGTTCCTGTTGACAAAATCGAAGTGACGGAAGCCATTGAAATCATCGAATGTACCGAAA
>JAZOCR010000006.1:0-14571 GCA_045596605.1 Eubacteriales bacterium | reverse complement strand
TATCGTTATCGATAACGAGGATGACCAGGAAGAAGAATACCAAAAGCGTTATCCCAGCCATGTGCTGCAGTTTGACAAGCTCGCCGTAAGCAAAACCTTCGATACCGCCGATACGGAGGAAAACCGCCGTACCATCGTATACGCCCGAAATGCCTGCTTTGATTTTGCAAAGGAAGTCGGTTGCAAGTACTTTTTGGAGCTCGACGACGATTATAACGTTTTTGAGCATCGTTGGCGAGAAAATAACAAACTGGCGAGAAGAACATGCGTGGATCTCGACAGGCTTTTTTCGTGCATGGTTGAGTATCTCGAAGCAAGTGGAGCCTGCACGATCGCCTTTGCGCAAGGTGGTGATTTCATCGGCGGCAAAAACGGGACAGGGGCAAAAAAAGCTCTTCTTCGTAAGGCGATGAATACCTTTTTTTGTTCCACCGAGCGCCCATTTAAATTTGTCGGAAGGATCAACGAGGACGTGAACACATACACCCGTATGGGGCAGACCGGAAAACTCGTCCTCACGGTAACTGATGTCTCCATCGTGCAGACCACCACCCAGAAGAATGCAGGCGGCATGAGTGGCGTATATATCGACGGTGGTACATATCTTAAGAGTTTCTACAGCGTTTTGTTTTCTCCGTCCTGCGTAACCATCAATGCTATGGGCGACACACACAAGCGCATCCATCACAATGTGCATTGGCGATATTGTGCCGCTCAAATCCTTAACGAGAGATACAAAAAAGGAGGTTCCCCATGCCCCGAGGGACACACCCCAACAGCCTCGCCAACCTGAAAAAGGGGAAGCGATTCAGCTCGTCTGACGATTCAGCGAGGATAAATGCTATAAAGTCCTCAGCGCAACGTAGAGCGATAGCCGAGGAAATGAAAATGCTCCTGGACGAACCATCTAAAGATGGCAGCAGCCGCAGAAAAGTCCTTGCCGCCAAGCTGGTGACGAACATGGAGAAATCGCCGGAATGGTACAAACTTGGTCTGAGGATGTTGGGCGAGCTTCCCGCCGAAACCGTCAACGTGAACACTGGTGATTTTCCCGCACTTGATGCGGCTTTTGCTCATATGGATGATGATGCAACATGACCCCGCAGCAGCAGGCGCAAGCCCTGATTGCCGACCCTGTCAGGCTGGGCGCTGCACTTGGTTATGACAACTTCCTTCCCGGCCTGCACGACCGCTGGATCAGGCGTATGGTGCGTGGCAAGGGTGACATGACCTTGCAGGCCCATCGAGGCAGCTACAAGACCACTTGTCTCTGTGTAGCCATTGTGTTGATGATGATGTGTTACCGAGACAAAAACATCATCTTCCTGCGCAAGACGGATGCAGACGTGGTCGAGGTGGTCAAGAATGTTAACCGCATATTGTGCAGCGATATCATCCAGGAGATTTACAGAGCATTGACCGGCGAACGTCTTGATATTGTAAAAACAACCGGAACAGAGATAACCACCTCGGCCTATTGTGCGCCCCGTGGTGCATCTCAATTGCTGGGCATTGGTATCGGCGGAAGCTTGACCGGCAAACACGCAGATATCGTCATTACCGATGACATTATCAATCTCCGTGACCGCCTGAGTGCAGCAGACAGGGAGAAAACCAAAGCCGTATACATGGAGCTGCAGAACGTTCGCAACCCCGGCGGCAGAATCATCAACACAGGCACACCGTGGCACAGGGAGGATGCTTTTACGCTGATGCCCGAGCCGGAGCGGTACGATTGCTATCAAACGGGGATGCTGGATGCTGACAAGCTGGAAGAGCTTCGCCGCAGCATGGCTCCGTCCTTGTTCGCTGCCAATTATGAATTGCAGCATATCGCTGCCGAGAATGCCTTGTTCGCCAACACTCCCGGCAGAACCGACGATATAACCTGCCTGTATGATGGCGTCGCTCATGTTGATGCAGCCTATGGCGGAGAAGACGGAACCGCATTTACCTGTGGAAGCCGTCGTGGCGATACGTTGTACCTCTACGGCAAGCTGTGGAACAAGCATGTCGATACAGTCATGGAATTTATCGCCAGTGAGTGCAAGCGGCTCAGGTGCGAGCCATTGTATTGCGAAACGAATGCGGACAAAGGTTTCCTCGGCAGGGAAGCAAGAGAGCATGACATCATCACCCGGATGTATTCCGAAAAGCAGAATAAATATTACAAGATTTCGACGTATCTCCGCAAGTGGTGGGGAAACGTCGTTTTTGTTGAAGGCACAGACCCCGCCTATATAGCGCAGATTATGGATTACACAGAGGATGCAGCGCACGACGATGCCCCCGACAGCGCAGCCTGTGTCTGCCGCATTTTAGACCGTAGGGAGTGACAAAATGTTCATCGATTACACCTTTCAAGATTGGGAAGCCACTCCCGAAAGCGGAAGGCTTGACCTAATTTCCAAAATTATCAAGAAATACAAAGCGTCTGACGATTTCAAAAAAGCAGGAATCGCCGACGAATATTTCCGGGCAGGAAAAACGGCAATCAGTAAAAAAGTGGTTTTGCAGCCTCACACTGTAAAAATCAAGGGTGAAGACGGAAAAGTAACGAAAGAAGTCAGCATGGAAAAGATTGTTGGTACTCGTGTGTATAGCAATTTTTTCTTTCTGTTCGTCACGCAGCAAAATCAATATCTGCTGGGCAATGGAGTAGCTGTAGAGGATGCTGCAAGCGAAAAAATCCTTAACATGGGATTTGACAAAACTCTTGAGCAAATCGGTGAGAAAGCCCTTGTACACGGCGTGTGTTGGGGCTATTGGAATGCCGATCACCTGGAAGCAATCCCCGCTTATGTGGATGACCTCAGCGGCTTTGTGGCGCTTGTGGATGAGCGCACAAGCCTGCCGATGGTTGGAATCCAGTTTTGGCAGCTGAATCAAGACCGCCCAATGTATGTGCGTGTTTTTGAGCTGGACGGCCTGACGGAGTACAAATCCACCGAAAGCAATGCAGATATTTTGGAAGAATATACCGCAAAGCGAGCATACAAGCAGCGTTGGGCAGAAGACGCAGCAGGAAAAACGTTGTTATCTTCCGAAAATTACAATGCTTTTCCCATTGTGCCTTTTTATGCTTCAGATCTTAAGTGCAGCGAGCTGACAAACTCCATCAAGGAAAAGATTGATACATACGACATCATCTTTTCTGACTTTGGCGACAACCTGGCGCAGGCGAACGAAATCTATTGGGTTTTCAACAATTTTGGCGGCAGAACATCAGACATTGCCGAAACCATTGCAGCCATTAAAGAAATGAAAGCGGTTGCAAACACCAGCGACGGTACCAACGGCAGCACGGTTGAGGCTAAATCTTTTGAAGTGCCGTATGCAGCACGGCAGGCAGCTCTTGCATTACTTGAGCGTGCTCTTTACCGTGACTATATGGCAATGAGCATGGATGAGCTTACAGGCGGCAGCTTGACAAACGTTGCAATTCGTGTGGCACAGACAAACCTTGATCTTAAGGCCAATCGGTACGAATGGCAGGCGTTTTCTTTTGTACAAAAGGTTTTGCGACTTGCTGGTGTTGAAACCGAACAAATCTCTTTTAAGCGGCAAAATATTTCTAATGTTACAGAGACCATTCAAAATATTTACATTATGCGAGGAGACATCGACCACAGAACCGCACTGGAGCTTAATCCGTTGATTTCTGCGGATGATGTAGATTCGATCATCGAGGCAATGCAGGAAGAAGCCTATTCTGCCCAGGAAACGCAACAGCTTGAGGCAGAAGCGGCCAAGGTGATGCAGAATGTTGAGTGATGAGAAGCTCGAAAGGAAAACCGATAAAGAAGAAGAACGCAAAGTAAAGCAGATTAAAGCTGTTTACAAGCGTGCTCTTTTGGAAATTACCGAAAAATTGCGACCAATGTTGCACAGGCTGAAGGCTGCAAGCAATGTGCCTGCGCCGCTGTACATCACCGATTCCGGCTTGCAGGATTGGAAAGAGGAAAAGCAGCGTGAAGTTTTGCGTGGTTCTGACGAAATAGAAAAATCTTCCCGCATTATTGTAGATGCAGGCGAAAAAAGCAAAAAAATTGCTTTTGATTTTTTGCGCCATGTCCATGACTGGAATGTGGATGAGGTCGATGTGCCGTTTTGGATGGACGGCATGACCCGCATCTCGTTTGATAGCTTTACAAGCCAGCAGGAATGCAGGCGCAGGCTGTCAATGCTGTTTGCGCCGTTGGTTGGAATTGCTGATTTTTTCAGCAAGGCAATAAAAAAGCTTGTGCAGTTTGTGACATCGATTGCAAGTCGTGTAAAAAACTTGTTTCGCACCCTTGTTAAGCGCATCCAAAATTTCGCCCGTATCAAGTGGATGGAATGTCAGAATGCGCATATGCAGGAAGGTGAAAAACCGTGCATGAAGCAATGGATTGCAATCATCGATGATGTAACCCGTGACAGCCACAGGGAAATGGATGGTCAAATCAAGCCGCTTAATAAGCCCTTTATCACGGGAGCAGGGAACGAAATCATGTTCCCCGGCGATACCAACGCCCCCATTGAAGAATGGATCAATTGCCGGTGCAACGTGAGGCGCATTCAGGAAACCTAACAGCAACACCAGCCGAGAGCAAAGCAAAGCTCCCGGCTGTTTGCATATAAGCACATGCGGCAAGAACCGCCGCCCAAAGAAAAGGAGAATGTGTCATGGCACTTACCAGGAAACTTTTGAAATCTCTTAACCTTGAGGAAGCGCAGATTGAGACCATCATTGATGCTCACAGTGAGACAGTGGATGGTCTGAAAGAAGCTCTCAAGACCGCCCAAACCGAAGCTGCCAAGGTAGAAGGACTGACCCAGCAGCTCAATGAAGCAAAAGACAAATTGTCTGCTGCCGGAGATGCCGCAAAAGTGCAGAAAGAATTCGACACTTATAAGGCAGGAATCGAAGCAGAAAAGAAGGCTGCAAAGACTGCTGCAGACGTGCAGGAGCTTTTGAAGGAAGCAGGAATCAGCCGGGATTCTTTCCGGGCTGCTGTTGCTAAGTCTTACGATGCTGCAAAGATTACCTATGCCGAAGATGGCAGCATTTCCAACCGTGCCGAACTGGTGCAGGGCATCAAGACGGATTTTGCCGATTTTGTGGCTACCACAACAAACATGGGTACACCTGCTGTAAATCCTCCCGGCGGCGGTTCTCCCGCAAAGATGACCAAGGCTGAGATTGCCGCTCTTCCCCGTGAACAGCGAAAGGCAGCAATTATCGCAAACTACGATCAATTTAAAAAGTAAGAAAGGAATAAGAAAATATGGCTGCTGAAACTAATTTGATTACAAAGGCTGATCTTGCCCGTGTTCGAGAAATTGAAGTAACTCTCAATTTTACCGAATCCATTAAAAAGCTTATGGAAGCTTTGTCCATCACCCGAAAGATTGCAAAGCAGGCTGGAACTGTGCTGAAGACCTATAAGGCAACTGGCACATTGCAGGATGGCAACGTTGCCGAAGGTGACATCATCCCCCTGTCTAAGTACACTACCACCCCCGTAGCCTAGAAGTAAATCACCCTCAATAAGTGGCGTAAGTCTACTTCTGCTGAAGCCATCATTGAGCGTGGTTACGATCAGGCCGTCGAAATGACTAATGATCGTATGCTCAAGGATGTGCAGAAGGGCATCCGAAAGAATTTCTTTGACTTCCTGGCTACTGGTACAGGTTCTGCTACCGGCACTTCTCTGCAGCCTGCTCTGGCTGCTGCATGGGGCCAGCTCCAGGTTCTGTTTGAAGATGACGAAATTGAAGCTGTTTATTTCATCAATCCCCTGGATATTGCCGAATATCTGGGTACTGCTCAGATTACCACCCAGACCGCTTTCGGCATGACATACATCGAAAATTTCCTTGGTCTTGGCACCGTGTTTATGAATTCATCCGTTCCCGAGGGCACTGTGTATGCTACTGCGAAGGAAAATCTGATCCTGTATTACATTCCCGTGAACGGCGCTGATCTGGATGAAGTTTTTGATTTCACCGCCGACGACAGCGGCTTCATCGGCATCCACGAAGATGCAGTTTACAATCGTATGGTGTGCGACACCGTAGTCATCAATGGCATGGAGCTGCTCGCAGAGCGAATCGACGGCGTTGTCGTTGTGAGCGTTGGCGATGCTGGCGACGAAGGTGCTGGCGACGAAGGTGCTGGCGACGAAGGTGCTGGCGACGAAGTGCAGGGGGAATGACTGAGCTGTTGAGCCAGCCCACACCCGATGATGCCGTGGATCTCTCCAGCATGACCAAAAACGAGCTTTTGGCTTATGCACACGAGCACGGCATCACGGGTGTCAACAGCTCGATGCTTAAGGCTGATATTTATGCGGTAATCGCCGCCGCAGAAGGGATGTAAAAGATGAGCGTGACCGTCGCCGATGTGATGCGGCATCTGAATAATTTCTTTGAAACCGGCTACCGAAAAACAGAGTTTAGCATCACCGGCGGCGTGTTGTCGCCGGGTGAATGCCTGCATCCAGGAAGCTATATTGCAATCGAAGGAAGCTTTTTTCACAATGGAGTGTGGAAAATGGGAGAAAATCTCACTCTTTCAGAGGATGAAAGCCCGGATGAAACTTTTACGGGAAAAGTCTGGTTCCTTTGCCCCCCTCGAGACTTTGTCAACCTGTGCACGGAAATAGCCGAATTTGCCGAAAAATCGCCCGTAGGAGCGTTTGAAAGTGAGAGCTTTGGAGAATATAGCTACACTCGTTCAAAAGGCAAAAACGGCGGTGTTTTGAGCTGGCAAGAAGCGTTTGAAAAAAGGCTTGTTCCATATCGAAAAATGTTCACCGAGGTGAATTGCTGATGTCTTATGCGGATTTTATTGATGACGAATTCGTTTTCATGGAAAAACGCAGGATTCCTGACAATGCGGGAGGATATCAAATCGAATGGAACGAAGGAAGCGTTTTTCGTGCAAAGGCCTTGAGGCAAAGCGGAAGTGACCTTCTGATTGCACAGCAGAACGGCGCAAAAGAGATTTACAAAATCATGACTTTTGCCGGTGTTCTTCTTGCGAGGGACGATTACATCAAAAGGAAAAAGGATGAATCCATTTTCAAAATCACAAGTGACCCGATAGATGGAACGCCGCCGGAAATGTCAGATATCAAGTGCGTTATGGTATATGCAGAAAGGACAACACTTTGACAAATTATGCAGACTTTTCTCAGGCGTTGTTTGAATTTTGGTCGCTGTTTGGAATGGATGTGTACCGCACAGGTTTTGTCCCAGAAGATGCACCCTTCCCATATGTGACGTTTGAAGTTATTCAAGGCGATTTTGGGCAGAAATCAAACCTTTTTGCATTTGCATGGTTTCAGCAAAAGCCGGGAATGAATGTAAATCATGAGAGAGCTATGTTCTGTAAGGCGGTTCAGGAACAGCTTCCGCATGATGGCGTGAAAATCGTTACTCCTTCCGGTTTAATATGGCTGCAGCGGCAGGAAAAAAGATTCATCGAAGATTACTATGCAAACGAAGAAATAAAGGGCGAACCTGTAATTGGAGCCCGCATTTCTTATATTGCAACGACTTATTAAAGGAGTGATTGTTTTGACTGGCGTAAGAGAAGAAACTTTTACAAAACTTCAGCTTGACGCAGGCGCCTTTTTTTACAACGTAGATATTGATAGCGTAACGGATGCCGAAAGCTTGAGAGAGCTGCTTAGTGAAAGGCTCGAATCTGAAGAAGATTTGGTTGGTGCTACAAGGGGAAATGGAAGCTTTGAATGTTCTCCTAAGCTTAGAACTGTAGAAGCAAATGGAATGAGAGACCCCTACAAAGGATCCACAAGAAATGATGGTTGGGATATCTTTATGAGCGGGAACATGCTTGAGGTAACACCTGCAAACATGCAAAAAGTAATGATGTCCGCAGAATTGACAGAAAAGGGAAATGGCGTAACAGAATTGAAGCTTAGAACGCCTATCAAAAATGAAGATTACATTCCAAAGCTTCTGTGGGTAGGCGATACAAGTCAGGGCTTTGTTGCAATTGAAATCAAAAATGCGTTGAATACTACAGGTGCATCGTTTACTTTTAGTGATAGGACAGAAAATGTTCTTCCTTTCCGTTTCAAAGCCCATGCCGATCATTTGAATGATATGGATTATGCACCCTGCAGAGTGTTGTTTTTTGACGAAGTATAAAAGAAAAGCGCCCGATTTAACACGGGCGCTTTTTTTAAATTTATGGAGGCGAACAGATGAAAAATAAAATACGGTTGTCGCAAATGAAAAGTGAACAAGGCATGGAATTTGTTTCAAAAATAATGCCTTTTGTTTTTGAAATGGCTAAAGATTCAGAGGTGCAAAATGCTTATCATGTTGCCGTATCTGAAAAAAAAACGATTTCTGATTTGATGTTTGAGTGCATTGGAATTTTGCTGAAAAAGCCCAGTGCATTGTATGAAATTCTTGCCATTCAAGAGGGTAAAACGGCAAATGAGATTGCAGATCAACCTTTTGGAGTAACAATGGAGCAAACCCGGTTCCTGTTTGACAAGTCGTTTATCGGTTTTTTTATGCATGCACTCAGTATGACCCCGAAGAAATAACGCTTGCTCTCAATGAGTGCAAAACGTTTTCTATGGAAATATTGAGTTGCATTTTGAAAAAAAATCGAATAGAAGAAAAAAAACGAAGTTATGAAGCCTTTCTTTTATGGCAATCAAATGCACTTTTATATCAAATGCTGTGCAAAAAACAATATGCAGCTCCGAAATACAGCGATTTGTTCAAGCCGTATGATTCAGACACCAGAAGCGGTCGAGAAATCATAAATTATTTAAAGGGGAGGTTGAATCGTGGCAAGATTGATAAATAATACTCCCTTAATGCTGAGAAGGTTTAGAAAAAACATTCCTGATGCGTTGGAAGCAATAAAAGATGATGGCATTGTAAGTGTTCACTACATGATGCTGCATGGTTATTCAGAAGTGCATCGGCATTGGGTAACCGGTGGTCGTGGAACAGAAATATACGACACTGGCTTGCTTTACAAAGATGTGCAAGGATTGGTGGATATAGAAAAAAAAATAGTCCGATTGGGAAACACGCTATATTATGCAGATTATGTGCATGATGGCACAAAAAAAGTGCATGCCAGGCCATATCTTGTAGATGGAATTGAAACAGTTAATTCTTTTGGGAAAGAAGTTGCGCAAGCTTTGTCAAAAGGGATAGTAGGTGTGTACGATGGCTGACAACAATCTTTTTGAACTCTCTGGAACTGTTGAACTCGATACTTCTGATTTTGAAAAATCCGCAGAAGAAGTTAGCAGAAAACTCGATGATTTGCTTATAAAATTGGTTTCTGTTGAATCACAAGCAAAAAAAACATTTAAAGAGCTTAGTGTGCCCAACAATCAGGACAACCAGCCTGGCCAAACAACAGAAAATAAGCAAGAAAATACCACTCAGGCGGAAAATACAGAACCGGAAAAAGCAGAATCTGAAGATTCTCCGCTTGATTCTATTGGCGAAAAAATTCTGGATCAATTTGATGGCAACAACTCTAATGGCTTTCCAAAGTTTGAATTGGGAGATTTGGATTTAGGCGGCACGGGTTCAAATTTTTTCGATACCGCTGCAGGTACATTTGTTGGGAATCTTGCATCTGATGGCCTAAAAGGCTTAGGCAACGCATTATCTGGAAAGCATTCTGTAGAGGTTGACGTTGTGTTTCCGGATGCTGAAACCATGCAAAATCAACTTAATGAAATCGTTGCTGAAAATCCTCTTTTTGTGCCTGTAAATGCAGTGTTGCAATATCCGGAGCAAAAAACAGAAACCGAAGAAATTCCTTCAGAAGTGGTTGAAAACGAGCATGTTTTGGAGCATGTTCAAATGGGCCCGTTGACCAATGAAGATTACGAAAAAATTGAAGGAGACCGATATAGCCATCCTAAATGGACACGGGAATATGGTTTTTTTACGCCGAAGCTGGACAGCGATCAATGGTCTGCGGCTATTGGCGGTAGAGAATTTATTTATCCTCATGTGGGTAGTAGTGGAAACAGCGATGGATTCATCGGTCTTACGCTGGATGATTACAAGCGAATCAACAAAAATCCTGACATCTACAAAAATGTAAGAAACGAACAAGATCTTTTTTACAACCTTAACAATTATCTGCCGTTCACTTATTCGCCCGGTGATACTGTGCCTGTTACAGACATAGGAAGCGGTGGAGTTAATGATCTGTTGCCGTGGTTGCAAGAAAAATTTCCGGATTTTAATTTTGAAATTGTCCCAGAAATACCAGAAGAAGCAGAAGAAAACTTGCAGAGCAGTTTGAATGGCTTTAGTATCAAACTCCCCGTTACGCCGGTTATTTCCGGCAGCCTTGGCGGATACGATTGGGGAGATTTTAATACTGGATCTGGCTCAGAGGCTCCGGGTGTAAACTTGGGCGCAGAACTTAAAAATGCATTAAGCGGCATGAGCGTAACCATTGATGATCGGGTTGTTGGAGTAATGAATGAAAAACTTGGAAGCAACATGACAGGATGGGGATAAATGACCAGATATGAATGCACATTAAATGGTATGGCTTTAGGGGAAATTTCGTCTGATATCATCGTACTTGATGTAAATGAAAAAACCCCGGAAGAAGATGTTACCACTTATAAAAAGGCGTTTTCTGATGGATTGTTCTTCGTAAGAAAGCAACGCAGAAAAACAACTGTAGAAATCCGGTTTGAGATTCACAATTATGATGTTCAAAAACGAAAAATGATTTGTCAACAGGTGCAAAAATGGGCAAATTCAGGCGGCGTGCTAATGATAAATGATAGGCCTGGGCAAATGCTCAATGTGGTTTGCGATAGATTGCCATCGATTACATCTGCTTTGAAATGGATTGAGCCTTTGGCAGTAGATTTTGTTGCGTATGAAAATCCATATTGGGAAAGCGTTTCAAACTCTGTTTCGGTATCAGATGGAAAAGCCCAGTTTTTTGTTGATGGAACAGCAGAAAAATGTAAAGCTTCGGTGAAAGTAACGAACATGGGATCTGCAGCTGTGACAAATGTTGCAATAAAAACCGATTTTAGTTCTGTTACTTTTGATGGGATTACGCTCAAGCCTGGGAAAACGCTTGAGACAGGCTATGACAAAAAAGGTTATTTCTTTGCGAAAATCGGTCAAACGTCAGTGATTGGAAACCAAATAGGCGATGATGAAATCTGGGTCAATTGTGGATATAGCAATGTTGAGGCAATTGCTTCTGAGCCTTTGTCAATGAGTGTTTCTGCAAGGGGGATGTGGCTTTGAGATGGCCTGAAAAATTAAATAAAAAGACCATGAAAAAAGAAAGCGTTTTGCATCCCATTGAAATGAATGCAAAAATAGAACTTTCTTCTGTTTCTATTCTGAATTTTACTTTGCCATTTGATGAAAGTATTTCTCCAGATGATTGGATCGAATATGAAACACCAGATGGGAGTAAAAGCAAATTTCGAGTTAGCAAAATTGTAAATTCGTATGGAAAAAACAAAAATGTTTCTTTGCTTCATGGCATTTGTACCCTTGGTGATACAACCATAAATGGAGAAGGAATAATCAAAGGAACATTTGCTGAAATTGTTTCTCAATTGCTGGAACAACAAGAAAATACTTATTGGGAGCTTGGCAATTTTGTTCAGACAGAAGAGGAAACGATTGAGTTTTATAATGACAATCTTTTGGAGTTGTTTATTGAGGTTCAATCTATTTTTGGTGATTATGCCGTAACCTATGACATGGATGATTTCCCATGGAAAATCAATATTGTAAAATTGCCTGAAAAAAGTGGTTGCCATGGACGATTTTCAAGAAATTTGGATGGTGTCACAATCAATGTTCTTAAGGATAACCTTTGCACTCGTGTAAAAATAGATGGAATAGAAGGGCATGTTGATTCTGACACGATAGATAAGTATGGCATAATAAGCAAAGTTATTTATGTAGCAAAAGAAGCTACGGAAACACAAAAACAGAGATACATAAAGCGTTTTTTTGACAATTATAAAGAACCTATTGTTAGCATCAAATTAGATGTTCGTGACCTTTACACCATAACAGGCGAGTTTTTTGATAAATTTGAACTTGGAAAAATTTGTCATTGCTATTTGCCTGAGGATAATCTTGATGTTGATTTAAGGATTGTAACGCTCGAATATGTTGATTTGATCGGTTCAAAAGAAAAAGTTTATGTTTCTTTGAATAAGAAAATGCCTACCTTGCGTGATATCTTGGTTGATCAGCAAAAGCAGCAGAGAAAAAGTGGCGCAGGCAGAAAAAGACAGGAAAAAAAGAATAAAGAATTTTCCGATTTGATTTATGATGCGTACATTGATATAGACAAAAACCGTGGGAATATTGATCTGTATGCTGAAAAACTTAATCAACTTACAAATGAAAAAGATATTCTCGAAATTAGGTTAGATTCCGAAGTTGAAAAAATCACAATTCGTGCAACTGAGTTGCAGAACGATATTGAAGCTGCTGACGCAAGAATAACCGTAAATGCGAGAGAAATTGAGCAACGTGTAAAAAGTGGTGAACTTATTTCATCCATCAATCAGACTGCCGAAGAAATAAAAATAAGCGCAAATAAAATCAACCTCTCCGGGTATGTGACCGTAAGCCAGCTACAATCCACCAATGCAAGCATCAGCAACATTACCAGCGGCATTACCACGGCAACAGTGCTGAAAGCAACTCTCTTTACGGGGGAAACGCTAGATGTGACCTATGGGAAGTTTGACAGTATCACATTCGGTGGGAAATTGTGCAGCCGTAGAAGCGTAGAGGTAAGCACTCCCAGCGGAAGCACTACGCTGTATTATCTGGCTTATACGCCATAAGGGGGAGCGCATGTATAACACTTTGAAGAGCATTAGGGCAACACTTGAAACAATATCGGTTTCCGGGAAGGACAACCTTGATAAGCTGCTTGGATGCATCCTGACCGTGGAAAAAATCTGCAACGAAATTGAAAAGGTGGCGAAAGAGGATGACGGTAACAGCAAACGGGAAAACAACCAAAATTGACTGGATGTGGCTGGTTCCTCATTCTGAGGAACTGATGATGGGCTATGACGATGACCGCCCAATGGCTGAGATTGCAGCGGATTGGGAAGGTATTCCCCTATTTGAGCGCAGAAGCGAAGAAGAAGGGAATATCACCTATGAGGGATTTACCCGGATTAGGCGAATCGTAAAGGATGATATCTACAAACCCGGCAAGGTGGAAATTGTATTTGTAAAGGAGTAAATAATGAGTTTTCCGTTTACACTTCAATACAAAACAGAGATGACAAAACCTCTTCAAAAGACAAACATAGGAGGTTTTTTTGGTACAGGAAATGTTAATGCGCACGTTTTTGAAATCGAATTGATGGAACGTGGAAATCCTTTAAGTATTTCTGGAAGTGCAGTGGTCGAAGGTGCCTTTGTAAATTACACTGACAACTCTACTGTTTTGCTTAACGGCGTTGTACAAAATGGAAAAGCGGTTCTTACGCTATCCGAAGGATGTTATCTTCTGCATGGGCTTTTTTGCGTTACTGTAGATGTAGATGGTGTAACTGTTTTTGCGGGAGAAAGCATACTTTCTAAAACAAAAACAGACACTATTTATGACCCGGATAAAACTATTCCTTCACTTTCGGAAGTTCTTTCCCAAATCGAAGCAGCAAGACAAGCCGCCATGGCTGCAAACGAAGCAGCAGAAAAAGCAAATCTTGCAGCCGATGCTGCGAGCGGTGCAGCATATTCTATTGATAATATGATTGCAAATGCTGAAACCGGCTTACCTGGAACAAATGCATCGGTTACGGTAGAAAATGATGACGACGGTAAAAAGGTGATTAGTTTTGTTATTCCTCGTGGCGAACGTGGATATGACAATATTGTAAAAGGCAGCGCTTTTGAAAGCGTAGAAGCTCTGCAAGCCGGAGTTGTTGACCCCAGAGAGGGCGACCAATACAACGTTGGTGCGGCTGCGCCTTACAATGTGTACAGGTGGACTGGCAGCGCATGGGAAGACCAGGGCAAAACTCAGGGTGTTGCAGGTGTGGGTATTGAATCTGTCGAACAAATTGTATCATCTTCGGAATCTGATGGAGAAAACGTAATTGCCGTAAATAAAACAGATGGAAGCCAAAACACATTTATTGTTCGCAATGGCAAACAAGGCGCTCAGGGTGTTAGCATTGCAACTGTTGAACAAACCGTTTTTTCTGACGAAAGCGGCGGTGAAAACGAATATACTGTAACCCTTACAGATGGAAGAACAAGCAATTTCATTGTAAAAAACGGTGAGCAAGGCAAAACATCCTTTGATGGGGAAGTTTATGAGATTATCCCATTCATTACAGCGGCCAGCTACAGCAAAAATGCAAATATGGCTACGCAAACGCCTTTTGAAACTGGCGCTTTTTATTTTGGCCGTGTGGGATATATGGGGACATGCATTAGCCCGGTGGGCGGTAATGCAACGGACGGATACGAGGTGCGCTTGTCATCCGCAGCCATTTCGTCCCTAAGCAGCGCAAAGCTCAACGTATGGGG
>JAZOCR010000005.1:0-13334 GCA_045596605.1 Eubacteriales bacterium | reverse complement strand
AGTGTCGTTTTCAGTGGTGCTTACAGAGAAGCCGTTCAGATTCAGAACCACGGTCTTGTTAACTGTGATTGCTGTGTCGGTAGCCACATCGGCGAGAAGCTCAACAGTGCCGCCGACATCTACAGCTTCCTGGAGGCTGGTAAAGTATTCGTCGCCAATCTGTGCGACACATTTTACAACAGTATAAACGCCATCTTTGAATTCAACTTCGTAGCCGTCAATGGTGGTGACATTACCGGTGAATGAATAGCCGTTCACATCCAGCTTCAGGGACTTGGTAATGACAATGTCATCACTGTAGTCAGCCATCAGTTTGACTGCGATAGCATTGCTATCTGCGTCCGTTGCACCATCGGCAGCCTTGATAGCAGTTTCCAGAGATGTAAAGTAGTCTCCATCGAATGCTGCAACACGACCGAAAATCTCAATCTTTTCGTGGTCATCCTGACCATAGGAACCGTACTGCTGACCGCCAAAGATAGCGTTGGAAGGCTTGTAGATCACTTCAGCTTCAGGATACTGAGTAAGATCCACACCGTCATAAGCATAGCCTGCTTCAACACGGTTCCAACCGCTCTTAGAACCGCTGCCAGTATATACATAAGCGTAGTCAGGGGTATTACTGTAATCAATTTCGACGTTATTACCAATGGTTACATTATCAAGGATAGGCTGATTGCTTGCATCAACAGAAATTCTACCAATCAGCATACCACACATACGATAAGCATAATACTGGTACGATGCGGTAACATCGTTATAACAGTCAAGTCGGCATGCAACAGTTACATTTTCAAAGGAATATTCTGCACTGGTGTCAGCCTGACCGACAACGCCGCCGATGGAACTGTCGAAGGAGCCCCAAAGACCCGCAAGAACAACAGAACCAGTGATACAGATATCCTTGAAGGTATAGTCGCCGGTTTCAGACCATGCAACAATACCGGCACAACCGTTATTGTAGGTTGCGATCTTGCTGTTGGTTACGGTGATGTTTTCAAATGTACAGTTGCCTTTGGCATGACCTGCGATAGCTGCAACGTCACCGCCTTCAACCTGAATTTCGAAACCGCTAACAGTCAGATTCTTGATAGTTGCATTTTCAACTGTACCAAAGAGACCGGCGGAGCCATAATTATCCCAATGGTAATTGATATCCCAACCGCTGATGTAAAGGTTGGAAATGGTGTGGTCGCCACCGTCAAATGTACCCTTGAAGGAAGCGCCGCAAGAGTAGTCGCCAATAGGTCTGAATGTAGGTGCAGAGACATTGTTGTTCTGGTAATTTACATTCATTTCCGTATAGCCTTCAAGGTCAATGTCAGCAGTCAGCTTGACATATTTGCCTTCATAGGTATTGCCTGCGTTAACATCATTTCTGAACCATACAAGATCATCGATGTTGTTGATGAGGTAGGGAGCATCTTCAGTGCCGGAACCACTAAGAGTTTTTTCATCCGTTTCGCCGTTCTCCCCCTCTCCTTCATCAGCATTTTCTGATGCATTATTTTCGGGAGTCTGCTGTGTGTCTTCATCAGAAGATACGGACAGCTGCTCGCCATTGGCTTCTTCTGCCATTACGTTTACAGGCACGATAGTGAATATCATGCAAAGCGTAAGCAATAAAGCCAGAACTTTTTTGTTCATAATCTTTCCTCCTAAACAAAAATGTTATTCGCACATAGGCGCACACGCTTGTAACGCCACAAGCACGGGCACGAACATACGATATAGTTGAAACACACACCTGCGGCGGCCCGGCGTCGCTTGCCGAAAAGGTGATATGTATACGCATACAGTATAGCACCAAGCGCTTGTAAAATTGCGTCTTTATTTGACTAAAACATGGAAAAATTATAGATATCATTGGTATACTATTTAGAGTATTTTAACAAAATGGTGAAAAAAACCACAATAATCGGCTAAAAACCTTTATAAATGGCGGTTTTACGCAGGTTTTCATTTCAAACAACAAACGCAAAAAGCAAAAATTTTTGTCTCCGCCAAAGGATGTATATTGTGGTGAAATTTTTGAAATAAAAAGGGAGTGTTTTCCCGGTGAACAAGAGCGTCATTCCCTACATCTTCACTTGAAATTAATAACCAGTCTTAACGACAACGTCATATTCATTTTTACAAAGAGAAGCTCTGCGTTTTTCGCCCTCCCAATTTGTGCAAAATTGCTGATTTAGGCGATTTTTTAAATCTTTAGTTGCTTTTTGTTGGAATACCACAATTTGTATGCCAATAGTGCCTATAATTTTTCCACGTTATAGTCAAATAAAGCCGCAAATTTACAAGGGCTTAGTGGTATAATGTAAGCGTGTACGTATTACCATTTTTGCAAGCTACACCAGAGCGGATGTCGATGGTAAGTGGAAATAGTGATGAGACATGGAGCGGTTTTAAAAAAGAGATTGGATTTGGGGTTAAGTAGGGGTTAAGTAAATGATATGTATAAGCACGTTATAAAAAGATTGATTGACATTATATTGTCGGGTGTTGCAATAGTTGTATTGGCACTTCCAATGCTGATTATTGCGATTGTAATTAAGATTGATGATCCCGGTCCTGTGTTATTCAAGCAAAAGAGGATTGGTAAAAATAAAGGCGGTGAAGTTACCTACTTTATGATTTGGAAATACAGAAGTATGAAGATGAGTACCCCCCACGATACACCAACGCATTTATTGGAAAATCCGGAACAATACATAACTCGTATTGGAAAATTCATACGCAAGACCAGTATAGACGAGCTGCCGCAAATATATCAGGTTTTCGCAGGAAAATTATCGTGTATTGGTCCGAGACCTGCACTTTGGAATCAAGTAAATCTTTGGGAAGAGCGTGAGAAGTACGGAGCAAATGATGTCAAGCCCGGCATTACCGGTTGGGCGCAGATCAATGGCAGAGATGAGCTTGAAATTGACGTTAAAGCAAAATTCGACGGAGAATATACTGCTGCATTGAACGTGGGCAGCTTCAAAGGATTTGCTATGGATGTAAAATGCTTTTTTGGAACAATAAAATCGGTTTTGAAATCCGATGGAGTTGTTGAGGGTGGCACCGGCGAACTAAAGAAGCAAGAAGAAATGAAACAGGAAGAAGAGAAGATTGCAAAATGAAGCGAATACTAATAACCGGTGCAAACAGTTATATAGGCACTTCTTTTGAAAAGTACATAAAAGAGAATTATCCTAATGACTACGTTGTTGATACCATAGATATGATTGATGGCACTTGGCGTGAAAAAAGTTTTTCAGGATATGATAGCGTGTTTCACGTTGCGGGGATTGCGCATTCTGATAACAGAAAAACAGGCGATGAAAAGTCGAAATTGTATTATTCTGTTAATAAAGACTTGACCATTGATACCGCTGGAAAAGCTAAATCTGACGGTGTAAAGCAGTTTATTTTTATGAGTTCCGCCATAGTTTACGGTGCAAGCGCCCCGATCGGCAAATCTAAGGTAATTACCAGAGATACTCCTGTCAATCCGCAAAACTGTTATGGTGACAGCAAGGTTCAAGCTGAAAATGGTATATTACCGTTGAATGATGAGGGTTTTAGAGTTGTTATTCTTCGTCCCCCGATGATTTACGGAAAGGGAAGCAAGGGGAATTATCCGTTGCTTGCAAAAATTGCGGCAAAGACACCGATTTTTCCATATGTAAAAAACGAACGATCGATGCTTTATGTTGAGAATCTTTGTGAATTTGTGAGGTTGATGATCGAAAATGAGGAGCAGGGTGTTTTCTGGCCACAGAATCAAGAATACAGCAATACAAGTGAGCTTGTACAAACGATTGCTGCGGCACACGGTAAAAAAATATATTTAATCAAGGGCTTTGTTTGGGTTCTGAAATTGATTGGTCGTGTTTCCGGGCTTGTCGACAAAGCGTTCGGAAATTTGAGCTACGATATGGGCTTAAGCGAATACAAAGACAAGTATAGGATGGCTGATTTGAAAGAGTCGATAAAACGAACGGAGGTTATATGAGCAAGGTTTTATTTTTGGTCAATCATGACGTTGTGATCTACAATTTCCGTTTGGAACTGGTAGAACGCTTGATTGCCGAAGGACATCAAGTTGTAATTTCTTCGCCTTACGGAGAACGTATCGAAGATCTGAAGAAACTCGGCTGTGAATATCATGAAATCTCCATGTCACGACACGGAACGAATCCGATTAAAGAAATTGCGCTGATTCATCAATATAAAAAGTTGATCCGTTCAGTATCGCCCGATATCGTATTTACCTATACGATCAAACCCAATATTTACGGTGCGATTGCGTGCAGATCCGCCAAAGTTCCTTGCGTTGCCAATATAACAGGCTTGGGAACCGCCGTGGAAAACGACAGTATTGTGCAGAAAATAACGATAGGACTATACAAATATGCCTTTAAGAAAATACAAAAAGTTTATTTTCAAAATACGGAAAATATGCAGTTTTTTGTGGATCACAGAATTGCTTTGAATAAGCACGGTCTGTTACCCGGTTCGGGTGTAAACCTGCAAAGATTTGTTCCGATAGAGTATCCCAATGACGAAAAGACGGAGTTTGCTTTTATTTCTCGAATCATGAAAGAAAAAGGCATAGATCAATATCTCGAAACGGCAAAATATATAAGAAAAAAATATCCCGATACAGTATTCCACGTATGTGGATTTTGTGAGCAGGCATATGAAAATCAATTGCGTAAATTACATAACAACGGTATTATCGTTTACCATGGAATGCTAAGAGATGTAAAGCCTTTGCTGAAAGATATTCATTGCACAATTCACCCTACATATTATCCCGAAGGTATGTCAAACGTCCTTTTGGAAAGCTGCGCCTGTGCAAGACCGATCATTACGACCGATCGTCCGGGATGCCGTGAAGTCATAGACGACGGCGTGAATGGATACGTTGTGAAGGAAAGAGACAGCGCAGACCTGATTGAAAAGGTCGAAGCGTTCTTGAGCCTTTCATATGAACAAAAAAAGGAAATGGGACTCAGAGGCAGAGAAAAGGTAGAGCGCGAATTTGACCGTAACATTGTTGTGGAAAAGTATTTGAAGGAATGTGCCAAATTGACCAATACTTTATAAAAACAAACAAGTAAGGAGAAGTTAACTTTGGATTTTTATAAAAAGATTATAAGAAATCGAAATTTGAGATTTAAGATTCTTGCTGCTTTACGTTTCGTACCCGATGATACGATGATCCGATTGCAATATAAGCTCAAGACAGGCCGAAAACTGAATCTGAAGAATCCAGAAAGATATACCGAAAAGCTTCAATGGTATAAATTGTACTATCGCGATCCCGTTATGTTGCAGTGCGCCGATAAATATGCTGTAAGAAAATTTATCAAATCTAAAGGGTTGGAATCTATTTTGAATGAATTATATATGAAATTCGACTCCCCCGAAGATATTTCGTTTGACGCCCTTCCCGAACAGTTTGTAATGAAATTGAGTAATGGAAGTGGTACCAATCTTTTGTGTGCAAACAAGAACAACCTTGATCTTGAAGACGTGAAAAAGAATTTTCGTTTATTTTATGCTCGGAATAGTGCTGTGGCAAGTAGAGAGTGGGTATATAACGCAGATAAAAAAACTGTCATTGTAGTAGAAAAGTTCTTGGAAGACCCTGATCAAAACGGAGGGATCTACGATTATAAATTTATCTGCTTTGGCGGTATTCCGCAATATGTGGTTTGTGATGTAAACAGATTCTCGGATCATCGCCGCAACATTTATGATATGGATTGGAACGATCTTCATGTAGGAAGCGATTGCCCGTGCAGTGACGACGCAATTCCTCGCCCCGCAAAACTGGAAGAAATGGTGGAAATCGCAAAAATTCTTGCCGCAGACTTTCCTGCTGTGCGCGTCGATTTGTACCTGGTTCAAAACCAGATATATTTCGGGGAATTGACCTTTTTCCCTTGGAGCGGATATGTGACTTTTGACCCCGACAGGTTTGATTTTGAAGCTGGAAAGAGGTTTATTCTGCCTGAAGCCAATAATGGTCAAGTGAAATCATAAAAAACGTCGCAAAAATTTGATCACATATTTTGTTTGAAAACCGTTAGAAGGAGCTTTCAAATCATGGATGAATATAAGAAGATTTTTAAAAACAAAAAACTCAGATATGGCATTTTGTCTTTTTTGAGATTTATTCCGGATCGGCAAATGCTGAAATTGCAGTATCGGATCAAATTCAAAAGAAAACTTGACTTGAAATCTCCCAAAAGATTTACAGAGAAAATTCAGTGGTATAAACTTTATTACAAAAACGATATCATGCCTTCGTGTTCCGATAAATATATGGTGAGAGAATATATAAAATCCAAGGGCTTGGAACATATTCTGAACGATCTTTATTGCGTTTACGAGAGACCGGAAGATATCAAGCTTTCTGAGTTGCCTGAAAAATTCGTGATGAAGCTCAGTAACGGAAGCGGTACCAATTTGCTTTGCAGAGACAAAAGTAAGTTGATTGAAGATGACGTAATCAGGGAATTCAAAGACTTTGTTTTTAAGGTAAAGGCAAACTTAGGCAGAGAATGGCCTTATATAAAGGTGAAACCAAGAATTGTCGTAGAACGTCTACTGGAAGACGAAACACATATCAACAATGCCGTCAATGACTATAAAATCTTTTGCTACAACGGAAAGCCCGAATATGTTATTTGCATTTCCGACCGTTATTCAGACCGATGCAATCATTTAGTTTACGATACCGAGTGGAACAAAGTCCGTGTTGCCTCCGAAGATGCACGAATCGACGAGGATTCTCCGAAACCCGAAAACCTGGATGAAATGCTTGCAATTGCTGCTAAGCTTTCGGAAGATTTTCCATTTGCCAGAATCGATTTGTATTCCGTGGCGGGAAAGGTATATTTCGGAGAAATTACGTTTTATCCCTGGAGTGGATATATGGAGTTTGAACCGGATGAGTTTGACTTCGTTCTGGGTGAAAAGTTTAATATGAGAAGGGAGTGATTTTTTTGGATTGTACTTATACTCCCAAGGTTTCAATCGTTATTCCCGTATATAATGGCTCCAACTATTTGTCCGAGGCGATCGACAGCGCATTGGCGCAAACGTATAAAAACATAGAAATTATCGTTGTGAATGATGGCTCTTCGGATGATGGTGCAACGGAAAGAATCGCAAAATCATACGGAGAAAAAATCAGATATTATTCGAAAGAGAACGGCGGCGTATCGTCTGCTTTGAATTACGGTATTCGGCAAATGACAGGTGAATGGTTTTCCTGGCTGTCGCACGATGATCTTTATGCCCCCGAGAAAATAGAGCATTCTGTCGAAGCATTGAGAAAAGTGCCCAATCAAGATCTTGAAAAATCAGTGGTATATACGGATGGTCTGCTTGTGAAATCCGATCGTTCAAAGATAAAGAATTTTCGCAGATATTTCAAAGAAGAACGTATATATTCCGGCGAAGAAGCTGCCGGTTCGATTGCGTATCATGGTGCTTTATGCGGATGTTGCTTGCTGATTCATAAAACAGCGTTTGATACCGTTGGTTTTTTTGATGAAACATTGCGATACAGCCAGGATGCTTTAATGTGGTATTCGTTGTTTCTCGGAGGATATCATATATATTATTCTCCGTATAAAGATGTACTGAGCAGAGTTCATAAACTTCAGGTGACCAACACGCGCAAGGATCTTTTTTATTATGATTCTCTTTGCGTGGCGAAAAAAATAGCACCTTTGTTTATGCAAACGCAAAACCCGAAAAAAATATTCTTTTATTATCTGAAAAAATTAACCCGTCTGGATTGTCCAATGACATTTGAATATATGGTGGGATTTGCTCGTGATCATAAAGTTTTTTCCAAAACGGAAGAGTGTGCTTTAAAGTTTGAATCTGTGGCAGGCAAGTTGATTTCGCATGCTAAAAATGTGGCTAAAAAATTTATTCTCAGATGAAAATAGCAAGGATAAGATCATTTGATCGGATGAATTTTTATAGGAGGATATTTTGATACCGTATTTTATGTTAATTATTTTGCCGGCAATCGCATGGCTGTTGAAAGACAGTATCTATGTAAATGCCGGAAATCAGTTGTTATATAAAACAAAGTCCTTGAGCATAGATATTTTTATGCTGATATTCTTGTTTTTGTTAGCGCTTCGCAGTTTGGAGTGTGGCAATGATACTATTCAATATTCCAGACTATTTGAGGAATATGCCTCAAGCGGCGTATCTGACTTGTTAGCTAACCAATCACATGAAATGGGATACAAACTTTTAAATAAGCTGATCGGTTTTATTTTTGGTAATTATCAATATCTGTTGATTGCAACATCGCTTATTTGCGTCTGTCCGTTGTGGTATTTGTATAAGAAAGAGTCAGAAATGTCACTTCTGACCATTGCTCTGTTTTTGTCTGTAGCACCATTTGCTATGTATTTCTCGGGAATCAGACAAGCTATAGCGATGTCTATGGGCGTTTTCGCATGGTACGCCGCAAAAAACAAAAAACTTCCGTTGTTTTTAGGAGCTGTTTTTCTTGCAATGATGTTTCATACGTCAGCTTTTATACTATTGGTTCTGTATCCGTTGTATTATGCAAGAATAACGAAAAAGTGGCTTTTATTTGTGCTTCCGTGTATGGCGGCAGTGTATTTTTTTAAGGATACGATTTTTGTTTTTTTGATAAATTTTTTATGGAAAGATTACGAACTCGTAGAAGAGACCGGTGCTTTCATGGTTTTGATTCTTTTGATTCTATTTGCGATATACTCTTACGTTATGGTAGATGACGAATCATTGGATCAGGATACTATAGCACTCAGGAATCTGCTGCTTTTGTCGGTTATTATTCAGATGTTTGCGATGCTACACCCGCTTTCCATGAGAATGAATTACTATTTTTTAATTTTTGTTCCGGTTTTGATTCCCAAAATCGCTAAACGATGCAAAAAACAGTATGCAATGCTCGGAAAGTTATCTGTCTTTGTTATGACGGTGTATTTCTTGTTCTATTTTGTCAATATGATGATTACCGACAATGATCCCCTCAACATATTCCCATATATCCCGTTTTGGAAAAATACTTAGAGCTGTAGTGTTCGGTATTTATAACAACAACTTGTGTTGTTAAATTTAATATGATTTCTCGATGATCATACTCGATCATTTTGAAATAAACTCTTGTTTTAGGAAAGGATGAAAGGTTATGACTAAAACAACAAAACGCATAGTAGCTCTTGTTCTTACAATCGTAATGCTGGTAAGCGTGCTTCCGACAGCTGTTTTTGCGGCTGAAACGGAACAGCAATCCGGTGTAATTTACGAAAATGGAAAGTTTGGATACAATGGCTACTACAACGTAATCTCAAGAAAAGATTACGTCCTTGTCCCCGGCGCAGCTGTTGAGTATGAAATGGTTCTCAACAATGATGCCGGCAACCGCAGACAGGTTCTTCACGTTATTGAGGTAGACCCGTCTAACCCCGACGTATCCATCGTTCCCGGATACTATCAGATCGATAAGGATCTGGAAGATGAGGCAAACTGGTCTCATAAGGAACTGACCGAAATGGCGAAGTATTACGAGGACACCCTTGGATACAACATCGTCGGCGGTATGAATACCGACCTTTACTATGACACATATGCTCCCCGTGTACTTGTTTACAACGGCAAGGATATCAGTGTCAAGGGCAAAAACGCTCCCTCCAGCTCTATCCTCTATGTATTCAAGGATGCTGAAGGTAATATCTCTTGTGACGTAAAGGCATTCAACAGAACTGAATTTAATCGGTATCTTGAAGACGGCATCTTACTTCATGCTGTAGGCGTATCCTTCGCTATGACTGTTAAGGATGGCGAGCTGGTTTCCAAGACAGAGGAACGTACTTCCTCCGCCGCTGCACGTTCCATGGTTGGTATTAAGGAAGACGGTACTCTCGTTATTTGTATGAATGACGGTCGTGGTGCTAACAACTCCGTTGGTTTTGGCAACTTCGAGCTTGGTGAATCTATGCTCGCTCTCGGATGTAAGTGGGCTGCTAACTGTGACGGTGGTGGATCCTCTACATTCCTTACCAAACGTGTAGGTGAAGAAGATTTTACTATGCGTAGCGTTCCTTGCGACGGCGCACAGCGTCCTACTGCGCACGGCATCTTCGTTACTTCCAACGTTGCTCCCACAGGCATTCTTGACGTTGTTAACGTGAATGCTGACTACGATATCTTCGCACCCAAGACTGCTTATACTTTCGCTGCGGAAGCGATTGATACTCACGGTTACGCAATGAATATGCCCGCAGACGCAACATGGGCACTTTCTGACACCTCCTTCGGTACGATAGAAAACAGTAAGTTTGTTTCCAATGGCAAAACCGGTACTGTAGATATTCAGGTGCTGTCCGGCGGCAAGGTTGTTGGCTCCAAGACTATCACTGTTGCGGATCCCGAAGTATTCAAGCTTTCTGCAACTTCCACTGTAGTGCCTTATTCTACTTCAGATAATATTCGTACCATTGCGCTTCCTATTGTTGCCATGACTGGCGAAGCAAACGTATATATGGACACCAATGCAGTTTCCATAGCTCTTTCCAATAATGCCGCAGGTACCCTCGATGGCTTTAAGTTTACTGCAACTGATGATACATCTATTGCGGGTGTAGACGTAACTGTTACCTATGGCGAAATTACACTGACTTATGCGATCGAATTCGGTAAGGGATCCGAGATCATTTATGACTTTGAAAACGGTGACAGAGCAGGCTTTATGGGCTTCGAAGAAGCAAAGAAGTGGAGCAAAAACAATGATGTTAATAACACTCTCGTTGGTTCCGATCCCCTCGCAGGTCAGTTCAACGAATATTTAAGCAGCGAAACCTTTATCGCTACAACTGAAGACGGCGGACAGGTAAGAAACGGAAACTATGCACTGGCTTGGAGACTCGACAACACCGACGCTTCCTTCGCAAACTGGTCCTACAACGTGCTGTTCAACACCGGTGAAACCATCGTTCTCCGTGACGTAGCTAACGGCAAGAAGGCTACTACTCTTGGTATGTGGCTCTACATTCCCGAAAATGCATTCCCCTCTGCCGGCAAGGGTCTTGCATTCCAGTCTCAGCTGTATGTAAAGAACGCTGATGGCTCTTATAGTTGCAAACAGGATCACTTTATGTTTACTTCTGCTGCAACTGGTAATAAAACCAACCTCAACTCCGCAACCAATGCAGACATTCCCGAATCCCGTTGGGTGTATGCAACCATCGATATTTCCAAGTACGATTACCTTTGCACTCCCGTTGCAACCGATGAAGGCAACTCCCGTTCTCCTTCCTTCATTCGTACTTACGTAAAGCCTGAAACTGCTGATGCAGTAACATTTTACATCGATGACATAACTCTCGACTACAGCTCCGCTGTGGACGACAGAGTGCTACCCACTATCACCAACCCTACTTACTCTACCTCTGATACCGCTGTTTCTCTTGAAAATGGTGCTACTATCAATGGTAACAACATTGCATTCTCTGCAACAGTAGCAGATAATGTAGCTCTCGACCTTACTTCCGGCGAAATCTTTGTCGATGGTGTTGAGATTGCAGCCGCTATTACTGGCAACGCCCTCTCCTCTAAGGGTGACGTTGCCCTCGGTGCAGGACAGCATACCGTTATGTTTGAAGTCAAGGACGAGCTCGGCAATCCTGCAAGAATTACAAGAACCTTCACCGTAGCAGGTAATGCCGTTGTTGAACTGAACGGTCACAACGACTCCGGTGAAGCTCCGATGGCACAGTCTATCTACTACGTTGATATTAACGTTGCAGATCTTGCAAACGTTAACAGACTTGTTGCTGATATCAAGCTTAATAATGCAAACATTTGGGAAACCGAGGGCGCAATTGTTGCTAACGGCTTCAATGCTACCTTTGACTACAACGAAATTTCTGAGCTTCTCACTGTTACAGTTGAAAAAGACGGTGTGAGCGGCAGAGCTCTTTCCAACACTCTCGTAAGCATTCCAGTAAGAGTTTGGACATTTGACCGTTATAACTATGTAAACGATACTTATTACGCTCCTGCTGATATGGGCAATAAGCCCGTTGTCAACATTGAAGCTGAAGTTGCTTATGGTGTCATCAACGATACTCCTTTCGGCGGCTCTATTAACGTAGCCACCGAGCTTACAACTATCTCTTCTCCTTACCACATTCACGATGAAGAGCTTACGGTTCTTAATAAGGCTCCCGGTGTGGGCGTTGATGGTTATGAAAACAGAACCTACTGCGAAACCTGTAAGTCCGTTGTTGACTGGGGTACTACTCTGGAGGGTCTGAACCACAACTACATAATCGTTGACAGCAAATTTGTATGCTCCGATGAAGGCTGCGGACACATTTACGAATCCGGCACAGGCATCTTCGAAATGAACGGCAACCTTTACTACTCCATTAACGGTGTATTGAAGACCGGTTGGCAGACTGCTGACGATGGCTATTGCTATGCAGGCTCAGATTACAAGCTTTATGTTGGCGAAAAAACAGTTGGCGGCATTCAGTATACGTTTGACGAAAACGGTTCAACGAAGGGCGCATGGGCAACCAACACTACCGGTACGAGATACAGCTATGGTCCCGGTTACTATACACGTATGTGGGTTGAACTTGATGGCAAGACCTACTACTTCGGCAGAGATTCCTATATGTATACCGGCATCCGTTTTGTTAAGGATAATCCCGATACTCCTGCATATTGGTACATATTCGCAGAAGACGGCACTACCGATAAGTCCGTTTCTCCTGCAGACGGTATATACGAGGTTAATGGTGATTATTATATCGTAAAAGACGGTGAAACTGCGAGCGGTATCCATTATATCGATGGTGCTTACTATCTTGGTGGCAGAGGCTCCGGCTTTGAGCGTTTCGGCTGTGTTGCAGTAAATACTACGACTGTTATTTCTTCCTCTGAAACCAATGGTATTATTCCCGCAGGCACGTATACGTTTGGTGCTGACGGTAAAATGGTAATCAATCATGGTCCTGTAGGTCAGTACTTCTATGATGAAAACGGCTTTATGGTACATGCATATAAGCTTGTAGAATATGAAGGTGATTATTACTTCATCAGCGACTACAACAAATATGTTACAAACAAGACCATGTATGTTGAAAAGAGATTCCTTGAAGGAACCAACTTCAAACCCGGTTACTTTGAATTCGACGCAGACGGCAAGATGGTTTTGAAGAACGGTGCAAACGAGGACGGTTATTTCTACATTAACGGTGTAAAGCAGTTGGCATATCAGCTTGTAGAATATGAAGGTGATTATTACT
>JAZOCR010000004.1:0-15495 GCA_045596605.1 Eubacteriales bacterium | reverse complement strand
GCCATGGAGTTGAAGTTTTTTGTAAGAACGCCTATTTCGTCCTTTGAGGAATTTTCCAGTCTGTGCGAGTAGTCACCCGTTGAGATCTTCATTGTACCCGCAGTAATTTTTTCCAGAGGCAGGGTTATTGCCTGCGCAAGGAAGAATGAAAGTATGACCGCAATGATAAGCCCTATAAGAAGTGCCTGAATTATAATGGAAAACAGCATCCAGGTAAGGTCACGCATCTTGGAAAGGTTGTCGGTTACGTATATTACGCACTCCCTGCCGCCGTTTTCGATATGTAGGGCGTAGTCCATAATGTCTGCGCCAAGGGACTGCTTTTTACCGGTTTCGCCGCCAAGGGCAGAAAGCATATTTCTGGTCTTTAGCGGAGCTGTTTCTGAATTTCCTGCATTACTTGCAAGAACGTTTCCGTTCATATCAAGGATATAGAAGCTTCTGTTGCTGTCAAAGCCGAACACGCCGGAATATGCCGATAGAAGCTCCTTGTTCTGCTGTGCAAAGTCCTCTGATGCAAGATTTGCACGAAGCTCTGTTATAATGTCCTCGGAAAAGCCGCTGTCCATCTGCTCTACAAAGTCGTTTTTGTAAAAGTTGAATACGCTGTTAAGCAGTATTACTCCGACTACCGTCATTACACTTATTATAAATACTATGAATATCTGCACAAGCTTGGTATTCAGATTTCTGTTCACGGCTTCACCTCCCTCTTTCTATATGGGGGCTGCTCGCCCCCAAACCCCTCGCAGACATTTTCAATGTCTGTTCGTAGTAGGTATGTACTTTTTCTTCTCGTAAAGAAAAAATACCAAAAAGGTACGCTAAGAGGCAAGCCTCTTAGAACTCCTTTTGCCCCGCTTTGACTTTTGCATACTTTGAAATTTTAGAACACGAAAAAACATTCGTTAGGTTGGTGTTTAACCATACTATCAAGTATTAACTACAAATTTGAAACCGTAGTGAGATTACATTACTGCACGTACTATATTTGTAAGTATGAGCAACAGTGTAATCAATATAAAGATTTAAATCTGAACTTTGTGTTTTATAGTATGGTTAAACACCAAGGTTACGAGAGTATCTTGCGACAATTAAAGAAGCACACCAACTACAGTTGTTACGTGTCAAAAGGGAGTCTTTAGAGGACTTGTCCTCTAAACGACTTCTTTTTGAAAGTTTAACAAAAGAAACTTTCTACAGGAAGAATTTTCAAATGAAAATTCTTCAGACATAAGAAAAATGATTAAGCATTTTTCGTTGTACTTTTCGGAAAGAAAAGTAACATCCACCCGAGATAAAAGAAAAATTCTTTAGAATTTTTCGTTGTCTTTAAGGCACATAATATCCTACCGAGCGCATATTAAGGATATATTTTGGTGCGGAGGCGTCGTCCTCTATTTTCTGACGGAGTCTTCTGACGGTCACGTCAACTGTACGAAGGTCGTAGTAATCGCCGTAGCCCCAGACCTTTTCAAGAAGCTTTTCCTGCGGGAACTTTGCGCCTCTGTTCTGGGCAAGGAAGCAAAGCAGGTCATACTCCTTTTTGGACAGTGCAATTTCCTCGCCGTTCTTTTTAACGGACACGCTTGCCGTGTCAATAGTAAGGTCACCTACTTGGATAACTGTGCCGTCTGCGCTTTCTGCGCCCATCTTTTTAAGCTCGCCCGAATATCTTCTTATGTTGGCTTTTATTCGTGAAGCAAGCTCTCCGATGCTGAAGGGCTTTGTCATATAGTCGTCTGCACCGAGGTCAAGTCCCATTATTTTGTCGTTTTCTTCTTCACGTGCCGTGAGGATAATTATGGGAGTTTCAAGCTTCTCACGAACTCTTTTGCAGATTTCAAAGCCGTCCATTCCCGGTAGCATTACGTCAAGAAGTATAAGGTCAAAGTTGCCTGACAGTGCCTTTGAAAGGCCGTCCAGTCCGTCGTATGCAGTTTCTACGTCATACCCCTGACGGTATATGTTGTAGGCAAGAATTTCCGATATGTCCTTTTCGTCCTCGACGATTAGGATTTTCTTCTTTTCGTCCATTTTTTCACCCTCTTTCTATATGGGGGCTGCTCTACCCCCCCTCACAGACATTTTCGATGTCTGTTCGTAGTAGGTATGTTACTTTTTCTCTACAGTGAGAAAAAGTAACCAAAAAGCTCCGCTAAGAGGCAAGCCTCTTAGAACTCCATTTGTTCCGCTACGAGTTTATATAAATCTCAACCTTTAGCTCACGAAAAAATTTTCGTTACTTTGGAATTTAACCATACTATAAAGTACAAAGTTCGACTTTAAATCTTTATATTTATTACAATGTTGCACACACTCGCTAAGACAGTATGTGCAATTATGTAATCTCACTATGATTTTAAATTTTCAGTTAATTCTTGATAGTGTGGTTTAACTTCAAATTTACGAGAGTTTCTTGCGACAACAAAAGTTGTACACTCGCTAAAGTTGTTACGTGACAAAAAGGGAGTTTTCAGAGGACTTGTCCTCTGAACGACTTCTTTTTGAATACTTTTTCTTTTCGGAAAGAAAAAGTATTGTCATAATAAAATTTCAAGCTTAATGAAAATTTCTTCAAATATTGTTTGCCATATCCTACACCTTTATTTGTAGATGCTTAATTCCAAAACTCAAACAAAAAACTCAAAGCTGTTCTATTTCATTTACTACAGCCTCAAACGCCTCTGCAATTTTTCCTGCGTCCTTACCGCCTGCGCTTGCGCTGTCGGGACGACCGCCGCCGCCACCAAGACAGATAGTTGCCGCTGTCTTAACAAGCTTACCTGCGTTTGCACCGCTCTTTACTGCTTCTTTTCCGCAAACTGCAACGAAATTAACCTTATCGCCGTCGGCGCAAGCAAGCACTGCAACTACGTTTGCATACTTATCCTTGAGAATGTCGCCTGCCGCACGAAGCTCGTTGGCGTTCATGGAGTCAAGTCGCTCGGTTATAACCTTAAACGCACCGATTTCTTTAGCTCCTGCTTCAAGGCTACCTGTCTTAAGAGATGCCATTTCAGAGTTCATTGCCTCTATCTTGCTCTTTAGCTCCTTGATTTCAGCCATAGCACCCTCTGCCTTTGCGCAGATTTCCGCACTGTTCTGGATTTTGAGCGCTCTTGCGGTGTTTTCAATAAGAGCCTTTTCCGCTTTTACGTAATTTATAAAGTTCTCGCCGGTAACAGCTTCAATTCTTCTTACACCTGCCGCAACGGAGGACTCGGAAATAATCTTGAAAAGACCTGCCTTTGCAGTATTTGTCATATGTGTACCGCCGCAGAGCTCTACCGAGAATTCGCCCATTTTAACAACTCTCACGAGATTTCCGTACTTTTCTCCGAACAGAGCCATTGCGCCCATTTTCTTTGCGCTGTCAATGTCGGTTTCAACGGTCTGAATATCAGCACCTGCAAGAATATATTCGTTTACAAGAGCTTCAACCTTGTCGATTTCTTCTCTTGTCATTGCTTCAAAGTGGTTAAAGTCAAAGCGTGCGATTTTTTCGTCAACATATGAGCCTGCCTGCTCAACGTGTGAGCCGAGAACTGCTCTGAGGGCTGCCTGAAGAAGATGAACGCTTGAGTGGTTTCTTCTTATAGCTTCACGGCGTTCCGTGTCGATTTTGGCTGTAACCTTTGCCCCAACGGAGAGAATACCGCCCTCAAGAGCGCAGATATGCATATATTTTCCGTCAAATTTCTTGGTGTCAATAACCTTTGCGCTGCCACCCTCAAAGGTGATAACGCCTGTATCGCCTACCTGACCGCCGCCCTCGCCGTAGAAGGTAGTCTTGTCAAGCACGAGAGTAAACTCGCCCTCGGAAACAGACTCGGAAAGTGCGCCGTCAAAAATTATTGCAAGAACCTTTGCTTCTGTTTCTGTGCTTTCGTAGCCTACAAATTCAGTTTTTTCCACGTTTGTAAGTAGGTCGCTGTCCTCTTTCTTCCAGCCGCCGTTATCTCTCATTCTCTCACGAGCCATTTTCTTCTGCTCGTCCATAAGGGTCTTAAACTCCTCTGTATTAGCACAAAGTCCCTTTTCCTCGAGAATTTCTATAACCAGGTCTGCCGGGAATCCATAGGTGTCGTAAAGCTTAAAGAGGTCGGAGCCTGCAAGCTCTTTCTTTCCTGCATTTTCAAGCTCTGCGATTTTTTCAGAAAGGATTTCAAGACCCTTATCTATAGTCTTGTCAAAATTCTGTTCTTCAATAGAAAGAATTTTTTTGATGTAGTCCGCCTTTTCACGAAGCTCGGGATATGCGCTTTCGTTTTCACCGATAACAACCTCGCAAAGCTGGGCAAGGAACGCTCTCTTAATACCGAGAAGTCTGCCGTTACGGCAAGCTCTTCTTATAAGTCTACGAAGAACGTAGCCTCTGCCCTCGTTTGAGGGAAGAACGCCGTCGCAAATCATAAAGGACGTACTTCTGATGTGGTCAGTGATAATTCTTATGGAAACGTCGTCCTTATACTCCTTGCCGTACTCTTTTCCGGAGTATTCGCAAACGGTATCAAGGATTTTTCTAACGGTATCAACCTCAAAGAGATTGTCAACGCCCTGCATAACGCAGGCAAGTCTTTCAAGACCCATACCGGTATCAATATTTTTCTGTGCAAGCTCGGTGTAGTTGCCCTTGCCGTCGTTGTCAAACTGTGAAAATACGTTGTTCCAGATTTCCATATATCTGTCGCACTCACAGCCGGGCTTACAGTCGGGGCTGCCACAGCCGTACTTTTCGCCTCTGTCAAAGTAGATTTCACTGCAGGGACCGCAGGGACCTGAGCCGTGTTCCCAGAAGTTGTCAGCCTTTCCGAGCTTTACTATTCTTTCTTCCGGAACGCCGATTTTGTCACGCCAGATAGCGTATGCCTCGTCGTCCTGTTCATAAACTGACGGCCAGAGAAGCTCCTCGGGAATTTCAAGAGTTTTGGTAAGGTACTCCCACGCCCACGGAATAGCTTCGTTCTTGAAGTAGTCGCCAAAGGAGAAGTTGCCCAGCATTTCAAAGTAGGTGCCGTGTGTTGCGGTCTTACCTACGTTTTCAAGGTCGGGAGTTCTTATACACTTCTGGCAGGTTGTTACTCTGTTTCTCGGAGGTACCTGAGTGCCCTGGAAATAGGGCTTCATAGGCGCCATGCCCGAGTTTATAAGAAGAAGTGATTTGTCGTTCTGAGGTATAAGCGGAAAGCTGGGAAGTCTGAGATGTCCCTTGCTCTCAAAAAATGAGAGATAGCTTTCACGCAGGTCGTTAAGTCCTGTCCATTTCATAAATTTGGTCCTTTCTTTTTACACCGCTGTAGTATGTGCAAAATTGCATTTTACAAAAAATGTAGTTTTTATACGAGAGCCCTCACAGACGATTTCATCGGCAGCTCGGGAGAGGTATGTTACTTTTTCTCTACAGTGAGAAAAAGTAACCAAAAAGCTCCGCTAAGAGGCAAGCCTCTTAGAACTCCCTTTGTCCCGCTTCGATTTTATCCAATTTTTAAACTTTAGCACACGAAAAAACATTCGTTGCTTTGGAGTTTAACCATACTATCAAGTATTAACTACAAAGTTAATACCACACAAAGATTACATAACTGCACATACTGTCAATGTATGTATGAGCAACATTGTAATCGATGTAAAGATTTAAAGTTGAACGCTGCGCTTTATAGTATGGTTTAACTTCAAATTTACGAGAGTTTCTTGCGACAACAAAAGTTGTACACTCGCTAAAGTTATTACGTGCCAAAAGGGAGTTTTCAGAGGACTTGTCCTCTGAACGCATCTTTTTGAAAGTTTGACAAAAGAAACTTTCTACAGGAAGAATTTTCAGAAGAAAATTCTTCGGACATAAGAAAACCGCAGGTTTTCGTTGTATTTTTCTTTGCGAGAAGAAAAAGTATTGTATTAGTAAAGTTTCGACCTTGATGAAAAATTCTTTAGAATTTTTCGTTGTTCTTCTCTCTGCAAACTTCAACCTCAACCCCTTCATACCCTTTAAGCGCATTTTTTGCGCACTCAAGTGCAAGCGCCGGGTGATTGTTTTCATTTGAAAGATGGGCAAGAAAAATCTTCTGCGTTCCGCTTTCGGCAAGATAGGGAAGAAATCTCGCACAGTCCTCGTTTGAAAGATGACCGGTTCTTGACAAAATTCTGTTTTGAAGCGAAATGGGATAGGGACCGCCCTTCAGCATATCAACGTCGTGATTTGACTCAATCACAACCTGCCTGCAGCCAAGCAGTGCCGCAGCTATTCCCTTGGTTACGTAGCCGATGTCGGTTGCAAGTCCAAAGCTGTCGCCGCAAGTATCATTTACTCTGTAGCATACGCTTCCCCAGGAATCGTGGGGAGTCTTGAATACTTCAAATTTCGCATTTTCAAAGGATATACTTTCCGTAGGGTCAAGAATTTTAAGCGCCAAACGCAAATGCTCGTTTCCATCGGTGCAGTATACGTACTTTGCGGAATTTGTGTTCATATATACCGGTATCTCAAAACGCTTTGAAATAATTTCAAGGCCTTTTATGTGGTCGATGTGTTCGTGGGTGACGAAAATTCCTCTTATGTTAGTAAGAGAAGTCCCAATCTGTTCAAGCGCTGTGGAAATCGCCTTGCAGGATACGCCTGCGTCAATGAGAAATTCCTCGCCGTCACAGTTTATATAAGTTGAATTGCCGCCAGAGCCCGAAAACAGGGGAACACACTTTATCATCCGGAATTTCCTTTCAAGCAACTTTTATCATATAACTCAAAATTCTCTACGGAACATTATTTTCCTTGTATGAAAACATTATTTTACAGTGAGGTCGTGGGAAAATCAACAGTTATTTGTAAACATTTGCAAAGCTATGACGAATTTTTGCAAAAATCTTTAGCTGTGAAGAGCTTCTATTCCGTATTTCAGCGCAAGCGCCGCCACTTGTCTTGTATGTAAGTCCTCGCTCTGAAGTATCGGCTTTATTTTTCGGCAAAATTCGCCACGCAGTGAATTTTCTTTTTCCAGCTCGTCAGTGTCCGGCACGTATACCGTTTCGTTTTTAAGCTCGGTATAGCAAGCATTCGGAAGTGCCGCACGAAGCGTCTCGGAGCTTAAAGCAATTTCACTGTGTAAAGCGCCGGTCAGCACCACACGCACCGCCGTTTTTTCGTCAAAAGCCGCACATTTTGTGCGGATTTCCGAAAGCACCCCTTCCGCCGTCGGACTTCCGGAAAGCTTTATTTCGCAAATTTCGTATCTGCGTCCGTCAATGGGAAGATATTTAAGAGCCACGCTTCCGCAGCTTACCTCGCCGAAAATTGCACCCTTTTCGCCACATTCGTCAAAGCCTCTGCCGAGAAGACATCCGCTGTAGGCGCCGACCGTTCTTCCGAAGCGCAGAAATCCACCGGGAGTGTGTATATGCCCCAGTGCCGCATAGTCGAAAAAGCTTGCCGAGAGGTCTGTGCCGGAAATATTGCAGTACTCGGATGCAGGATTATCAAGGTCTCCGTGAGCTACAAGAAGATTTATTCTTGACTCATCACGGACACGAAAGCCGTCAAGGGGATTGCTTTTTACGCTTCTTGACTCAAAGGCATAGCCGTACACCGTAGTGTTAAGTGACGGAATGTCCACGTGGGACAGCTTTTCTTCCGTGAAAATATGTACGTTGTCCGGGAATTTTACAGCTTTGTAGGGAGAACGTGCATAGTAGGGGTCGTGGTTTCCGGGAGAAATGAAAATGCGTGTGTCCGGCACCGACGCAAAGCACCTTGCAAGAAACGCCGGCGTGTCGCTTCGCAGAAAATCTCCGTCAAAAAGGTCGCCCGAAATTAGCATGATGTCAACCTTTTCGCTTTTACAAATCTCACAAACACGACAAAGCGCTTCCCTCTGTTCATCACGGCGCACAGCCCTCTCCGACGGCGTGCAGTGCGCAAAGGGCGCATCAAGATGCAGGTCCGCTATATGCATTATCTTTATCACTTTTTTACCCCCTTTTTTTATGTGGGGCGCCGCCCCACACCCCGGCAGGAGGCAAGCGCCCCCTGCACCCGGCATATTTTTTCAACTCCTCGGAAGCTCCGCTTCCTTGCGGAGTTGAAATGTTTCACTAAACATCTCAGTAAGTATGTGCAACATTGTAATCAATATAAAGATTTAATGCTTAACTTTATGCTTTATAGTATGGTTTAGTTTTAAATTTACGAAAGCAACTTGCGACAATAAAAGATGTACACCCGCTAAAGATTTTA
This sequence comes from Eubacteriales bacterium, assembly GCA_045596605.1. Taxonomy (GTDB): domain Bacteria; phylum Bacillota; class Clostridia; order Oscillospirales; family CAG-382; genus SIG622. The sequence continues at coordinate 7,268 of JAZOCR010000004.1, read as the reverse complement.
CGTGACAAAAAGGGAGTTTTCAGAGGACTTGTCCTCTGAACGTATCTTTTTGAATACTTTTTCGTTACGAGACGAAAAAGTATTATCCGTATAAAGCCCCAAGTTTGCTGAAAATTTCTTCAGAGGTTTTTAGTTCTCAATTCACAAATCCCACAGTTTAAAACAAAAAAGGGCGGCAACGCCGCCCCTTCGTGTCTGCAATTACTTAGACAGGTTGAACTTCTTGTTGAACTTGTCAACACGTCCGCCTGCGTCTACGAGCTTCTGCTTTCCTGTGAAGAAAGGATGGCACTTAGAGCAAATATCAACCTTGAGCTCGCTCTTTGTGGACTTTGTTGTGAAAGTTTCGCCACATGCGCACTTTACAACAGCTTCGTTGTATTCAGGATGGAGATTCTGCTTCATCTTATTACACCTCACGTTTCTCTTTCTATAGATTTTCGATACGTAATCCGCATCTTGCGGCAAAAACCCGTATCGGATTTTTCGCAAACAACAGTATAACACACAAATTTTTAAATTGCAACAGCAAAAACCGTTCTTTTGTAAACATTTATCTAACAAATAGTGTATTTTGTGTATAACATTCAGAAATTGTCGCCGTAGACGTATTTTATAGCCCTGCCGTCCTTGCCGTCGGCACGCAGTATATCAAGATAAGTAAGCACGTTTACGAAAGCACTTGCCACTCTGCCCGTATGTCCGATTTGGGCAGATATTTTCTTTACCGTCGTAAAGCTGTCAGAAAACTCCGGCAAAAGCGACGCAAAGGCAAAGGCGGTGTCGTATTCGTAAAAGCCGATAAGCTTTTTCGGAATAAGATTGTACCTTACCGCACCTTTCTTGCGCTCTCTGTCCCAGCCACACAGAATTTTGTATTCATCACATTCAAGAACGGGGAATATAAAGCTCAGATTTTCTCTTTGCAGAAGCTCACGAATGTATACAAGCTCACGGAAAACGCTGTAAATGTCGCCGTGCTTCGGGCTTGTTCTTCCGCCGGAGATTTCTCCGCTGTCCGTATCCGTCCAGAAAAGACGCTTGCTCTTTATAATCGGATGAACTACCGTGACCGGCATCTTTTCCGATACTGCGGCAAGCTTTTTGCGAAAAGCACAGAAATTTCGGGTCTGCACCTCTATCGCTCTGTCGTCACGGAGAATATCCGCAAAGTAAGAGCCGACGGAAACCTCGTGAAAATCCGGATTTTCCTCAAAAAAATATTTCAGAGTAAGGTGCAGGGACTTTTCGCCAAGACCGCCGATATTACTTGCGCCCTCAAGGGAGCTTCGGCGAATGGTGCGCCGGTGCTTTTTATCAAATTCCACCCCTGTGCCCTCAAGAGAAGCCACGTGAGCACAGGCTGCGCAAAAACGCTCTGTTTCCGCCGGTGTTGCCTCTCTGTAGCCCATAAATCCGCCCCCTTTGTGTACTCTGAAATAAACTGTTTTAATTATAGCACACAAAATCCAGTTTGTAAAGAAGCGGATATTATAATTTTAAAAGCCGAGCCGCAAAAATTCCACAAGAGCGTCTACGAGAAAACCGCCAAGGGTGCAAAAGCTTTCCCACAGCATTGCTGCGGTACCTGAAAACAGGTCACGCAGAGTTTGCGGCAGGAAATCAAGAGTAAACCTTGCAGAAGCTGCCGGGAAGCCGAGCAGCGCATTTACGGCGTTTTTGGGAAGCTCTATCGGCTCGCCGAAAAAATTGAGTATTCCGCTGTCACGGCTGTAGCCAAGAAGGGTGTCGCCGCCGGTTATTTCCCCGATGTTTTGCGCTATCATAATCGCAACGGAAAAGGCAAAAATTGCCGCAAGGCAGGATATAAGGAAGCTTACCGCACCGGACGCTCTGTTTTTAACTGCTTTTTTCATTTTGTTACACTCAGAAAACGTAATTTATAAGGTAATAGATTATGCCCCAGATAACCGACGCCAGCGTGCCGTAAACTATTACCGGACCCGCTATCGTGAAAATCTTCGCTCCAACGCCAAGAACAAAGCCCTCCGGTTTTGCGTCTATTGCGCAGGAGCAGACGGCGTTGGCAAAGCCCGTAATGGGCACAAGAGTTCCCGCACCCGCCTTTGAAGCAAGCTTTTCGTAAAGTCCGAAGCCTGTGAAAATGCAGGAAGCAAGCACCAGCGTTATGGGAATGAGTATCTTCGCAGTTTCCTCCTGCGCCCCAAGCTTTACGTAAATGTCGTGTACTCCCTGACCTATGGCGCATATCGCTCCGCCAACAAAAAACGCCCATAGGCAGTCCGTCACAAGACTTGATTTCGGTGCGTGGCTGTCCGCAAATTTCCTGAACGCCTGCTTTTCCTGCTCACTAAATTTCCTCTTTTGCATTTTTCCTCCTTATTTATATGGGGGCTGCTCGCCCCCAAACCCCTCGCCCGCTTTCTTGAAAGAAAGCTTGGCAAAGAACTTTATATTCTGATAAACTCCTCGGAAGCTCTGCTTCCTTGCGGAGTTTATCGGATTTGTTGCTTATACGGGATGCTTGCCCCTTTTTTTCGGTGGCTGCTCGCTCCGTTTTTGTGGGCTCTGCCCACACCCGTGCCCTTTCCCACCAGAAAGGGCATCAAAGAATTTTATATTTTGATACGCTTCTCGACGGCTTCGCCGCCTTGCGAAGCGTATCGGATTGTTAATTTGAATCGGCATCTTTGTTTTCGAAAACACAATTATTCAGATTGCGTAAGGTTTTGTAATCTTGATGTTGAATAAACTTGCACTTTCTACTTGATGGAATTGTGAAGGAAAGGGAGTGGGAAAACCATCGGTTTTCCCACGGTTACAAAGCCTTGCACGGTTTGATGCGGGAACTAATGCAACCCATTAATGTAAAGCCGGTGCGGAAAAGGGAGTTTTCAGAGGACTTGTCCTCTGAACAGCTTCTTTTTGAATACTTTTTCTTTCTGCAAAGAAAAAGTATTATCCTTTATAAAACACCAAATTTGATGAAATTAACTTCAGAAATCTTCCGTTACGTCTTTCCGGAAAGAAAAAACATACCGCACTTTAAAATAATAAAAAATTTACCTTATTTTTATCTAATACCTATTTACATTTACAAAGATTAGTGATACAATATATCAGTTATAATAGAATAACTGTATTTACATATAATTTTTTTACTCCCCGGAGGTCATATGGTCTTTTCAAGTCTTTTCTTTCTGTACGTATTTTTACCGCTTAATTTAATATTATACTTTGCAATCCCGAATATGCGTGCAAAAAATGCGGTGCTGCTTATTTTCTCGCTGTTTTTCTACGCCTGGGGCGAGCCGGTTTTCGTGTTCATAATGCTTGGCACGGCACTGCTTGATTTTCTTCACGCAAGGTTTATTGCATCCCACCAGGGAACGACGGCGGCAAAGGCTTCTATGATTATCGCTGTCTGTACCGACATTGGAATTCTTGCCTCTTTCAAATATCTCGGCTTTATTGTTGAAAATATAAACCTTATTCTTCCGGATTTTCTGGAAATTCCAAACCCTAACATTGCCCTGCCGATAGGTATTTCATTCTATACATTCCAGACGCTTACCTACGTTATTGATGTATACAGAGGAAAAGTAAAGGTACAGAAGAACTATTTCAGATACCTTTTATATCTCACGTCTTATTTCCAGCTTGTTGCAGGACCTATCGTTCGCTACGAATACGTTGAGGGCGCAATTGACGAAAGAAAAACCACCCTTGAGGGCTTCACATACGGTGTCAGAAGATTTATTTACGGTCTTGGAAAGAAAGTTATTATAGCAAATTCGCTGGGTGAGCTCTGCGGAAAATACATGGACGGAAATCTTGAAGCACTGCCTGTGGCAGGTGCCTGGTTCGGAATGATAATGTTCACCATGCAGCTTTATTTCGACTTCTCCGGCTACTCGGATATGGCAATAGGTCTTGGCTCTATTTTCGGCTTCTCGTTCCCGGAAAACTTCAATTATCCCTACATATCAAAAAACGTCTCGGAATTCTGGCGCAGATGGCATATGACGCTGGGCTCCTTCTTCCGTGACTACGTTTACATCCCCCTTGGCGGCAACAGACGGCACGTTTACTTAAATCTTCTTATAGTGTGGTTCCTTACGGGTATGTGGCACGGCGCAAGCTGGAACTTTATACTCTGGGGACTTTATAACGGACTTTTCATTGCACTTGAAAAGCTGATTCTTCCCAAAGTGGGAAAAATACCCTCTATAATTTCACATATCTATCTTATTCTCTGCGTAAACTTCGGATTCGTGCTGTTCTACTTTACCGATATGACAAAAATCGGTCAGTTTGCAAAGGCGCTTTTCGGCTTCGGCTCAAGACCTCTTATGTCGGCAGAGCTGAAAATCGACCTTATGAATAACTGCTTCCTGCTTGTGCTTGCAGTGCTTATCTGCACACCGATTTACAAGTTTATTGAAAAGAAAATGGAGCTTCTGGAGATTGACTCGGTAGGCGGCATTGCCACAGTAACGATAGTAAGAACTCTGTTTATTGTCGCTGTGCTTGCAATTTCCACCGTGCTTCTCGTAGGCAACAGCTTTAACCCCTTCCTGTATTTCAGATTTTAATTTGCGTGTTCTTTTCGTGGGCGCTGCCCACGAACTCCTAACTTCGTTATCAGTTCCGGGATACGAATGTTACTTTTCTTTCCGAAAAGAAAAGTAACCAAAAGAAGTCGCTAAGAGGCAAGCCTCTTAGAACTCCTTTTATCCCGCTACGAGTTTGGTGCAAATTTCAAACTTTAGAACACGAAATAACATTCGTTGCTTTGGCGTTAAACCATACTATAAAGCACTATGTTCAATTTTAAATCTTTATATTGATTACGTTATTGCTCATACATACATTGAAAGTATGTGCAGTTATGTAATCTATGTATGGTATTAATTTTGTAGTTAGTACTTGATAGTATGGTTTAACACCAAGATTACGAGAGCATCTTGCGACAATAAAAGTTGTACTCCCACCAAAGTTTTTACGTGACAAAAGGGAGTTTTCAGAGGACTTGTCCTTTGAACGCATCTTTTTGGTTACTTTTTCTCACTGCAGAGAAAAAGTAACATACCTGCAAAGTTGCGGCAAAGTCTATACCTATGGCTACGCACAAAATCACCAATTAAATAAAAGAAAACAACAGAAAATAAAAGTATAAACCAAAAAGAGAAAGGAAAACCGACATGGCAAAAAGAACCGGACTTGGAAAAGGACTTGAGGCACTTTTCGACGATAATATGATAAATGCGGTAGACGATACAAAGGGCGAAAGCGTAAGCACAGTTCGTCTGTCTGATATAGAGCCGGATAAAACACAGCCGAGAAAAATATTTGACCCGGAGGCGCTTTCTGCACTCGCAGACTCAATTTCACGTCACGGTATACTTCAGCCTATCGTGGTAAGACGCCCGGAAACAGACGATAGCGGCGATGAAAGCGCAGTTTCAAAAATACTTCGTGGCAAATATAAAATAGTTGCCGGTGAAAGACGCTGGCGTGCCGCTAAAATGGCGGGACTTACAGATGTTCCGGTTATTGTCAAGAGCTTTTCCGAAAAGGAAGCGGCGGCAATAATGCTTGTGGAAAATCTTCAGCGTGAGGACCTTAACCCCGTTGAACAGGCAGTGGGCCTTAACCGTCTTATGAAAGAGTTTGACCTGACACAGGAAGAGGCGGCACAACTGGTAGGTATTTCAAGACCTGCGCTTACAAATGCGCTAAGACTCCTTAGCCTTCCTAAAAAGACTCTCGCACTTCTCCAGGACGGCTCAATTACACCCGGTCACGCAAGAGCACTTCTGGGACTCGGCAAGAGCGACGTTATTGATAAGTGCGCAGAAACAGTTGCGCAGAAGGACCTCTCCGTTCGTGATACCGAGCGCCTTGTTAAGCTTACGCTTCGTGAGGCAGAGGAAAAGGAAGAACAGACACGCAAAAATAACAAAAAAGAAGAAAAAGCAGGTGCGGCGTACCTTGCAAAAATAGAAAGCAACGCATCTTCCACTCTCGGAAGAAAGGTCAAGATAGTAAGAAGCGCAAAGAAGCAGGGCGAGGGTAGGCTTGAGCTTCACTACTACGGCAACGAGGACTTGGAAAAGCTTCTGAAGTCCCTTTGCGGTGATGGGATTTTCCCGGAAGACTAAGACAACGAAAATTTCTGAAGAATTTTTCTTATGTTCGAAGAATTTGCTACAGCAAATTCTTCCTGGCGTTTGTTACAAAGCAAAAATTTTAAAGACTTTTTCTTACGCTGAAGAATTATCTGAAGAAAATTCTTCCTATACCAACAACCATAGCAAAGATTTCTAAGATTTTTTCTTGTTGATTAAAACAAACTACAAACCCTGATACACTCCGCAGACTTTGCGGAGCAAATCGAGGAGTGTGTCAAATATAAAATTCTTTGCCGAGCTTTCTTTCAAGAAAGCGAGCGAGGGGCTCGGGGGCGAGTAGCCACCGAAATGAGTGTGGGCAGAGCCCACAAAAAAGAAAGGCGGTACTTATATGATAACAACAACGGCAATAATAATTGTTGCGATATGCGGCGTTTGTGCTGCCGTGATATATTCCTATTTCATAAGAAGCGTGCCGGGTAAGCTTATCCACACTCTTTCAGAAAAAAAGGCAAGCTCCAAGGAAAGTGCACTTTCGCTTTCAGAGCTTGGCTATAGCGGTATTCTTGCACGCATACTTTACACACTTCTTTCAAAAAATTCAGTGCTTCGCCGCTTTATTGCCACCTATTACGACGCAGAAGCGGAGGAGGCAGGAGTAGTTTCCCTTTATGAAAAGGGAAAGGTCAAAGCGCAGAAATACTATCTTATTCCGGAAAAGCAGGAGGACGCATTAAGACGCTACAAAAACAACGGAACAAACCTTGTTTCCGTAATTATATGCCTTGTGCTTCTTGTACTTGCGGCAATAGTCTTTGTATTTTTCGCACCCTATATGGAAAACTTTATAGATGGCATTCCGGGTATGTTTGACAACGAAACGGAAATTAAGGGAGCAGTGGTAGATAACGTGGAAACTATTTACCCGAAGCAAGAAGAGGCAGAGGAAGAAGAAAAAGCTCCGGACGCTGAGAGTGCTCAGGATACCGAAGCTATAAATGACGAGGATAACTCTGATATTTCAGAAGAAGAACAGCTTGGCGACGCCGAAGCTGCTGATGCCGAATAAAATACGAAACATACAAAAACTACTTTAAAGGAGGGATTTACCGTGCGCCATTCGGGCTTTCGTAAAAGCTATCCACTTATAAT
>JAZOCR010000003.1:0-6318 GCA_045596605.1 Eubacteriales bacterium | reverse complement strand
CGTTGCTGTTTTCGTTTCCTCGGCGCAATATTCGCCCCTCACGTTGGACCATGTCGGCAGGCCGCCAAGGTACATCAAGGTGATGTATTGCTTTTAATTTTGCTTGTACGTTTGCTCCGATACCCAATTTAAAGGTCGAGCCGATAAGTATACGAACCTTGCCCGAGTTGAATTTTTCGTAAAGTTCAACCTTTTTGCTTTCGGTACTGTAATTGTGTATAAATGCGATTTCTTTTTGGGGAATACCGGTTTGGATAAGCTTTTCTTTAATTTCCCTATAAACGCTGTACTTTTCGCCCTTTGGCGTTGAGTAATCGCAAAAAATCAGTTGGGTTGTGTTTTCATATCCGTTATAAATCTCAACAGCGTTTTCAATGCACCTGTCGATTTTCGAGCGGTTGCCCGACGGTTGTTCTCTGCCTACAAGTTTTAAATCAAGGGCAGCCTTTCTGCCATCGGTGCTGACTTTTAGCATATTGTCTTTTTTACGGTCCACGTCGCCTGAACGTATTTTTTCGGTTCTTTCGCATAGGTATTGCATATAGTCGAAAAGTTCTTGGTATTTGTCTATTACAACGTCGGTATATCCCTTTAATATCGGCAAATTGTCTTCATCATCAACCGCATAAAAAATGGCAATCTGTGAAAACATCAACGAAAGGTCGGGCAGGTTATGGAACCTTGCAAAACGATTTATCATACGGTATTTTGAGGTATCCACGTCGATTTCCAAAACCTGCTCGGGCTTTGCAAAGGTCTTAATCCAGTTGTCGAATACGTCAAGGTGTGTTCTTGAGAGCTCATCGTATTGCAAATACATTTGCATTGCATATGCATCGGCAACAGAATTGCAAAGAGGAGTTCCCGTTGCAAATACAATTCCTCTTCCACCGTTAAAATTTTGCACACAGCGGACTTTATGAAGCATATCAAGACATTTCACAGAACCTTTTGTGTTTATGCCCGTTAGGTTTTTCAGCTTTGTCTTTATGGGAAGGTTTTTATAGTTATGTGCCTCGTCAAGAAAAAGAGTGTTAATCTCTAAGTCCTCGAAGGTGATGTCACTGTTTTCTATGGGAGACATACTGTCGATAAAATCTCTTGAGAGTTTTTTTATGTATTCTTTTTCTTGGTTCAATGGTGTTACGCCGAAGGAAACAGTATAATATTCGCCCATATTATGCCAAAGGCGCTTTATGGCTTCGTCAATCCTATCCAATCTGCCTTTCATATTTTTAAGGACGGTATGGCTGGAAAGCGGTATAAGTTCAAAACAGCTGTAAGCAATTATTATTCCGTCGTAATCGCCGTCTTTAATCTGTTTCAAAACCTTGCTTCTCATGTTAGCCTTGAAGGTTTTGGGTTCAATGACTAAAACCTTTGCGTTGGGATAAAGGTCGATGAAGGTCTTTTCCCATTGTCCGACCACGTTGTTAGGAACAACAAACATATTTTTCCTTGACATCCCCGAAAGACGCATATTCATAGCTGCCCCTATCATTATAAAGGTTTTTCCTGCGCCCACGTCAAAAGCAAGAAGCGTGTTGTTAGTAGTCAATATTTTTTGCACCGCATCCTTTTGATAGGGGAACAATTTAAAATTTTCCGCCATTTCGGGGAAAACAATGCTTGAGCCGTCGCATTTTTCGGTGCTGTAATCAGCGAATATATTGTTATATGCTTCTTCGACCTCCCAAATTCGGTCGGGGTCAAGCCATATCCATCTTTCAAATTCTGCAACGATAAGCTTTTGCTTTTCCAAAGCGGCAACGGTATCTTCTTCGTTATATACAGTACCGTCAAAGAGCTTTATTTCTCTAAAATTCAAGGTTGCTTCAATAATTTGCAAAGCATTATAACGCTTCAAGCCGTATTCTGCCTCTGCATAGGAATTATTGAATGCATAAGTATTTTTGCTGTTAATATGCCAAGACCCTGTTATAGGTTCGTATTCTACAGCATTTATCCATTTTTTGGCTCTTATAATGTGATTTACAAAATCATTGATAATAGATGGCTTTATCCAAGGAACACCCAGGGCTACGGCAATATCGGTATAAGGGATTTTATGGGGTTTTCGCTCTTGTACGGGCTGTTTGAATTTGTTTTCTTTATCTTTTCGCCTTTCCTTAGCCTTTTTGTAAATAGATATCCATTTATCGAGGGTGTAATCGCTTAAATCGGTTTCTGAAAGGGTATCGATAATCTCGGTTTCAGGTAAATCAAAAACGGTTTCTTCTTCGGTTGCATTATCATTAAAAACAGTATAATCACGGTTGAAAAGTTCTTCTGCAATCTGCTTCCCAAGAACATTTTTGTCTACTGTTTCGAAAACACGGTCGGCAATAAATCCCTTTTCCTTTTGGGCGAAAAGAGGCATATTGTTTTTTATCAGCAGGTTTTTTAATTCCAATTTCCACAGAATCGATAGCTGTTTTCTGCGAGAAACGCTTTTGTTTGTTTGAGCGTTTCTAGTTATTGAAACTTCGCAATCTCGGACAACAATAACTCCCCAATGAGAAGGCACTTTGTCGAGAGCCGATGCGGAGTGCTTGTCGCTTACAACAATATAGTTTTTGTCAAAGAATTCGTCATAAGCCTTTATTTGCTCTGCAAGTCTTGAATAATTGTCAACGTCGCTCTTGATTTCAAATCCAATAAGCTTGTCTGTTATAGCCATAACGTCGCAAACCGAAGAACCGATGCTCTTTTCCTGATATATACGGATTTGTGTATTTATTGTTTCTAAGTATTTTATTAATATATTTCGTATCGTTTTGTCGTTCATGTCCTTTGCCTCCTTGCTTGGTTATATTTTAACGCAAGTGCTGTGACGTTTTTGGTACATCACCTATGTTACGCTTGATATGGAAATAAAAGAGACTACACAAATAAAAGCCTTGTAAAAAGCTATTAAAAGCGCCTTAAAAATTTTCCTTAAGGGCAGAAAACGACTCTACGCCGAGAAATAATGCATCTCCAATCTAAAAGAAAAAACGTTTTTGTAATTGCTGTACCAACTATAGAATTCCCTTCGAATTAAAAGGAATGAGCTCGGTGCAATACCGAGCTCATTCACTAGCAATTTAATATTTGGATTGATTTTACAGTAGGGTGGATTAATATTTTTTGAGTGGTTTTGAGATGATTTTATTCAAGCATTTTTGTTTTTATTGATAAAGCTCCAGCTCGGACATAAAGAATATGGTGTTTGTGATACCCTTTACACCTATCTGCACACAATCAATCTGCGTTGCATCAAAATCTGCAAAGAATGCAACCGTCATATCATCGTACTTCATGTAAACCGAGTCAGCATCGAATGTAGCAAGAACCTTCCATTCTATACTGCCGTCGGATTGCGTAACACCGCCAAGCAAGTCAAAGGCGTCGGGTGCATTCACTCTATTGAAGAACACCCCGGCACCGCTTGCGCTTATCGCGTTGGTGAAGTCGTAGCCGATCAGCGAAATATACGCCTGCTCGTTGCTTGCGGCAGTTTCGCCGTTTGCGTTATAGGCATTGCTGAGGTTATTTATCTTCCAATAGGTTTCGCTACCGTCGGTTTTGCCGTTGCTTCCGCGCACGCCGTCGCAGGATGCCGCCATACCTTGGATAGAGCTGTAGCCGGCACGGCCCCAACCCGATGTGGTCTTATAAAACACGTTACCAAGACCTGCAAGCATATATTCCTTAACGGTGCTGTAGCCCACGGCACTTAGGTCGTCCTTGCTGACGTACATATGGTTAACGCCGTTTTCGTCCGTTTCCTCAAGGCTTACGTTGCCGCAAAGAGAGCATTCGTGCGCCTTTAAGCCTGCCGCTGCAAGGGCTGAATCGTTTTCGTTATTTAGGTATTCGGTATAGCTGTGCTCTCCGCCGTCAAAAAGGCTGAATTTGTAGTTTTCAAGATACTTATCCATAAGTTTTTGCAAACCCAGCATATCGGGTACCGAATCGAATACTGCATCAAAATTAGTTGTGCCTGCGTTGTAATAACTTGAGATAAACGCATCGGGATCATATTTGCTGTTGATGGAAGTATCGGTACAGAACTCATAGCTTTGCCCCACAGCGCTTTTACCCGTTATCGCACAATACGCCATTTGTGCGGTGATATATCCGGAAAGCATGTTTTCGTGGTGAGTATCGTTCTTGTTAACTATAAACGTGTTTTTATCGTAGGTTTTAGTGGCGCCCGGCACCGATTCGTTTCCCTTCCAAACGTCATACACAAGCTTGCCCCAATTTACTATGCCAATGCCCTTATTCTGCAAGGTTGTAAGGGCATTTTTAATGTTGCTGTGCCCGGCCTGGTAGGTATAAGAATGGCAGAGATAATAGAATTCTGTCTTGGAAGACGGATATAGGTCTATAATTTTTTGTATATCCGATACCAAGGCAGAATTGTTTTCACCTGCCTCGGAGATGAAAACGTAATCTATCGTGCTTAAAAAATCCTCGGTACAGTCTACAAGATAATTTTCGTAAATATAATCAAGGTTTCTTCCACCCCAAACGTAGTCGTAAACGTTAACGCTTTCGCCGTTTGCCGTACATAACTGCTTGAAGTAGCCTTTGTCCGTTTTAGTTTGGCTGCCGTTATTTACGCAATAGCCGTAATATATGAACGAGTTACCTATAAACATTACGTTTTTGCCGTCAATGGAACGTATTGCCGCACCGCTTTCCGTATAGGTCTTTTCAGTTTTATTACAAATACTGCAAGTGCGTGATGTTATAATTTTGCCCAAACAGTTATACGTTCCGGTATCAGCCCAGTTTGAGAAATTATGTGTGCAAACAAGGGGATTTTTACCGGATATATGTTTTCTTACAGCCGCAATGTCCGTAGTAGAAACAACGCCGTCACAATTAACGTCCGAAGCGGCAAAACCGGATTCGGACAAGGTGCATCCACCGGTTAAGTATAGTCTTAACATAGCGTAATCGGTTGTATTGACAACACCGTCACCGCTTGTGTCGCCAAGTAAAATTTCACCGACACTTGTGCTGGCCGATGAGGTTTGACACGCAAAAAAAACCACGGATAATAGCAATGCTATGCTCAGAAATAATGAAATTCTTTTCGTCATAGTATATCTCCTCTTCTGATTTTTTCGCCTTGGTAAAATTTTGCCCTTAGTGATGTCAAAAGCTTGTGTCTACTCAATTAGTGTATCATATTTGTTTTTTAATGTCAATTATTTTGGACATAATGCAACCTTCGGGTGGTCTTGAAATTTTTTCTTAGCAAAGGAAAAATTTCAACACTCCGTCTGTTTGCGGCACCTGAAAAAATGCACATCCGTGGGTGCCTTTTGTTTTTCTTGATTAGAGGTGCCGAAAAAGATGTGTGCTGAAAAAGGTCATCGGAAAACCGATGACCTTTTTAGAACAATCAGCAAGCTTTGAAATTGTATATCGGTCTTATAATCTCAATATCCGAGACTGTTTGGTCTATAAAAGCAAGTATACGCCCAGGGGATTTGTATGCCATTGGGCACTCGTCAATGGAGCCCTCGTTCGCCGTTGTCGTGAATATTCCTTCCATTTGGCGCCTATAATCTTCGACGGTAAAAGAGTACTTAGCCTCTGTTCTGCTGCACGCACGTCCTGCACCGTGAGGAGCGGAAAAATTCCAATCAGGATTCCCTTTCCCTACGCCAAGCACTGCTCCATCTCTCATATTAAGCGGTATTATCACCCTTTCGCCAAGACGGGCAGAAATAGCACCCTTGCGAAGTATCATATGCTCTGTATCAATGTAATTGTGAACGCACGAAAACCTATCCGTTACGGTAAGTCCCATGTGCGTACATATCAACTCTGCAACAGTTCTTCTGTTTAAATCGGCAAAAGCAGTCACAACAGCCAGGTCATGGAGGTAATCGTCGAAAAGCCGTCCTTCAAGAATTGACTCTTCCCGTTTTACCTTTATAACGCTCTTTTCAGCTTTAGAAAAGTAATATGAGCCGGTGTCTTTTGCGTCATAATAGCTTTGCCTTGTGCGTTTGCGTTGCTTTTTGCATTGATAACGGTACGCTTGCTCTTGATAATAGCTTGCAACATCACTTCCCAATTGCCTTGACCCTGAATGAATAACAAGCACAAGTCCACCGCTTTCTGTCCTGTCTACTTCGATAAAGTGATTCCCTCCACCAAGAGTTCCAAGACTGCGGAGCGCTCGTTCTCGATCTACATTAGCTTTGCAAATCAAGCTATCGAGGTCAAAATATCCAAGAGGAAAGTCGTGTATCTTTGAACCGCTTGGAACGTGAGACTGTATCATACTGTCAAGCTTTTCCAAATCAAGCT
>JAZOCR010000002.1:0-4502 GCA_045596605.1 Eubacteriales bacterium | reverse complement strand
GTAAAGCAGGAAGTATGCAGTTAAATTCTTATGTATATTCTATAACAAATATTGTTAAGGTTATCATAGCTTGTTCATATAATTAGGTGGGAACAGCCGGAGCAATCCGGCTGTTTTTTCTTTAAATATTTTCATATATACTATTGACAACCAATACTATATGTGATATAGTATTATGCGAAAGGAGGTATATTATGGATATACAGCTTAAAAGAGGACTTCTTGACGTCTGTGTGCTTGCAGCGATTAAGAACGAAGCCTCCTACGGTTATCAGATTATAAAAGATATAAAGTCATACGTTGAAATATCCGAGTCTACTCTTTATCCGATTCTCCGTAGGCTTGAAGCGGCAGAGCTTCTGAGTGTTAAGACGGCAGAGCATAACGGAAGGCTTCGTAAATATTATCATATAACGCCATTGGGGCTTCGACGTATAGAGGACTTTAAAGAGGAATGGAAAGAAATAAAGTCAATTTATAAATTTGTAACACGGGGGGAAAGTAATGAATAAGAATGAATTTCTTGTGCAGCTTCGGGATAAGCTATTGGGACTTCCGAAAGAAGATATACATCGCTCGATAGACTATTACAGTGAAATAATAGACGATGCGGTGGAAGAGGGAATAAACGAAGAAGATGCAGTTTCTGACCTCGGAAGCGTTGAGGAAATAGTTGCGCAGATATTTATTGAAACGCCGCTTCCAAAGCTTGTAAAAGAAAAAGCAAAGAAAAGCAGGGCGCTGAAGGTATGGGAAATAATACTGCTTGTGCTAGGGGCACCGCTTTGGCTTTCCCTGATGATTGCGGTTTTTGCAGTAATTTTTTCTGTTTATATTTCGCTTTGGTCAGTTATAATTTCTCTTTGGGCAGCCTTTGCATCTTTGATTGGCGGCTCTGTTGGAGCACTTGCTTTGGGTGTCGGTTATATAATAAGCGGAAATACACTTTCAGGCGCTGCGCTGCTTTGCGCAGGGCTTGTTCTCGCAGGGCTTTCGATATTTTTATATTACGGCTGCAAGGCGACTACAAAAGGACTTATATTGCTTTCAAAGGTCTTTGTAATCGGTATTAAAAAATGTTTTATAAAAAAGGAGGAGTTATAATGAGAACAAAAACAAAAGTATTACTTATTGTAGCAACCTTGCTTATACTTATTGGCGGTGCAATTTTTACAGGAGTGATGACAATGTTAAAATGGGATTTTACAAAGCTTTCAACAGTAAAATATGAAACTAACGAATATAAAATTACTGGAGAATATAAAAATATTTCAATAAACACCGATACGGCTGATATTGTGTTTATACCTGCGGAAAACGAGGAAATTTCGGTTATCTGCTACGAGCAGAAAAATTTAAAGCACACTGTAACTGTAAAAGAGGAAGCACTTGTAATTGATTTTGTGGATAAAAGAAAATGGTACGAGCATATCGGTATAAGCTTTAGTACTCCAAAAATAACTCTATATATCCCTGAAGGTGAATACGGTGCGCTTTCTGTGAAATCAAGCACAGGTGACCTTGAAATCCCGAAGGACTATGTGTTCCAAAGCATTGACATTTCGCAAAGTACGGGCGATGTTGACCTATATGCATCGGCGCATGGCATGGTCAAGATAAAAACCAGCACAGGAGATATATGCGTCGAAGAAATATCTGCTACCGCCCTTGAGCTTTCAGTTTCAACGGGTCATATTGAAGTCTCGAACATAAAATGTGATGGTGATGTCAGCGTCAATGTTTCCACAGGTAGAACAAAGCTTTCGGATGTATTGTGTAAAAGCTTAGTATCGGGCGGAAACACGGGCGACATTACACTTTCCGGTGTTATTGCATCTGAAAGGTTTTCAATAACTCGAAGCACCGGTGACATACAACTAAATGAATGCGATGCGGGTGAGATTTACATTAAAACCGACACTGGTGACGTTAAGGGAAATTTGCTTTCAGATAAAATATTCTTTGCAAAAACAGATACAGGAAAGGTTAATGTACCGAAATCTATGACCGGCGGCAAATGTGAAATTGAAACTGATACTGGAGATATAAGGTTTGAATAAGAAAAAGGCATCGCAAATGCGATGCCTTAACTGTTTTATATTGCTTATCAAGCAATATCCTTTTTAGAGTATTTTATAAACCCAAGAACAATCCCTATTACTGCTAATGTAAGCCCCACTGCAAGATACTTTATTTCAAGCTCATTGCTTGAAACAATTGCTGAGCCGTCACTGTAAGAGAAAGGACTAATATATTTTAGAATTTCTGCTTTTTCTGAAAGATTTGAAAGGATATTCAGGAAATAGAATGCGAGAGAAATGCCAAGACCAATTCCAAGGCCGTTTCCATTTAAATATGCTGATATACAAAAGCAAATAGAGCATATCTGAATCTGAAGTAAGAAATATCCCAAAAACAGAAGGAATAAGGTGGAAAGCTTTATTGTTTCTCCTATTGCAAGTATTGCAATGGAAGTAACCGCCATTGCTGTAAGGTTAAGAATTACAATCTGAAAATAAGCGCAAAGTAGTTTTTCAAGTATAATTCTTTTTCTTGATATCGGGTGGGTTAAAAGAAATTCAGCAGTGCGGTCCTTTTCCTCCTTTGAAAGAGCGCAAATTCCAAGGATTGCAGCGAAAAACGCTCCGCCAAGTCCCAGTGTGTTTCCGCATTCAATGCCGAAATATCCGGAAAATTCTCCAAAATTTATTTTATCCATACCGAATGCCGCAGAAAAGCTACCCATATCCGCAAACATTTCGCTTATTTCTCCCATTTGTGAGGACATTTCAGGGTATATAATAACGCAAATACCAAGCATAAAGGATATAGCAGCCGACCAGATAATGAGCGAGAGTTTATTTCTTTTCAGCTCTTGAAAAAAAACAGTCATCTTATATATCCTCCTTTGCGTAGTAGTGCATAAATATTTCTTCAAGGTCGGGGTCACTTACCGTGAAGTCCTCAAAGGTTAATCCTGAGAGCTCTTTTAATAGATCGTGAGGCTCTCCTCCGTAAAGAAAATTAACCGTGTCACCGTCATTTTTTACGTCTTTGATTTGCGGAATATCCGGAAGCTTTTCCGCACCCCTGAGAGTTACTCTTTTTACGCCCGTGTTGCTTAGTTTTTCAACTGCGTCACAGGCGAGAATTTTTCCCTCTCTGATTATAGCTGCATTTTTGCAGTATCTGCCTACCTCTGAAAGAACGTGCGATGAAAGAAATACAGTCGCACCGTTTTCGTTTCTTTCTTTTAGAATAGAATAGAACTCTCTTTGCATCAGTGGGTCAAGCCCGCTTGTGGGTTCGTCAAGAATGTAGAGCTTTGGTCTGTGCTGAAGAGCGCAGACAATTCCAACCTTTTTCCTGTTACCAAGGGAAAGCTCATATATCTTTTTTGATGTGTCAAGACACAGCCTTTCACAGAGGACATTTGCCTCGTCTTTGCAGTCTTTACCTCTCATTTTTGCGGAGAATTCAAGAATCTCTCGAACCTTCATCCCGCTATAAAAGTTTGCTTCCGAGGGCATATAGCCAATATCAGAAAGAAGCTCTTTTTTATGCTTCTCTATGTCTTTTCCGAATATTTCCGCTTTTCCGCTGCTTTTTGAAATAAGTCCGAGCAGCGTGCGTATTGTTGTGCTTTTTCCTGCTCCGTTAGGTCCGATAAAACCGAAGAAGTCGCCCTCTCTAACCAAAAGGCTTACATTGGTTATTCCTCGTGATTTGCCGTAAAATTTAGTGAGATTTTCCGTATATATTGCATTCATAACGTCACCATTTTAATTATTTATTGCAGCTTGAAGCTCGTTGTAAAGTTGTTTTGTAGCTTCTCCGCTTTTGAGCCCAAGTACAAGAATTTTTTCATCAGATTTTATTACTATACAGCCTTCCTTTGTTGTGTAGGAATATCTCGTGTAGTTTCCAAATTCGTCATTTTTGAAGTATCCTAATAAAAGACGGGGAGAGTTGAATCCGTAGGTGCGCATTCCGGCTATATCCTCTTCTCTATATTCGATGCTGTCAATACTGTCGTATTCTAAAGTAATGTCATCATAATATGAAGCCACTACCGTAAAGGAAGCATCATCGAGCGTTACATCAATATTACCTGTGAACATCACAAATAGACAGCCGATAAGAATGGCAACTATCACAATTGTTATAATTACAGAAGCACGCTTGTAGGGCTTTTTAAGGGAAAAAGCGTAGTCTTCCTTTGTATATTTTCCGTCTCTTAAGTGCTTTTTGTAAAGCAGATAGGAGTAAAGAGCAGGAAGTACTGCAACAATCAAAACAAGGGGGAAGAGGGCATATAACAGAGCGTTTTCGCCCAAAAAGGAGCAGAGCATAAAGACTATTCCTCCTACGACGTATGCCTTGCCTGCAAAACGGTGAGTTTTATTCCAGTTTTCTTCGTTTGCCAGTGCCCAGAGTACTTTTATTCCCATTGTGTAATTCTGTTTGCATTTAGGCAAGTAATTTTCAATGAAAATAAACAT
>JAZOCR010000001.1:0-3287 GCA_045596605.1 Eubacteriales bacterium | reverse complement strand
TCCTAAGACCGCTTGGCCCTCCGACTTAAAAGCACACGGAGGTTATTATGTTAGTTTCGGCAAAAGAAATGCTTACCAAGGCAAAGGAAGGACACTACGCAGTAGGTCAGTTCAACATCAACAACCTTGAATGGACAAAGGCTATTCTTCTTACAGCTCAGGAAATGAACTCTCCCGTTATTCTTGGTGTATCCGAAGGTGCAGGAAAGTATATGTGTGGTTACACAACAGTAGTAGGTATGGTAAAGGGAATGATAAAGGAGCTTGGTATCACAGTTCCTGTTGCACTTCACCTTGACCACGGCTCATACGAAGCTTGCTACAAGTGCATCGAAGCAGGTTTCTCATCTGTAATGTTTGATGGCTCTCACTATCCGATAGCAGAAAACATCGAAAAGACAAAGGAACTTGTAAATGTATGTAACGAAAAGGGACTTTCTCTCGAAGCAGAAGTTGGCTCCATCGGAGGCGAAGAGGACGGTGTTGTAGGTATGGGCGAATGTGCTGATCCCGATGAATGCAAGATGATTGCAGACCTTGGAGTTACAATGCTTGCTGCAGGTATCGGTAATATTCACGGTAAGTACCCCGAAAACTGGGCGGGTCTTTCATTTGAAACTCTTGCAAAGGTACAGGAAAAGACAGGTAAGATGCCTCTCGTTCTTCACGGCGGTACAGGTATTCCTGCTGATATGATCAAGAAGGCTATAGACCTTGGCGTTTCCAAGATCAACGTAAACACCGAATGTCAGCTTTCTTTTGCTGCTGCAACAAGAAAGTACATTGAAGAAGGCAAGGATCTCACTGGCAAGGGCTTTGACCCCAGAAAAGTTCTTGCTCCCGGTGTTGAAGCAATCAAGGCTACAGTTCGTGAAAAGATTGAACTTTTCGGTTCTGCAAACAAGGCATAAGATATATGCATAATAAAAATCCTCGTGAAATTATTTCACGAGGATTTTTTATGTTTTATACAAGCTTTACGAGTATCAAAGAATCCGGCATAAGCACGTAGCTTTCAGGTATTGTGCCACTGTATACCATTTCAAGGTCGTGGTTTTTATCAAGAAGATAAATCTCGCATTTCTTTCCGAAAATTCCTTTTAGCTCAAAAACGCAGTCGTGCTGTCCTTCTTCGTAAGGATTATAGTTTACAGCCATAAATGCGCCCTTATCGTCGTCTTTTGCACCGAGAACGTATACGTGGTCAGCGGCGGTGTCACTTGTGACCTTAATGCCGAGAGATGCGATTGCTTCAAAGGCTTTAAAGGCAAGCTTAACCTTGTGGGATGCTTCACCGCAGAATTTTGCGGCATCGCAGGGGATTTTGGAAAGTCCTACAAGTGTGCCTGCCACAAATGATGCACCTTTAATTGAAGCGGCTTCGGCTTTATTTTTATCCGGAGCGGCGTCTTTTTTTTCATAGCTCCAACCGGAAAGCAAGCTTTCGGTGTCGGCAAAGCCGTATTTGTCAAGTAGAGTTCTTGCGGCATAGGCTGCATTCAGTATCTGCTCAACCTTGTACGCCTTGCAGTTCCAGGAGAAGAAATCGAAGGGTACTGTTTTATCGTTAAGAAGCAGATTGAGAAATTCGTGGATATAATCGCTCAGTGCAGCTTCAAAAGATGCACCGCCTACCTTTATATCAGGAAAGCACTTTTTAAGATGAGTTGCCGTAGTTTTATAAAGCTTGAAAAATTCAGAAATGCTCTTTGTTGATATTTCAGGTCTGCTCCATATTCCTACATAGCTTATATTATTATATCGTGCTATAATATTTTCGCAGATGCGTGACCATTTTTCTGTATCTTCCGGAAATGTGCCGGCGCAGAGAGTGCAGATAACGGTTTCGCCCTTGTCTGTCACAGCTTTTATATCTTCATCTACCTTGGCAAAGTCGTAATTGCTAAGGTCATTTTCGTCGGCGTCGGGATTTTTAAAAACACTGTCTGTATCTATATAAAAATTATAAGTTTCATTTATGGGGCTTATTTTTCTGACCGGCTTTGTGAAGTCAACAAGGATTTTTTCACGCTTTACCAGTGGTTCGCTGTTTCCTGAATTTTCAAAGTTTATAAGGTTTTTAAGGCTTTCGAGCTCCATGGGAGAAGCTATCTTTTTAATATTATCCATAAAAGTCCTCTATTATTTTTTATTTTCTATGTTTCCGCAAAGGGAAATTATTATTTACTTAATTTTTTTAAAATTAAAGGAACGCTCACATCGGAACGTTCCCTTAACCTTTTTACTCGTCCGTTACCTTGTATGTATCCCGGGATTATTCAGCCTTGGGAGCTTCTACAGGGCAAGTGTCAGCGCAAGAACCACACTCAACACATTCGTCAGCGTTGATAACGTACTTGCCGTCTGCTTCGGAGATACATTCGGTGGGGCAAACGTCAGCGCAAGCGCCGCAGCCGATGCATTCGTCAGAAATCTTATATGCCATTTTGCACACCTCCATATTGATTTTCAACCTATTATAACATATAATCTGCCGTTTGAAAAGGGGTATTTTTAAAATTTTATCTTTTTTTGTTTGAAATTGTTTGTTTTTAGCCCATATATATCAGAGCTGTTCACAGTGCGTTCATTATGTCGTGGTACACTAACGATGAATATTTATGTTAAAGCTTTAAGTTTTATTCCCGGAATTGAAAGGCAAGGTAATAATTTGAACGGTAATATTATTTTTGATGAAAAGTATGAAAAAAAGCGTGTGGGCGTTCTTCTTATAACTCTTATAAAAAGCACCTCTGATGAAAGCGATGCTATGGCAGGTATTGAGGAATTAAGACTTCTTGCCGAAACTGCTCTTGAGGGCGAATGTGACGAAACGGAATTTTATATTCTTACGCAAGTAAAAGCGTCGCCGGAGGCGGCAACCTATATAGGAAGCGGAAAGGTACAGGAGGCGGCAAAGCTTTGTGCGGATAACGACATTTCTCTTGTAATATTTGACACCGAGCTTTCGCCCTCACAGATAAGAAATAACGAGGAGCTTATTTCTTCATACTCAAAGGAAAACTCCAACGTGCGTGTTATAGACAGAACGATGCTTATTCTTGATATTTTTGCAAAGCACGCAGTCACTGGAGAGGGTAAGCTTCAGGTTGAAATAGCACAGCTGAAGTATACTGCGCCAAGACTTACCGGTAAAGGTATAGAGCTTTCACGTCAGGGCGGCACAAGCGGAGCAGTGGGCGCAAGAGGTCCCGGTGAAACAAAGCTTGAAACGGACAGACGACACATAAGACGCAGAATAGAACCACTCGAATCACAGCTTTCGG